>JBBRBO010000117.1:0-13535 GCA_038205805.1 Desulfomonilales bacterium
TTGAGAAGCTGCGTCATGAAACCGGAACACAAGGAGTGGATGGAACGAATATGGCGGGGCCTTGCTCGTGCGGCCGCATCCTTACAGAAGGATGAATGATAATCTAATTTCGGCGCTCCTGTCTCACCCAGTGATGTGTAATAGCCGATTTAAGAATGTCGCGGGTGGCAATGAGATAAGGGGAGGCGCAATTGAACGCTCTCCCCCATAATTCGTGATTACGCCGTAATCAACAAGATTGCATGGGAAAATTAATTGCTGAACTCGAGACAAGATCTCTAGCTCAAATGTCGGTGTTCATCCCTTCAAACAACTATGTTGCGTAGCTAAATTCCCGATAGCCCTAATTAGCCTCTGTTTCTTTTGGCTCGTCTTTTGCCCTTGTACATTTTCTTGCAAGGGGCCGGCGCACAATACATCGGGGCGCAAGGCGCACTATACATCGGGGCGCAATAAACAGGCGCACAATACGCTGGGGCGCAGGTTGCGCCGCATCCGCCGCCTTTGCCACCGAATAGACCAAAAAAGGCCGATGCCGGTGAAACGAAAATCACTGCCAGTGCCACTACCAATGCCGCTAATGCTAGTTTTTTCATACGTACCTCCTCATACATTTGGACCTTCAATGGGATGAAAGACCGTTAATTCTCCTACCATAGTTTCCTGAGCATGTCTACGAGTCTATGTTTCGCGTGCTCCATAACCAATGTAATTTCATCGTAACGTAAAATTGTGAGGAAGCAAAGATGAAAATGGGCTCCCCAGCAAAATATTACCGTTTGGCCACCGTTTCTTTCCCGGAGATACTTACTATATTTTGTGAACGGCAGGCTCGAAGCTTTTGCCGATATAAACCTTACGCCGCTTGACACACCAACACGAATGCGGACATATTACTTTACAGAAAGCGAGATTTCGACATGTCTTTGAAGGAAATCATCACAATCCCAAACAGCGTCTTGGCAAGTCAGGCCGAGCTTATTACAAACATCGACGATCGGCTGGTTCGACTCGCCATAGATATGGCGGAAACGATGTACAAAGCGCCGGGCATCGGTCTTGCTGCTAACCAGGTGGGCGAACTCATCCAGCTCATCGTGCTCGATGTGGTATATCCTTACACCGACATAAGTGAGAAAAAGAAGCAACCTGTCGTGCTCATCAATCCGGAAATTACACTCTGTGAAGGTGAAACCGAAGGTGAAGAAGGTTGCCTAAGCGTGCCGGACTTTGCTGTTGATGTGAAAAGGTCCGCGCGCATCCAAGTGAAGGCTACCAATTTAGATGGGGATCCCGTCACGATAGAAGCGGACGGGCTCCTGGCGAGAGCCTTACAACATGAAATAGACCATCTGAGAGGCGTCACCATTTTGGAACATGCTACTCCATTGCGCAGGAATATGTACACGCGAAAAGCTGTGAAAAAGGTCAGGAGGAACGGTTGAGTCGTAAAATCGCGTTTATGGGATCACCTGATTTTGCTGTTCCCGTCCTTAAGGCGCTTCATGAGGAATTCCAGGTGGTGGCTGTTATTACTCAGATGGACAAGCCCAAGGGACGCGGCAGAAAGGCGGCGCCTACTCCGATTAAGCTGCTTGGCGAGAACCTAGGCCTGCCCTTATGGGAACCGCAGAAGCTCTCTGATTCCGAAGTACACACGCGTTTGCGCGATTTGACGCCTGATGTGATAGTGGTGGTGGCATTCGGCAAGATCTTACCCAGAGAGATTTTGTCCATACCTGCATTCGGGTGCGTGAATTTACACGCGTCACTGCTGCCGAAGTTCCGCGGCGCTTCGCCCATAGCATCGGCTATCTTAGTTGGGGAGCAGGTTACAGGCGTAACGACCATGCTGATGGATGAGGGTATGGACACCGGGGATATTCTGCTCCAGCAGCAAACTCCTATTGATCCCACCGACACGGTAGAAACCCTCGCACGTACACTTTCCGAGGCCGGCGCTCCGCTGATAATTAGGACATTGAAAGCCCTGTTCCAAGGAAAACTTGAGCCGAACCCGCAGAATAACGATGACGCTACATATACTCAGCTCCTCACAAAGGAGGACGCACGGATAGTCTGGCAGCAAGACGCTGAATCCATCGAGCGGTTAGTGCGAGCCATGAATCCGTGGCCAGTGGCTTTTTACCAAAAGGACGCGGAACAAATGAAAATCTGGTCGGTCAGTGTGGCTCGCGGTGAAGAAGTTCCGGGACGCATTCATTCTCTATTGGCGGACGCTATACTGGTAGGCACAGGAAGAGGGCTCTTGCGCATCGACGAAATACAAGCGCCCGGCAAGAAGCGCATAAATGCAGGAGAGTTCGCGCGCGGAAGAAGGTTGCGCGTGGGTAATTCACTTTATTGAACGTAGCGGTCGTTGCGCTATCCACTAGTCCGGCGCCGTATTCTAGAGAATACTGAAGTCATTACTCTATTGTTACTGAATGGACTTTGAGGGTTCGATATGCCGCCGGCACGATCTTGCGACATTCGCTTTCCGACCGGTGAATAGAACCCAACAAGCTTTTGGCTGTCCCTATTTTATGGTGATCGTTATTGCGACAAAGCGATATGACCTAATTTTGCAGCGTTTACGGGGAAGACAATGAATCAAGTTAAAACCCTTGTGCTCCTATCGGGTTTGGCGGCCTTGTTCGTGGTGGTGGGCTTTGCTATCGGCGGTAGATCCGGAGCCACTATCGCCATCATTTTAGCTGTAATTATGAATGTGGGCAGTTACTGGTTTAGCGACAAAATTGTCCTCAGTATGTATAAGGCGCAGGAGATAAACCATGAGGATGAACCACGATTATATCAGTTAGTGCAACAACTTGCGCAATCCGACGGGCTCCCCATGCCGAAGCTCTACATCATTCCTGAAGCAGCCCCTAACGCGTTTGCAACCGGTCGTGACCCTGAGCACGCGGCAGTAGCCGTAACAGAGGGCATTTTGCAACTCCTGAGTTATGAGGAGCTCGCCGGGGTACTAGCTCACGAGTTGTCTCACGTGAAGAATAGAGACATTCTCATCCAAAGCATAGCCGCCACTGTCGGTGCGGCAATCACATACATTGCGCAGATTGGACGTTTCGGCATGATGTTCGGCGGTGGTCGTTCGGATGAGAACCGAGGTGGCGGCAACTCCGTATTGTCAAGTCTATTGCTGATTGTTTTAGCGCCTGTTGCGGCGATGATCATTCAGTTGGCGATCTCCCGATCTCGCGAATACATGGCCGACAGTTCCGGCGCGCACTTGACCAATCATCCTCTATGGCTGGCGAGCGCCCTCAAAAAACTCGAACAGGGGGCTTCGCAAGTGCCTATGCAACACGGCGATCAGTCCACTGCGCACATGTTCATCGTGCATCCCTTTTTCGGCGAAGGGTTTGCCGCACTATTCTCCACGCATCCTCCAACGGCGGAACGGATCGCTCGCTTAGAAGCCATGGCCCGTGGAGAAACATAAATCCGGACCCGATCATTGCGCTCTTCGGACACCTTCTCAACTCCGCAGGAACGCGCTGTGTTGACGGGCACAACTCCCGCGCGGGAAAGCGCCCTCGATGTGCTGGCTCTCACAAGAGAAGGCAGGCACGCCGAAGCGGCGCTTTCCACGGTTCTCAATCATGAACAACTCTCAGCCAGAGACAGGGCTCTAGTTACGGAAATAGTGTATGGCGTTCTCAGGTGGAGGGATCGTCTCGACGCAGTGATGAACCGCTCCGCCACTTGCGGAAGTCTACAGATCTCCTCTCATATTCGGGACATTCTCAGGATAGCTTTTTATCAATTGATATTTCTCGATCGTATTCCCCATTCCGCAGCCGTAAATCAAGCGGTTTCTCAGGTTAAGAGCACAGCGAATCCGAGATTTGCGGGACTGGTAAACGCTGTACTCCGTAGCTTTTTGCGTGACACATCGGTAAAAGACCCTCGTCCTAGCGACCGCCCACACGATCTCGCCACCTATTACTCACATCCGGAATGGCTGGTAACGCAGTGGTTGAGCGAATATGGCCCCGATATCACTAGACGCATTTTGTCGGCGAATAATGGCCCAGCTCCTCTGGATATCAGAATTAATCGGCTTACGGGGGATTCAGATCAGCTTATGAAGCTGCTACATGGCTATGTTAGTCACATCGGCGCGGTAAAAGGATCTCCCGATGTCTTGCGAATTACGGGTGTACACGGTCCCATCGAAACTCTGCCGGGATTCGCTGAAGGCCTATTCACAGTGCAGAGCCTCGCATCCCAGATGATAGGCGTGTTCCTCGAAGCGCAACCGGGCGAACGTATTCTGGACGCGTGCGCGGCCCCGGGCGGCAAGACTGCGCATTTGGCGGCGCTCACCAATGGGAAAGCACGCATAACCGCCGTTGAACACAATCAGGAGCGCGTAAGGGCCATGATCGCCAATCTGCGGCGCTTGAGAGTCGAGGCCGAAGTCGTGCAGGCTGATGCCACCGACGAAGCAGCGCTGCCGGCGTCGGCCCGATTTGATCGCATTCTAGTGGATGCGCCATGTTCAGGCCTGGGTGTTCTTCGTCACAATCCTGAAACGCGGTATAGAACTAAAGAACATGAACCGCCTCTTTATGCCGAGAAGCAAAAAAAGCTCCTCGACACTGCATGCAAACTGCTTGTCCCTCGTGGAACCTTGGTATATTCCGTGTGTTCAGTCACGCCTCAGGAAACGTATGGAGTGATGCAGGCCTTTCTTAATACGCATAAGAACTTCCGAATTTCAGCGCCGAAGGAACCCAACCTCTTCAGAAGTGAATATCAGCCGCAGCCTGGAGTCCTGAAAACCTTTCCTTCAGTCGCTCAGGATGAAGTGGACGGTTTTTTCGCAGTACGCTTTTCACGTTTGTGAGGGCGTCTACGCACGCGGCGGCGCCTATAGGCATTGGCCGCCCACTGCGAAAAAAGTATCCGTCTTCCGACTTTTCAGTGGACACGCCGTATAAAAAATGCGCACCTTACTAAGGGCTATGCTTCCGTTGTTGCACGACTTCCGCTCTCTGTCCCGTTTTTTGATATTGGCGCCCTATTTGCTACCAAGACATTGAACAACGACTCCTAACCATACCCTCTTAGCAATCCTCCTAATCTGGATTGCTTTTTTTTTATCTTTTCAGGTTTACCTGTGCGCTTAACCGTTCTTTATTTACTCTCCTCGACATGATGCTAAGTACTTGCTCGCCGGGATTTACCGCGTAGCCGATAGGGCATGGTGCGCAGAGCGGCGAAGCGTACTTCTCTCTTTATAGTGTGCCCCTCGGGATTGCTGTAAAGCTGGGCGACACCTAATTAAAAAAGCTTGTTGGGCGGGGAAGATGCGAAGAGTTCGAGTGGAGGACAGTATAAGTTGTTGCCTTTTAAAAACCATTTTTATACGATTCTATATAAAGGTCACGGGCCACCCTATGAGGGGGCTCGGAAGAGCCGGTTCGCAGGCGTCGAGACCCCTGCTAGTGGACAACGGATTGTCTTCTTAAGGAGTGAAACCCTGTGATTTGATAATCAAGGGCCGCTGCGGCGCCAAGGAGTTTAAGTTATGGAAATATCTGAAGCAACGATCAACGAGCATGAGGATGATCTCATCGAAATCACTATCAGCGGTGATGAGGACGAATGGAGTGAAATAGCCGCAGCCCTCAAGGATTCGGATTCGGATCTGGCCACGGAAATAGGGCTGCGCATTTTGCGGGCGGTGAGAACCGCAGGAGAATGAACTTAATGGTGCGCGCTCGGGCTTTTCACCCTACTCCTGAGCTTCTGCAATCCAGAAGCTGTCTAGTATAGCGCGCCATATCGGAATGAGAGAGCGACCCGGCTCAGGGCGCTCCTCTAGTAACGCAGCCACTAATTTGCGCCATCTTCAGACACTCTTATTGAGCACTGCGAGTATTCAATATCTCGCGTGCCAGCTCGCCGGCCCGAAACGAACTTCTAACCAGAGGTCCTGCTTGCACATACTTAATTCCGATTGACCGAGCCACCTCCGCCAGTTCGTCGAATTCTGCCTGTGAAAGAAAACGCTGCACTTGATGATGCAAGGTTGAGGGCTGAAGGTATTGCCCTAATGTGAGCGCAGAGCAGCCTACACCTACAATATCTTTGAATACCTGTATAATCTCCTCTGGTTTTTCGCCCATTCCCAGCATAAGACCCGTCTTCGTAGGTAGTAGAGGGTTTCGTAACCGAGCCTCTCGCAGGAGTTTGAGAGATCGCGAATAAGAAGCTCCCATTCTCACGAGGGGGTATAATCGCGGCGCCGTCTCCAAATTGTGGTTCAAAACATCAGGCCTGCTCGCCAGGACCCGTTCCAAGGCCGCCACATCTCCATGGAAGTCGGGTATCAGCAACTCGACCGTTACATCTTGAGCTGTAGCACGTAGCGCCTCCACGGTAGCGGCATACATCGCAGCGCCTCCATCGAGCAGGTCATCGCGCGTAACCGACGTTAATACTGCATGTTTCAGCTTCATATAGTGCGCGGCGGCTGCAACGAGGAAGGGCTCATCGTAGTTGATCTCACGTGGTATTCCGTGCGTGACGGCACAAAAGGCACAGTTTCGCGTGCATACATTCCCTAAGATGAGGAATGTGGCGCAACCGCTCTTGACGCACTGCGCTTGATTAGGACAGTGCGCTTCTCGGCATACTGTGTGGAGTCCCTTGTGATAATGACGATTGCGAGTGTGGTGAATATTTGATGCAGTGGACATCTTGACGCGAAGCCAAGGAGGAAGCCGCGGAGGCATTGTTTGGTCTCCTGGGGAGAAAATGGCTAACGGCGACCGCTCTCTCAAGCGATGGCATGAAATAAAGACCGTCTCAGGTGATGTATCAAGGGGGGGGAGTCATGATACGTTGAGGACGGTCTTTGCTCCCTTAAAATATCGGTTTTTGAGCCCAAAGTCAAGAACTCCATGTAGGATACAGCGATGAAGGGTGATCTTCACGCTTGCACTTTGGGCGCTCCCCTTTCGTTGTGAGTGTCCCCGCGTGCTTCCGGATGGGCGAGCTGAGACAACTACCGGGCGCGGCCCGGTTGAAATTTATCTTTTTGTCATGTCTCAGAGAATGGGGAACGACCGGACGCACAACCGACTAGGACGTATCAGGGCAGAAGCGTATCTGAAATCGCCATTGCGTTATCCACTGGAGCATTCCCCCCGGCAGGTGTGCGTTTCTCCAGGCCTCCAGCAGCCTGAAGCCCACGTTTTTCACAGAGCCCATCCCCCCCGGAAACCACTTCTTCATCAGACTTCCCCTCGTGAGCAACTGTTTTAAAAGATGGGCAATCTGCATAAGAATATGGAATATTTTTGCTGAGTTGTCGTTCCTCGAATACTCATGCGTCAGGCCGTACCCCCCATTCTTCTGAACATTAAAGCCCTCGTTTTCAACCTTCCGTCGTAACCTTCCTCCATTATTGGCTAATTTTAATACGTTGCTGGATGACACCCGCATGTTGGTGACCCATTTGAACGTGTTCGTGGTAACTGTCCCTCCGGCTTCTTCCCGTTTCTGCATACATTCGATCACATCCACGGTGTGCTCTGTCTTTTCCGTATCGGTGTATTCGATCCCATTGACCCAACGGAAAGGCTGTTTCACGCGGGTTTTTCCATCAAGCCATTCATAAGACAGCCGGTTTTCGGGTTGCAGTGGGCAGAGGGATTCAAACTCTTGATTCACCGTGGGAAGACTCCCGTCCTTGAGCGCCACCATGAATTTCCAACCGGCATCCCTGCACATCGAAAAAACCGGACCGCCTGCAAAAAGGCCGTCAATGGTAACCATGACCGGTAGCCTCGGGAACCAAGCCTTGATCTTTGTTGTGATGCGGTAGAATGCCTTGAGCTCACAATCCTGCTTGGAATCATTGCCGGTGTTTTCCACGAACTCGGTGAACACGGGAAAGACCAATCCGTCCGACGTTACGAGTTTCGCTTCCACTACCATGTGATAGTACGTGGTTTTACCGTTTTTTGTCTGGGTAAGGCATCGGGGACAGTGACGGGTCTTGCGTTTCAAGGTCCATGTACCGTCGATGGCGAGCAGGAAATATCGGTCCGGGAGCCGGTAAGGATACAGCACTTTCTTGCGAATGAGATTGTTTACCATCGAACACAAGACAGCCTGAAACTCAGCAGGATCCATACCGGCGAAGGCATCGTTGAGCGTGTCCCCGTGTGGGCAAGAGGGAGCTCCGAAGGCTTCACGGAACTGATCGGCGCCCCTGCCGCCGCGAACCAGATACGCTATCTGCCGTCGCGCCTCCAGACCGCACATGAACATAAAGATCTTGGCAAAAGCGAGATCTCCCACTTCATAGATGATCTTCTTTGGGTCGCGTGGGTCGGTGATCCCTGAAAATATCTTTCTGAAATCACCAAAGAAATGCCAAACGGTGTAGAAAAAGATCCCCAGGATTTTGGTCTGTTCATCCAGGTCCGTTATCGAAAGATGCTGCGAATTTTGAGAGCTTATGCTATCAAAAGATCTACCGGCCGCGCTCGTTGGAGTCATCGACCACCTCTTAGGAAAAATTTCAGTGGCCTTATTCACGAACGCGGCTCTTTTTGTCTATAAGATCTTTTTAGCGTGAAGAACTATTTTGAAGCGCGGAGTAAATACCTCTAAACCGCGAACTATTCTGCTCTTTGGCTACGCGAAATTCTCACTCTTCATCGCTGTGTAGGATAAATGCGGCTCTAAAACGACAAAATACGGTGAGTTAGCTTTTAATTCAACGCGGCCGCGCACGGCGGAGCGCTTCACCTGCGGGTACGCGCATCCCGAGGTTGATCGGCACAAGGCTTTAGAGTATCATTCTTTCTCTTGCGGCCTTGCCGCCCTCATGCAAATAGCGACAAAAGAGGCGTATATGTCCACGTCATACAACATTGCCGTACTCCCAGGAGACGGCACCGGTCCGGAAGTTATACAAGAAGGAAAGAAAGTGCTTGAGGCCATAGCCGCAGTAAGTGATTTTCGCCTAACTTGGACTCACTATGACATAGGGGGTGAGCGGTATCTTCGCACCGGCGAGACTCTCCCGACCTCCGTGCTGGCTGATCTGAGAAAAGCCGACGCCATTTACTTGGGCGCCATCGGCCACCCGGATGTGAAACCTGGAATATTGGAAAAAGATATCCTTCTCAGGATCAGATTTGAACTGGATCAGTACGTGAATTTACGACCGGTGAAACTTTATCCCAACGTCGAGACCCCTCTACGAGACAAAGGGCCTCAGGATATAGACTTCGTCGTGCTCAGAGAAAATACGGAAGGCCTTTATACCGGCGCGGGCGGCCTGTTTAAGGAAGGCACACCGGATGAAATTGCGGTTCAGGAATCTATCAATACGAGAAAAGGCGTCGAACGCCTGCTGCGATACGCTTTCGAAACTACACGAAATCGCGGCGGCCGCAAAAAACTCACCCTGTGCGGCAAGACTAATGTACTGACCTACGCCTGGGGAATGTGGCGCCGCGTCTTTGACGAAGTCGCATCCGAGTATCCGGACATCGAGACTGACTATGCCCACGTCGACGCCATCTGTATGTGGATGGTCAAAAATCCTGAATGGTTTGATGTAATCGCTACAGATAATATGTTCGGCGATATTATTACCGACTTAGGCGCCATGATTCAGGGCGGTATGGGAATCGCCGCAGGTGGGAACGTCAACCCGGAGGGTGTTTCCATGTTCGAACCGATCGGCGGCTCAGCTCCTAAGTACACGGGCAAGAATGTCATTAATCCGCTGGCGTGTATTCTTGCCGGTGGACTAATGCTTGAGACATTGGGCCAACGAAACGCGGCCGCTCAAATCGAGAACTCGGTGGTGCACGCCTTGACGAAAATAACCAGCCTGCAGGCAGGCCGAATGGGTTACTCAACAAGTGAATTAGGGGATTTGGTCGCTGGGAATGTTGATTGCACGAAAACTACCGCAAAGTAGCGAAGTTCGCCCAGTGAACGCGTCGCTACGGTTCACTCTCAGCGAGCTGAGATAAACCGAGGGTTCGCATTCATAAAAAAATACTCGGTATAACAGCTAAACGAAACGAATCGATCAGCGGAGTAAAACTGTGCGAAACCCCTTGAATCAGTGTGACAGGAAAGCGAAGCGGCGACAGTTCCGTTAGAGAAAAGTAAAGAGCTGCACCGAAGGAGCGTAGATAAGGTGAACGCCCAAACACGTACACACCGACGCAGGGGTATGGCGACTGAAATCCCAATAGCCCTCGTCTACCCAAACTCCTTCCAAGTCGGCGCAGCGAATCTGGGGTTGCAGTTCATTTACTCTTATCTACGAGACCATCCCTCCTATATAGTGGATCGCTTTTTCTATGATCCGAGGGCGATCGTTAGAGGTGTCCTTACATCCCATGACACACCGGATAGGTCCATACGCGACTTTCGTGTCCTGGCCTTTTCAGTCCCTTTTGAGAATGATTATCCCGGAATACCCGCCGTCCTTAAGATTGCGGGTATTCCGCTATTCAGCCGAGACCGTCAGGATGCCGACCCTTTGGTGATCGCCGGGGGAGTTTCCGTGTCGATGAACCCGGAGCCCCTCAGTCCTTTTTTGGATGCCGTAGCCGTAGGCGAGTTCGATGACGCGCTTGAGAATAACGTATTTGCCATTTTAGCCGATGCGCTCACGAACGTTGGTCTTGATCGTGCGGCGCTCCAATCCATCCTCAAGGAAGCGCCGGGGGTTTACATTCCACAGGGCTATAAGTTTGAGTTTGACGAGACCGGTGTCACTCAGGCTATTCATGTAACACCGGGTTATCCAGGGTTGGTGAGGGCAATTAAACGTCGAGATAGGCGAGCTACGGTTCCCATGACTGCGGCATTTTCTCCGGGCGCTGAATTTGGTGATTCCTTCCTGGTGGAGACAAACCGAGGCTGCGGTCGAGGTTGCCGCTTTTGCGCAGGCGGTTGGATTCATAACCCCGTCCGCCATGCGGACTATGCGACGTTCAGCGCTGAGGTGCGCCACGCCCTTGCCGAAGGTCGTTCCGTGGGGCTGGTGGGTTCCGATTTGGCCGGTCACCCGGACCTGGAACGTATGCTCGCGGATATAATTAGTTACGGGGGCAAGTTTTCACTCTCATCGATTCGACCGGAAGGTCTGACGCCGGCTATTATTCGCCTTATGAAGGCGAGTGGCCAAAAGACGGCGACATTGGCTCCTGAGACCGCCTCGAATCGCATGAAAGCTGTTATCGGCAAAACGATACCGTCAGCCCGCTTCTTAGAACTGGAGGAACTCCTCATCTCGGAAGGCATTCCCAATCTACGTTTTTATTTCATGATAGGGCTGCCCACGGAGTGTGACGACGATGTAGAAGAATTGATTCGGTTCATTAAAGAAGCGGTAAAAGTGTTCGTTAAGGCTTCCAAGCCCAAAGGGCGCATAGGTGGACTCGGTGTTCAGATCAATCCTTTCACACCTAAGCCTTGGACTCCCTTTCAGTGGGCCGCAATGGACAACCTTCCGTCATTACATAGGAAGATCAAGGAAATTCGTGGTCGATTACGTTCCGTGCCCAACCTCACAGTGCGAGTCGAATCACCCAAGGAAGCACTTATTCAGGCGGTTTTCTCTCGTGGAAGCAGGAAAACCGCGCAACTGATTTCGGCGATTAGCGAATGTGATATGTCTTCTTCGAGGTTCATCAAGACCCTACCTGAGGCGGACCGCCGCTTTGTCACCGTCGAGCGCGGTGCAGAAGAGCTATTCCCCTGGGATGTTGTTGATCACGGAGTGAGTAAATCTAAGTTGCGGCGAGTATACGAAGGCGCTGTGGGGGCAACTTCCACTGAAGCGCAGTCAAGAGATGAACGTAGCGAGCGAGATCCCTCCGCGGTGAAGGCTTCCCTCTAGCTCTCGCTTGTATAAATACGACAGATCGCATGGACCGGCGCTGTCGCGCTAGGACTACAATGACAAGAACGGGACTCGATAATCTTATTGCCGATCCGGAGGGGTTTGGACTCAAAGGCAAACTCGGGCTCTTGTGCAATCAAGCTTCGGTGAATTGGGAGTACGTTCACGCTGCGGATCTGATCAACAATGCATTTCCGGATAGGCTTACGGCTCTGTTCGGTCCTCAACACGGAATCGTTGGAACCGAACAAGACAACATGAAGGAAACCGATCATGGAATGCATCCCCATCTCAGAATTCCTGTTTACAGCCTCTACGCTGATGGGCGTAGTCCTTCGCCGAGCATGCTTGCGGAGGTGGATACAGTTCTCGTGGACCTCCAGGATGTCGGCGTTCGGGTGTATACGTTTGCAGCCACGACGCTTTACATGATGCAGGCCTGCGCAACGCTCAATAAAAAGGTCGTGGTGCTGGACCGACCTAATCCTATAGACGGTGTTCATATCGAAGGAAACATTCTGAAGCCGGAGTTCGCCAGCTTTGTGGGTCCGTTCCCCATACCCATGCGCCACGGACTGACTATGGGTGAATTGATGATTTTTTATAACCGCGAGTTCGGGATAAATTGCGATCTCAAGGTGATACCTCTCTCCGGTTGGGAGCGGTTCATGACCTTCGAGGAAACTGGTCTGCCGTGGGTGCTGCCTTCCCCTAATCTACCTACGGTGCAGTCTGCGGTCGTGTATCCCGGACAAGTCATCTTGGAGGGAACAGGGCTCTCCGAGGGCCGTGGAACCACTAAGCCCTTCGAGATCTTCGGAGCGCCTTACATACGCCCACGTGAAGTCGCCGCTCACATCGAGGAATTCGCCCTTGAGGGTGTTGTCCTCCAGGAGTTCTGCTTTCAGCCTACATTCAACAAATGGGCGGGTGAGCAGTGTTTGGGATTCCACATTCATGTGAAGGACAGGGCGGTGTTCAAGTCGTATAGATTCAGTTTAGCTGTCACAGCTACAATATTGAAACTGTATCCCGAAGCGTTCACCTGGTCCGCTGCGCCGTATGAGTACGTGTGGGACCAGGCGCCCTTCGATGTCATTGTAGGCGATGATCTCATACGCCAGGAATTAGCATCGCGATCCATCCAAGACATGGAAGCGCAGTGGGTGGACGCCCTAAACCGTTTCGATCGCGTGAGATGTAAGCACATTCTCTATTGATACGAACCCTTCCAAATGAAAACCCTGGTGTTTATCTCTCCCGTTACCCGCGCCCTTAGAGGATCCCCACAACACCATCTGACCCTGCGCTGGTGGCTCACATAAGAGCAGGCCAGCCGTTTCGATGTTGCGCTGCGAATCCGTATTGCCTCGCGCGAGCAAGCTTTTCACGGCGTTGGTGTGCCCTTCGGATGCGGCGATAATTAGCGCAGTAGCGCTGTTGTCCGCAAAAGGTTTAGGACACCCGTTCTAGGAGGCTGTCGGACTTTCACCTGGCAGTCCTCAACTTTTGTTGCGAAATATGTTTGGTCAACTTCCTGATATTATGTGAATTAGCAGCATTTTATTCTTGCGCGCCGCATCGGTTTCGCTGTATTTTATCAATAAAT
>JBBRBO010000118.1:0-13394 GCA_038205805.1 Desulfomonilales bacterium
CAGATCCCCGGATGAAGAGAACAGACCCTCGGACGGACGCGGTTCGGCGCCGGTGCGTGGCCTGCTTTGTCTCCCCCGCCGATGCTGTGCTGTGGGAATACCGAGATTCACGCCGGTGTGCGAAACACTCGGCTTGAAGAAGCCGTTCTTTGATGGATTTGTGTCACACGTGGAGCCAGGTTTACATCGCCCGGACGCTAGTCTTCTTCCTCGGTTTCTTCCGTACAGGGGGTAAGATGTCCCTCCTCGAGGTGGTCGATGATGCACTTGGCCCACGGGTGCGTCACCGTGTACACCATTGCCAGGCCTTTGCGGCTGGAACTGATGATACCCCGCGTCTTCAAGTGAATCAGGTGTTGAGACACCGTGGCCTGGTGCAAGCCCAGGCATTCCTGCATGTTCTTCACATTACAGCCGCCCACCTTCAGGAGCCCGTAGACGATCTTCAGCCGTATGGGATGACCGAGAGCCTTGAAAATATCGGCTTCTTTCCAGAAATCTTTTTTCTTTATTTCCTGGAGGAGTTCGTCCTTTGTATTATCCGTCGCTGTTTCCGCTTTCTCCGGTGAAGACATTTTCCTTACCTTTCGTGCGCTCGCCCGCGGCGCCGGCGGCTTGGGTCCGAGACTCGGACCCACATGCGGGAGACATTCACGTAGAAATGCCGAAACGGGGGAACACCCATCTATTCAGTATCACCCAAACCGCCACAACCGCCAGAAATAGGAGAAATGAGTCCATTGTGCGCCTCCTGCTCGAGGAACGGGTATATTATTGTATGCGCCTGCCCTTCACAGAAGCCCCGCTGACTCCGGTGATCGACCGAACAGGCATATTCGGCCTCGTGTCGACGCATGAGGCGCTCATGAAGGCAATCCGCGTGTCATCTAATTGGTTTTCTTCAACATGAGCCGGTCCAGCCACTCCCCACGCTGCTTTGATGCGCCGTCCGCTGAAGCGACCTTCCCCACTAAACCCGCCACCCAATTACGCACGGCGGGAAGGGTCCATTTCGCCATACCCAAGTGAACCGCCACTACCTTGCCCTGCTTGTCGATAACGTATGTGGACGGAAAGCCCTTCACTTCGTAAATGGCCTCGTTGGCGTCGTTTACGAGAAAGTAACCCATAATACGACCATGAACGGAATTCTGTACTACTCCCCGCTTGCCTTCGGGCTTGGACATGACGACGAGATTGTCCGCGCTCTGCTTGGCAAACTCTCGTACCCACGCCGGTTGGTCCCAGAAATTCACGCATACGACTTTCAGATCATCCGAGTCGATGGATCGCGCCAAGTGCTTGAGATAGCCCTTCTCCATGTTGCAGTATTGGCAATCCTTGCGCCAGAAGTTCAAGAGCACCACTTTCCCGCGGAAATCGCTGAGATTTACCGCTTTGCCGTTTACGTCCAGCATCTGAAAGTCGTTTGCCGGTGGGGGAGCGCTGAACATCTGAAAGTCGGCAAGTTCCGATGTGGGGACCGCTCCTGCGGTGGTGGCTCCGATTATGCACGCGATTACCGATATAAGCCATAGCGCTTTCCGATACGAACGCACGGTTACCTCCATGTGAAGAATAAATATAGTTATATTTGAATATATGCTTGTCGTCAACAATTTTCTCGCCCATCCCAAAGCCCATCTCAGCAGCCACTCTTATTCGTATGACCTTCGACCGATGCGCTTTCAAAAAAGCAATATCCACGGAGGTTTGGTTGCAAAGCAGGCCTTTCCAACCTCTTTTTCAGCAAATGTAATCTTCGCCGAAACAAAGGCATTTCTCCTGCAGAAATGCTCGTTTCGACTGTTACAAACGTCCGGATGGAAGTCTCGCGTCCAGAATGCGACCTGCAACGACCACATGAAAGGATTTTCGGTATGGGAGTAGAAAACCCCCTTTGTCAGGGAGTAATACCAATGCGCAGCCAAAGAAGTAATATCGGGGAGAACCTTCTTGGAAGAAGGCTGGGTCCCGACCCCCTCTCCAAGAACTTTTGAATGGCCGAAACCGTCTTTTCTCAAGGCGAAAAAGCCGCTTTCGGCATATTAAACATTCTCAGATAGACGTCGACAAAACCTACCTTCCCAAAAAGAGTCTTCACCAATATTACTCGTTGGAAAGCACTTTGGTATTAAAACGATTTGGATACGAAAACGTATTACAAAGCTTGCTTTCCAGTAGAATTCCCAAAGCGACCGCCTGATTCCAGATAGTTTCAGTGACTTTGAGATTGCAAGACCAGCACGATATTGTCGCATTTTTGAATTTCATACAGTCTCTTCAAGAGGGGTCTTCCCGATACTTCTTTGCCGCCTTTGAACCCGCATCCGTTGTGAATCCCCTGAACTGCATGCGGCCAGGCCGACACGCGTCCACACACAGGCCGCAGTTGGTGCAGAGCCGATCCCTGGACTCCCGGTATGGGATGAGCCCCATCGGACATGAGCCCACGCACCACGCGTCTTTGCAGCACGGCGTTTGCGGATTTACGGGACCAGGGCTCACGTGCAGTGAACTCGGTCGCGCAAAGAGCGAGATAACCGCGCCTGTAGGGCAAAACATCCGACACCAGAACCGAGGCAGAAGCGTGAGTTCCAGAAGCAGTATAGCTGCGATAAACAGGATCTCGACGGAAACCCAATGCTCTTTCACGAAAATAAGGGCTTCCGTGCTGATGATTCCCGGGGCATTCACGTAGTTCAGGACCGGAATTCCTATGGCGCCGGCTACAACAACGCCCAGAGTCAAAAACCCGAACCGCGTTATATTGTTCCGGAAGGCCGGCCCCACATTATCCTTGTCCGCCGGGACCTTACCAACCTTTCTGCGCAAGAAGGCCACGCCGTCCGCCATAGTATGATAAGGGCATAACCAGCCGCACCAGATTCTCCCGAAGAGCAGCGCCAGCGCTATGGGAAACAACGCGGCTCCGGCAAGGGGCACAGTGAGAGAACCGACGGCAAACACCGCCTGCAGGATAACCGACGGGTCGGCGATACCCAAACCGCCTACGTTCACTGCGTAAAACGAACCCGTTATCGCGTAAATCTCGTACAGACTTAGTATCGGCGTGATGAACATGAACATAATTGCGCCGAACTGGGTAACTTTTCGCAATCTTCGGTAGCTCATTGCGTCGCTCTTTCAGTGTCTTGGAATGAGTTCCATTTGCCGGCGGCGAAGCAACCGGCGCTCCGGGAGTAAGGTGCTTAATTGGATCGTGAAGCGCTCAAGCACAAGCCGCGTACGCGCTCCGGCGCGTACGACGACCACCAAAACGCTCGCATTCCCGGAACATGACCTATATTTAGTACTATATATGGTCTATTTGGCGTCAAATTTACTCGGTAGTAAGCACGATCCGGACCACTCTGTAAAACCTTTTGAAGGGCTTTTTGCGAAATCGCTTGCCAACGTCTTTGGGCTTCTTTATATTAGTAATTAGATGGTCGGAAACCTCATATAAATCCATTTTGAACACATTCGCTCGGGGATCTATTCGCCACACACGCTCATAAACGTGGTCTTCGCGGAGGTGTTTCTATGAACTCACACCGTGCGCCTGTAACGCGTGAGACACATGAAGGTCGTCACACACAGGAGGTTCTCCCGATTTCGTCTTCTATCCTTAAGGAAACTGGGACTTACGATCCAGAAGTTCTTCCATTTTGAGAACTCCGGAACTCTCTTTCTTTTGTCCGGTGGTTTCGTGGTGTTTTTTCGCTCGTCGGAAGTAAAAGCCGGCTTCTTCGCGGTTGATCATACCCGTGGGCGTCACATTGATCGCCCTGGCCGGTCGAGTGGGGCATCGTTCCACACAGACGCCGCAGCCTACACATGCGTCGGTTATCTCGGGATAGAGGCGATGCTTCAGCACGATGGCCCTATCCTGAAGTGGGCACACGTTGTAGCAAGTATTGCATAGAGCGGCTATCTTTTGGCCCGCGTCCATGGGCAAGACATCGGCTTCCATAAACAGGTGGCTGTAACAAATGGATGAATTGATTATCGCCTTACCCATCTTGACCTGTTCCGGCGTCTTGACGCTCGTGTCCAGGGCGCCCGTAGGGCAAAGCGCCACGCATGCCATGCACAGATAGCACGCCTTTTGTTCGCCGAAAACGTACGGGGTGCCCATCCCTACGGCAATGCTGCGCCTGTGGATGGAGTTATAGGGGCATACTTCCAGGCAGCGATTGCATCGGATGCACAATGCCATAAAGCGCTTTTCTTCTACTGCGCCGGGGGGTCTCATGCGATTTTGTTCATAGTCGTTCGTGAAAGGGTTTTCACCTCGCACGAAAACGCGTCGGAGGAAATCAATCATTGTTACTGGAAGGGTGGTCCTGAGCGGCGGAAGTCAGCTTTTCCACTTCATCTTCCATGTGGAAGTACACGTGAGCTATATCTATCACATGCGGAATTTCCTGCTTGATACGAGCGCATAGGGCATCGAGACTTCGCTGATCGTCAGCTTCAATATTGACGATGAGTTCCGTGCCGCATTCCGAATGGACCTGGAAGGTAACTTCCGGATAGTTCTTCAGTCGCTTGATGACATCGCTTGTCGCGCCGTTTTCGATGAGTAAGGCCGTGCCGGTGATAATCATGGTAATGAACGCTGCGGGCGCCTCGTTTTGCCTTTGGTTCGGAGGGCGGGTCCGAGAAGAGGCCCACACATCTCCCTCCCCGCTCCCGAGATGAATCGATAAAGTTTACACCGATTCGCTTTTAAACAAGTAATATTGGTGAAGGTCAGTTTTGCAGAGTATGTTATGCCGACTTCTATCCGAGAATGTTTACCATTCGCCGAAATCGGCATTTCTCCTTGAGAAAGCCGGTTTCGGCAATTCTGAAAGTTCTTGGAGAGGGTCTCGGGGAGAATCCTTCTTTCAAGAAGGTTTTCCCCGATAGTACATCTTTGACTGCTCATCGGCGTTAAACCTTTGTCGGGAACGGCGCGTTGACGTTCGAGATGATGAACATGTCCGCTACGTCTTTGGGATCGCCGACCCTTTCAATTTGGACAGCGCAGATCTTGAACTCCGGTTGTTTCGAGATTGCGTCAAAGGCGTCGATGGTGACCCTGTTAATCATTCGATCCCACTCTTGGTCGAACCAGGGGACAAAGAGAATCCCCGGCATACTCATTTTGACCACTTTGGCGGGCAGCACCGAGAAGCCCCGTCTGCTGATGAGCTTGACAAGGTCGCCGTTCTTTATCTTGTACTTTTGCGCATCCTCGGGGTTAATTTCAACGTACGCATTGGGCTGAGATCGCGCTATCTCGGGCACACGCATGGTCATAGTGCCGCTGTGCCATTGCTCGATGACGCGACCTGTTGTTAAGAAAAAGGGGTATTCTTTATCCGGCGGCTCTTCCGCGCCTTTGTACGGCCGCATAAAGACGTTTGCTCTACCCTGGTGTTGCTTGTCCGCATAGAAATAGATCATCGCAGTCTTCGGGACCTGCACGATCTCGGGCATATCCATGAGCGGGTCCGAACCGCGCAAGTATCTGTGAGCGCAACCGGGGCTGTCCACGGTAGGGCACGGCCACTGAAAGCCTTTCTCCGACTTCAGAAGCCGATCATAGGTCATGCCGTACAGGGTGTGTTCGGTCATCTTGACGCATTCGCGGTAGTCATCCCAGGCGGCCTTGTACATGGCGCCCATGTCGTCACCGTTCCAAGGGATGAGATTTTCCAGACCCATGCGCTTGGCTATTTGCGCGGCAATCCACAGGTCCGCTTTGGCCTCGCCCGGTGGTTCGACACACTTGCTGGTGAGCTGGCTTCGCCGTTCCGAGCAGCCGTACGTTCCGCCTTTTTCGTAGATGAACGCGGCCGGCAGCACCACGTCGGCGAGCTGCGTCGTGCGGGTGGGAAAGATATCGCACACCACGAGAAAGCCGTCCTTCATCCCCTTGAAGTACTTTTCGCAGTTGGGGAGCGATTGAGCGGGATTCGTCGTGGAGACTATCATAGCCTTGAGCGGCTTTTCGGCGTCTTCTTCCGCGCCGAGTTTGTCGAACATGGCCATGGTGTGCAAGCCCGGTTTCGGGTCAATAGTCCCCTCGGGGATCTTCCAGGCTTGCTCGACGCTCTTTCGAGCTGCCGGGTCCGCGATGGGGCGCGTTCCGGGCAGCAGGTGCGCCAGGGTACCGGTTTCACGCACGCCGCCGCACGCGTTCGGCTGACCCGTGAGCGAGAAGGAGTCCGCTCCTTCCTTGCAAATGTTGCCGGTTATGAGATGCAGGTTGTGGACAAGATTGTTTGCCCACACGCCGCGAGTCCGCTGGTTCAGACCCATTGTCCATAGGCTCATGGTGGGCGCTTCGGTGGCAAAGAGTCGCGCCGCTTCCCGGATGTTCGCGGCAGGGCACCGCGTGAGTTGCTCCGTGTACTCCGGGGTGAACTTGTCCACGAATTGGGCGTAGGTCTGGAAGTCCGAATCCTTGTTTTCGGCGTCTTTAAACCTGCACAGGTTCTCCACAAAGAACTTGTCCACCCAATTGTTTTTGATGATCTCCCGGGCCATGCAGTGAAACACGGCGAGATCCGTGCCAGGGTCGGCCGGGAGCCAAATATCCGCGATGCGAGCGGTCGAAGTCAAGCGTGGTTCACACACAATTATGTGGATATTCTCCGGGTCCTTGAGCTTTTGTCGAGCCACCCTCCTGAAGATGATGGGATGGCACTCGGACATATTCGAGCCCACAATGAAGAGGGTTTTGGCCTTCTCGATATCAGCATAGGAGCCCGCCGGTTCATCCGCGCCGAAGGTTGTGACGTAACCGCCGACAGCCGAGGCCATACACAAACGTGGATTGCCTTCCACCATGTTGGACCGCAATCCGCCTTTCCACAACTTGTTGTAGGTGTAGCTCTCTTCGGTCATACACTGGCCGGAACCGTAAAAGGCCACCGCGTCTTTGCCGTATTTTTGCCGCAGGGCATTGAACTTTCCCACAACCAGGTCCAAAGCTTGGTCCCATGTGGCGGGTTGTAAGTTCCCATCGGCTTGGCGAATGAGGGGCTGCTTGAGCCTATCCGGGTGATACATACTCAAATAGCCTTTGAAACCCTTGACGCAGAGGAACCCGAAGTTTGTTTCGGCGAGGGGATTGCCTCGGATAGCGGCCACGCGGCCGTCACGCACGCCGATGTAGACGCCGCAGCCCGTGCCGCAGAAACGGCATGTGCCCTTGATCCACTTGTCTACGTCCACGGCTTCTTCCGAGGCTTTCAAGGCGCTGGGGAAGGCTATATCGAGAGCGCCGGCTGCAAACGCGGCCGCCGACAATTTGATTAATTCGCGTCGAGTAAGATCCATGACTTCCTCCGCAAACACGATGAGGTCGTTTGCCGAAAGGTGTTCGGTAATCGGATAAGCGCCCGCCCTTGCGGTGATCGCCGGGTCATCCGGCGGTTGGTTTTACACGTCATTCATCAAAAACCCGGCACGTTGAAGCGGTCCGTGCGTCCCGGCATGAATTTTTCATAGAGAGGAATCTTATGCACGGTAAACCAGTGCCCCTTATGACAGTAGGAGCAATTCGTCACAAGCGCAGCAGGGGGCATATTCTTCACTTGTTGAGAATGGCATCCCATGCACACGACTTTGTCCGGTCTGGCCCTGTAATTCGCCACATCACCGTGACACGTGCCGCACTTCACGTTATTGATCCCGTGTCGTGACCCCAACCATTGGTTGTAGGAAGCGGGAGTTTCCTTTTTATGGCAATCACGGCAATTCTGTTTGCCGAACTGCACCCGGTGACAATCCGGGCGTTCACCAGGAACAAGGGGCGGCGCGTTGAATTCCCTCCATTTTGGATCGAGGCTTTTACCCTTAGGGGGGCAATCCGGGCAATCCTTGTCCGCTACCTGACCGAACAGCGGCGCCGCCGTAAGTAAACAAAGTATTATGAGCAACAGGACCGGCTTTTTCATATTCGATTCCTCCTCACATGCTCGGCTTTACCGGGCTCTATTCGGCTCTACGCCCGGTCTCCAATGGCGACCGTCTCAGGCGTGGCTGCGATGAGCTGTAGCGCCGTGCTCGGCTCCCGCTACGGTAAGTTCGCCCAATTCTATAGGAATAATGATCTTGAGTAAGACCGTTAAAATGAGAAGCCCAATACCCCAAATACCGAGGGACACAAAGATTTCCGTGCTGGAGGGGGCGTATTCCCACACCTGTCCAAGCGGCGAGGGTATAAAACCCGGGATAATCAATCCCATACCCTTTTCAATCCATATACCGATGATGATCAAGACGCACCCAATGTTCAGCGTAATAAAGTTCTTCCGGGTGTAGGGAATCAAGAAGATGATAAAGGCTGTAATGTTGAACGCCAGGGCCGTCCAAATCCACGGTACGAGCCTATCCTTGCCGTGGAGACCCACATAAAGATACTCAAGAGGTGAAAGATGATGCGTGTTCGAATAGATTTCCTTGAAGAACTCCGCGCCGAGCAAGAACAGGTTGATGGCCATCGCCACAACGATCATTTCGGCGATTTTAAAGAGCGCGGCGTCCTTCACCTCGAAACGGCTGTAATAGCGCACGATCTGGAACAGCAAGATAATAAGCGCCGGTCCCGAGCAAAATGCGGACGCCAGAAAACGAGGCGCCAGGATCGAGGCGTTCCAAAACGGTCGAGCCACCAATCCATTGTAAATAAAAGCCGTCACGGTGTGGATGCTCACCGCCCACGGGATGGAAAGCAAGATGAAAGGAAGGAGAAAATGGTAATTCACCGGCTTGTCGTAGTAGGCCTTCACGAGGATATACCCCGGTATGAACAGGTTGAGAAACAAATACCCGTTCAAGACCACAATGTCCCACCCCAACAACGAGACGGGCAGATTGAGAATGCCGACACCGGGGATCAAGTGCCACACACGGTCCGGTCGTCCCAAATCCGCGGTGACGAACATGAGGCACATAAGCAGGGCGCTCACGGCAAGCGCCTCACCCACTATCACAATGTCCTTAATCGGGCCGAAGTCATAGAGGTACGCCGGGATGATGAGCAGCACCGCTGCCGCGGCCACCCCCACGAGAAACGTGAAGTTGCCGATATACAATCCCCACGAGACGTAGCTGGTCATACCGGTCACCACAAGACCGGCCTGGAGCTGACCTATGTACGCCCTGATCCCGAAGAAGATCAACAGCAGAAGCGCTCCGATCCATATATAGTAGATCGGCGGACCTATCAGCAGTCTTCGGATCGCTCCACGGATGAAGCCTGGGTGGTCCATATCATCCTCTCATGTTGCGAAGAAGTAATAGAACTTCGGTTGCGTGTTCAATTCTTCCTTGAGTCGGAAAACACGTTTTGTCTTGATGAGCCGCGAGATTTCACTGTCGGGATCTAAAAGATTGCCGAACTTGCGTGCGCCCACGGGACAAATCTCCACACATGCGGGATAGCGTCCTTTGCGGACCCGCTGTATACAAAAGGTGCATTTCTCGACCACATTGCGCATACGAGGGCGATTACCCAAGTAGTGCGTATCGGTGGTAATTTGATCCGCAGGTATGACGGGTTGTGCGAAGTTGAACCATCTACCCTGGTAAGGACACGCCGCCATACAGTACCTGCACCCAATGCACCAGTTGTAATCCACGACCACGATTCCGTCGGGCTCGGTCCATGTGGCTCGTACGGGGCACACCTTCGTGCATGGAGCGTTCACGCAGTGTTGGCACTGCACGGGCATGTAGTAGTAGCCCTCTTGGGGGACCTCCTCAGGGGCGTAATAAAGCTCGGATTGCTCCAGATTCATGGTGCCGTTTGGGAAGCGGAGCACACGAATGTATTGAATCTGCGGATCGCGGGACTGGTTGTTTTCGTTGACGCAGGCATAGACGCACCTTCGACAACCGATACACCGCTGGATGTCCAAACCGTAGCCGAACATGGTGTGATCTATAGGACCTTCCGTGCCGATGGTGAACTCTTTACCCCATTTTTCACGATACTCGGCGCGCAGGCGTTCCGTTGTTCGGTCGAGTTCCGCCTTCGTCATTCGGGTAAAATGCTGCTGGGAGAACTCCTCCCAGGAACAGGAACTTACCGCCAGCATACCCAATACGGCCGCCGCTCCCTGGAGAAAGGTGCGACGATCGGGAAGCGCAGAGGAGCTTTCCCGGTCGGCGCATCCCGCAACAACGGGTTTTGTCTTTGGTGTAGAGTCCATTACATAAACCTCAATGACCTACCTTGGCTCTATTGGGCGTCCGAGGAGGTAGAGGAGACGGCATAGGCTCGATGGACTTGAATCTAGGCGAATGCGGGTCATGGCAGTTAACGCACAGGAAGTAGGTCTTTGTGCCGTTCCAATCACCCACGCGTCTGCCGTGAATGCCCAGGCGCCAATCTCGGTAGACCGTGCCGTGACATTTGCCGCACAGGAGATAACTTTTATCGAAAGGAATGGGCAGGCCGTCACTAAGAGGCAACAAATAATTCCTTTCCTGGGGATGATGACAGTCCAGGCACCACACCCGTACTCCTCCGTGGTTGAGCTTGATATTACCGTGAATAAGAAGGTCCTCACGTCTATGGAAATTGACGGGAAAGTCCTTCTCTTTGCCGTGACAGGCTCGACAGGGCGTAATGGTTTTCGGCAGCGGTTCGTACGGCACAGGAAAACCTAGACCCTTCGCCGGGGTAATGGGTTTGTCCTTTTGTAAAGGAGAGGAGTCCAACGGCGGCTGGTAAACTTGCGCCCCAATGGACCCAAAACCTCCGGTGATGATCCAAAGGCCCACCGCCGCAAGAGCCATCATCGCAAATGCCGCTTTTGCCTTCATGAGTAGTCCCTCAGAGGACGGCCGTGAAGTCACCGAGCTTGAGACGGCTCAGCGCCCGGTGAGACCCGGAAGAGAGACTCATCTCCCCTCCGGACCTCCCCATCGTGAGTACAACTCGGTAACCTGCTTTAGCTAAAGGTACAAGCGACATTACTTCGCTTCCTTGCCGCCGTATCTATGCTGATAAAACTGTTCGAGCTGCTGGAGCTGTTCTTTGCTCATGCCTTCTTTGTACCAACGGTGTCCTTCAGCCTTGAGATAAGGATCCAGGAGCGGCGCGGCCTGTTGCTTGCCGCCCATGATTTTTTCCACTTCGGGGATAAAATGATCGTAAAATTCTCTGGCCACTTCATAGATGCCGTGCCACCAGGTGTAATCCGGTCCCATCATAGCCGCGCCGTGACGAGCCCTGCGGCCTTGATGATGCCAAAGCTCGAAATATTGCCAGTCAATCTTTTCATCAAAGTCGGCTTTGGTGATCTTACCTTGATCTATCAGCTTCTGGCGTATCTGCTTCGCCGGAATAGCAAACTTGTTGTTGTAGAGTTCCACGAGGTTGTCGAACTGAGCGTAGTGTCCCGCCACCATAGGATCGCCGTGACAGGATCGACACACGTCCTGCATCTTCTCGCGTCGCTCCTTCCACTTGGGTTGTTTTATGGAAACATCCGGTCGCAGCGTCCAGGAGATGCGGTCGCCTACATCGTGAGTTGGGATCTGATTGGGCGTGGCGCTCATGTGGCATGTGGCGCAGGTAGCCGCGTCTTGGTAATCCACTCCCACGACCCACTCGTTCTTATCCATATTGAGCTTGTCACGAAAGGCTTGATAGAGGATACCGTGCTTGGATTCGTTGAAGACTTCCATTTGAGGATGGTCCGGTCCCAAATGACACTTTCCGCAGGCGTCGGGGCGTCGCGCTTGCTCTTTGGAGAAGCGATGTCTCGTATGACACGCCGAGCAGCTCCCTTTGCTCCCGTCGGGATTGATGCGGCCAATCCCGGTATTGGGCCACGTAGAGGGATCGAGCTTACCGTCCGCGAGAACCTTGATGTTCGACCCGTGACATTGACGACAGCCGCTTGCTACCGCCGCAGGGCCGCCGACCACCGTGCCGAGATAGTTGTCCAAGGAGTTGAGGATGTCCGCAGCCTTGGCGTGATGCGACGGCTGTTGCGAATCGAATTGCTCCTTGTGACATCGAGCGCAATCTTTGGGGCTCACGATGGTCGCTATCCAGAAACCACGGTGATCGTTGCCGTCCGGGTCTGCCGGGCCTTTTTCCGTCGCCTTCTCAGCCCTGTGGCAATCGTAACAGTTGACGCCGGCCTGGCCCATTTTGCCGGAACGCCACATCCTGAACAAGCCCGGAGTCTTGAGTTCGTGGCACTTGATACAAACCTGTCCCTCCGGGGCGCCGTATAACTTCGGGTCCACTTTCGTTGCGGCCGACGCCGGGTGTGCGCAGAAGAGAAGCGCCGCTACCGCCAGGGTGAGAATCTGTCTCATGGCTTTCACTCCTGTAATTCAATACTGCTTTGTCCTAATGGTTCACCGGGCCTGAGAGATCTCTGCGCCCTGAGAAAGCCGGAGTTGGAGACGCATCTTGCCTCCGGACCACCCCATCGTGGTTTCAGCCGGTTGGTGTGTCGCAGGCCCGCTTTGTATACACCGTTGAGCAGTGTGCGGTTTCGAGTTCACCACCGAGAATTAATCGCCGGAAAGTCACGATCCGTCTCTACACGTACCATTGTGCCATATCGGACTGTAAGCGTGTAGTAAAACAAGGTAACGAACAGGTAAATTTTTCTTTACAATAGCGGCGCTGAGCTTATTTTTAGAACACGGGTGAGTCAGTTCGCGTGTTTTTAGCTGTTTGCCGGAAAGTAGGGCGTCGGGCTTGAGGCGGCTCTGTGAACGGGTCCTAGTGGAACTGAAAGGCTCGCTTCTTTTGGGAGCGCCCCATTCACGTTCCAAGTGATTGACCCGTTTCCGGTGAACGGTTAGTCTTCTCTGAGGGTATTCTTCCTCATGATGGTCCAGCGCTTACATGTTACGTAAACTAAAGACCGCGTACGGTCAAAAGCTATCGTTCAAATTCCTGGCGGTGACGGCAGTCATCACGGCCGTCCTGTTTTCCATGCTGTTCTTGCGGCTTGCGGCTGAACTCGAAGAGCACACCATGAAGCAGGTGCGGATGCAGGCGACCATTCTCAACCAGCAGATCGCCTTAACACGCAATTGGGTGGCGGAACACGGAGCAGTGCTTGTCCCTGAGCCATGGACCGAGATCGAAAAGCAACATCCCAACGCCGAAATACTCCATGACGAGCAGGGCCGCGCGTACAAAAAAGTAAGCCCTTCCATGCTCACGCGAATCCTCTCGGATCGGGCGACTCGGCAGGGGGTCTATTCCTTTAATATAACGAACACGAAGCGGCTCAACCCCAACAATCCCCCTGATCCAATCGCTAGCAAAGATTGCACTGTCTGATATCCTGTATCTTGCCTAACTGTCCAAGGGTCAAACCATGCTTTAATACGATCAGCTCTATAAGAAG
>JBBRBO010000119.1:0-13287 GCA_038205805.1 Desulfomonilales bacterium
CATACATGCCGCTACATTATCATACCAACGGGACATATGTCAATGACAATAATAGCACATACATGCCGACAATAAGAAGCGCGAAGTCGGGAAGCACTAGCTTTATCAGGTATTTAAATGAAAACCCATCTGGAACATCAGTCTCAAACATTCTCCTGACGGCTGACCAACAAAAATGATCCTTTTGCAATCCAAATCCATGAATCTATCAGCCCCAGCTACTCGGTTTTCATCAACCGCGTGCGGCAGAAGGAAAGTTTGCTCGCGGCCATACTCTTTTGCTTATCCTCTCAGCCAGTTCAAAGATATGCTCGAATGTTTTAGTGTAAATGTTGTGGATACTGTGGAATGGTCTACGGGCTTTACGGCTGTAATGTCCCCATTCTAAAATTTGGGGAACGCACTTGAGCCGGCCCTGTTGTATAACTGTGGGCTTTTTCTTCTCTTGAAAGGGCGAAGTATCGTCGTTCCTCTCGTGCCGCCGGCTAATGCCGAGGTGCTTTCACAAAAGCAAGATCGGCGAAGCTTTTTTTCCAAACAGATTTTTACAATACTTCGCTATCAAAGCGAGCAAAAGTTGTGAAACCGATTCTTTAAAGTAAGTTCTTCCTAATATTAGTTCTCTGATTGCGAAAAGGCGTCAGTCCATCAGCTCCTTGAGGGCCGCCTTTATTGCAGCGGCGAGAGTTATACCTGCAGAAGCCTCTCTCAATGTGCGTGCGGTCACCTGCTCGGCGACACGTTCCTTGTACCCGAGGTTCACGAGCGACGACACGAGATCGGCCTCAAAGCCGGCTGATCCTCCTTGAACGTTTTCCGGTCGCTCGGTGGTCGGGAGCCGACGCAGCTTCTCCTTGAGTTCAAGCACGATCCGGTCGGCCGTCTTCTTGCCGATACCCGGTAAACCTGTGAGCTTGGCGGAATTTCCGCTCAAGACCGCTTCCCGAAAGACCCCGGGTGACACGCCCGAAACTGCCGCCAAGGCCGTTTTAGGGCCAATGCCGGCAATGGTGATAAGCATCTCGAAGAGCGCCTTTTCTTCCAGTCCGCTGAACCCGAAGAGTTCGAAGGCGGTTTCCCTCACCGAGGTATGGACATAGAGAAACGCTTCCTGCTGAAGAGCGAGGTTTTCAAGACAGCTCAAAGACACGGCAACATCATAGCCTACGCCGTTTACATCAATGATAATGCGGTTTGTGGTCTTGGAAATCACCGTACCCCGGAGCGCGGCTATCATAGCTTTTTTACTCTCCCGGTGGTTGCGGCCCCGCAAGCCGCGGCCGTTTGCGTCACCGCATGAAATCGGCTGATACCGGCATGATACAGGGCGAGCGCCAGAGCGTCGGCTTCGTCTTTGGACCGCAGATCCGGCAGACTCAGCATCTTGGCGACCATGAAGACCATTTGAGGCTTGTCGGCGCCGCCGAAGCCGGTCACCCCTTTCTTGACCTCACGTGGCGCATACTCATAGATATCGAGGGCATTTTTTTCGCCGGCCAACAAAGCCGCTCCTCGTATTTGGCTTAGCTTAATGAGACTTTGCGAATTGTTTCCGTGGAACAATGACTCTACGACAAGAGCGTCGGGCTGATGGGAAATCATCAGCTCCAACAGCCTGTCATAGACTACCAGTAGGCGCTTGGAATGCCGCGCCCCCGCGGGTGGGTTGATGACGCCGCCTGCAACATATTCGGACCGTGGTCCTATGGTTCGTATGATTCCATACCCGGTGTGTACGCTTCCGGGATCAATTCCCATTATGACGGGCATACGCGCCGCTCCTGTGAAATGTATTTCATTGCCGCCCGTCGCCTAAATACTCATTGAAGGAGGAGGCTACCAATGATTTGATGTAGGTCGAAATTGGGTTGACGCCTTTGGCGCACTCATTCCGCCGCACGGACAGCGGTATGGGACATACCAGGAAATGAGACGGAATTCCAGGGAAACCCGCCGCGGCGACAACTATGGTTTGTAATACATGAGCGTACGTGCGTATGGCGCCATTTTGGCAACGAGTTCTTTCATGTCGCCCGCGTCCATGGGCGTAAAGTCCTTGGCGAAGCGTATGTTTTCTTCGAGCTGCTGCACGGAATCACATCCTATGACGGCAAGGCTTATATCCTGGCTCAACGCAAAGTCGAAGAACGGGCGCATACCGTCGTACCAGGGCACCCTCTCGGCAAAACCGCGAAAGTACACCTTCATGCCGACGATACCCATGTTGAGACTACGCGCCTTCGGAGCAACCTCGTCCAGGAAGCTGGCGTATGCGGGCTCAGCGGGATTAACGGGCATGAGAACCGTGTCGAAATCGTATAAGTCCATCGCTTTCGCTAAAATAGCGGGATCATGGTGCCCGGTGACGCCCACAAAACGGACGTGACCTTGAGTTTTCGCTTCATGAAAGGCCTCAATGGCGCCGCCTGAGCCGAATATCATACGCAAGTCCTCTTCGGTTCGCACATCATGGACTTGCCACAAATCGAGCCAATCGGTTTTCATGTTGGATAACGTTTCCGCGAGATGCTGTTCCGCGCCTGCTTTGTCCCGGCCGTGGGACTTGCTCGTAAGGAATACTTCTTTACGCCGTTCACCAAGGGCCAATCCGTAGTAGGATTCGCTTCCCGAGTAGGCGCGAGCGGATTCACAATAGGTAATCCCCAAATCGATGGCGGAGTTAATGAGATCGTAACTCTCACGCTCCTGACCGTAGGTCCGGAGGACGCCTTCGCCTCCCAAGCCCATGATCGTTACGTCAACACCTGTCTTACCTAGGGGGCGTTTGGGAATGGAACTCATTGTCTTCTCCTCGTAGTAAATGAGCCGCTGAGAGGCGCCGAGACCGACGCAATCAGGACGAGAATGGATGACACGTCGTTATGACACGGTCCAATTACGAACTCACAATTACTCCTCTTCACCGGCGGCGTACAGTCGTGAAGGGTCGGCCATGAAATCCCTATAAAAAGTATATGAACCGGTGGCCGTAAAGGGAACGGCCGTGATGGCTTCCCCGTCGAAGTCGAGAATCAAGGCGCTCGGCGCAGCCAGGAGGATCGGGGACTGCGTCGCAATAATGTATTGACCTTTGCCGTCCTTGATTCTTTGTTCCACAAGCTTCATAAAGGCGAGTTGCCCACGAGGCGATAAAGCCGCCTCAGGTTCATCCATAAGGTAGAGGCCGGCGAGTTCGTATGAATAGCTCTGAAACATCTTCAGAAAGGATTCACCGTGAGAAACGGCATTAAGCGAACCACCGCCGTAGTAAGCGCCGCGACCGGGGTCCACTTCCAGGATCTCGTCGAGCGTGGCCGCCTGGTTGAAAAACGTTTCCGCACGGAAATAAAACCCATACGGCCTACGCCGCACCCATTCAAGCTGGATATATGCGGGCAACGAGTTCTCATACGGGTTGTTGTGCACGCGATGTGTCTTGCGGCCTCCCCATGCGGTGAGTCCGGCTGCGGCGGCAATGGCGTCCAGGAGCGTAGATTTACCTGCGCCGTTGTCCCCGGCGAAAAAGACGAGCGGGGGGTTCAACTCTACGCTGTCTGTCCCCTGAAATGTTCTGATATTGAAGGGAAAATGGTCCGTCGTAGGAAACGGACGGCGAAATGTGAGTTTCCGAATGTACATAAGTCCCTGATTATACCACGTGGTCCCTGAAACAGGCTCACACTCCGGACAGCTTGAAAATACCCGTATCGAGGAGCGTGCCCAACATGTCTTCCGCTTTTGCGAATCCCTTGAACTCTTTGCTGTACTCCTGTTCGGTCTTGTAGCCGACTTCCACGAACTTGTTGATGTTGATGAAGAAGGCGTACTGAATAGTCGGAGAGTTCTCACCTGCGGAGTCTCTGTTCTTGTCGATATGTAAGTTGATTACGTCAATCTGGGGGATAGCCGGCGTTTTGGAATCTTTATCCTTAATGGTAAGACGGTCATGGAAGTTTTTCGTTGCGACCCAATCCTTGGATAAGATCATCGCCACATCCAGGTCGTATTCCAAGTCACCCCCACCGACGCAATTGTGCATAGTGGGTCGTGCATAATACGTGCTGGAAAATTCATCATAGGACGGTGGCTTCTCGTCGAGTTTACAGCCCTCTTTGTCCATAGCGGAGATGGCCACGACGGGGCACTCGAGTTCGAGGCTTAAGTCGGCCAACTGCGCTGAAGCTTCGTTCACTTGGCCGCGTATGTCTTCATACTGGCGGCCCAGAGGTATCTTTTGAAGATAATCAAAGAAGATGGCTATGTCATTGCTCCTGAATTCATGCATGATGTTGTAGGCTTGGGCCTTGATCCGCTCGATGGTATCCTGCCGACCGGCCTCGATGATGAACAAGTGATTGCTGTACGCGTACGAGCGATCTATGACTGCATTGACGAGGGCGTGTCTCTGCTTGTCTTCAGGCGAAACCTCGGTGAGCAACTTGACCGGGTTGATGTAGGATTCGCGGCCCAACAAACGAGCCGCCAGGGTGCGCCGGGTCTGTTCCCACGTATAGAACAACACGGGAAACTTGTTGCGCTCGGCCAGCTTTGCCGCCAAATCCAATGCAAACGTGGTTTTACCACGGCGAGGCGGCCCTGCGAGGCCATAGTAAAAGCCCTTGCGGATACCGGAAAGCAACAGTTCAAGCCGTTCAAAGGGCTTCACGGAAAACCCGAGCAGGCGTTTTTCCTCCTGTTTGGGGCGGTTTGTGAGATCCCGGATGTCCCCTATGGTGTCGCGCAGCGGGGTCAGCTTCTTCTTAGCTTTTTGCTTTTGCAATTCTATGAGCATCTGAACGATACGACTGCTGAATTCGGCGAAATCCTGATCCTTCTGCGGCCCTTTGCGTTGGCAGTATTGCTCCATAGCCTGAGAGAGCTTCATCATCTTATCTCTCAGGTTTTGGTCCTTCATTATCTCGATATACGCTATGATGCGATCGGGTTCCGGCGGCGGTTCGGCTTTCAGGGCCTCCATGGCCTGTTCGACCTCCGGACTGGAAGAATCTCTCATCGTGAGCGTATTCTCAATGGTGAGCCAATCCAGGACTTGTCCCGGCGTTTGACTCATCTCCACAACGGTTTTGAAGATTAAGCGCATGGTTCCGTCGGAGAAATTGTCGACGCTAAAGCCGTCCGCCAGCGCCTTGCTGAGAAGAAAACGGTCATTAAGGAGCGCTGCGAGGACCTTGGTTTCCATTTCTTTAGACATGAATCACCGTATAGGAACAGTATGGGATGTCCAATGAGAATACAGGGTTACGTCTGTCTGTCAAGACGCCGCGGCAAATGTGCAACTGCAGCGGGCTCTTCGTGTCGGATGGATTTCCGAAACAAGAATGCTTCAGCGGACTGAAAGCGGCTCTATGCATGAGAGGCCTTAGAGGGGAGTTAAGTCTCCCCTCGGCGCCGCTATCTCGTGCTTTCCTTCAACCGGCCGTGGCTCTGAGCACTATCTCGGTAAAGCATGGTCGAGACGAGCCGGTCCTTCCGAGACCCTTCCGTCGGTTTAGGCGTCGTACTCCTGAATGAGCCGAAGCAGTTCCGCTGTCTTCTGCTCCAGGAGCGCTGCGTCTTGCCTGGTTTCTATATTGAGCCTGATGACCGGTTCCGTGTTGGATGACCTGAGATTGAAGCGCCACTCGGGAAACTCCATGGAAAGCCCGTCGGTGTGGTCCACGCCGGCCCCTTCACTCTTGTAGTGTTCTTCCAACTTGCTGAGGATAGCTTTGGCGTCGGACACGGTGCGATTAATTTCGCCGCTGCACGGGAACTTCCGCACCCTTTCGGAAAGTAGTTGCGAGAAAGGCTTACCCTCTTCGGAAAGGGTCTGCGCAAGGAGCAACCACGGGATCATGCCGCTATCCGCGTATGAAAAATCCTTGAAGTAGTGATGGGCGGACATCTCGCCGCCATAGACGGCGTCTTCACTGCGCATTCTTTCTTTGATGAAAGCATGCCCGGACTTCGTCATCACCGGCGTGCCTCCCGCCTGTTCCACGAGTTCGACCGTGTTCCACACCAGTCTGGGATCGTGCACGATCTTAGAACCCGGTCGTTTCTTCAGGAACGCCTGGGCCAAGAAGCCGACGATGTAATAGCCTTCGATGAACTGGGCCTTCTCATCGAAAAAGAAGCATCTGTCGCAGTCGCCGTCCCATGCAACGCCCATATCAGCGTTGTGCTTCAGCACCGCTTCCGCGGTGAATCCGCGGTTTTCCGGTAAGATGGGATTGGGGATTCCGTTGGGGAACCGGCCGTCCGGTTCGGAAAATAGTTCGATGAACTCGAAGGGCAGCTTGGGCCGCAGTTTGTCCAGTATGGGGCCTGCGCACCCGTTTCCACAATTCATGACGATTCTTAGCTTTTTGAGGCGTTGCGGTTCAATGTAGGTCATCAAATGGTCGATATAGGCATCGCGAGTGCTCATGGAGTGAGTCGTGCCCTTCTTTTCCGAAGGCTTGAACTCATCCCGAAGGACCAACGCTTCGATGTCCTTGAGACCGGTATCGGCGCTTATAGGCTTGGCTTCTTCTCGCACCAGCTTCATTCCATTGTAATCCATGGGATTGTGGCTTGCAGTGACCATGATGCCGCCGTCCAATTTTAGATAACCCGTTGCGAAATACACTTCTTCCGTGGGGCAGAGACCGATGTCGATCACATCCACACCTTGTGCATTCAGTCCACGGGCAAGCGCCTTCGCCAAACCTTCACTGGAAAGGCGAACGTCGCGGCCCACACATACCTTTGCGGGCGAGAGAAGAGCGGCGTATGCTTGGCCTATCTTGTATGCCACGTCCTCGTTGAGTTCGTCGGGAATGCGACCTCGAATATCATACGCCTTGAAACTACGTCTAATTCTGTCGGCATCCATGCTGCTCTCCGTCCTTTCGTTGATAGTAATGGTGCACCGGGCTCGAGACGGCCCTGCGTCCCGTGAAGCTCGGAGGGGAGACTCATCTTCCTTCCGAACCACTCCATCGTGAAGTCAAGTGGTTGGCCACTTCCGGTGAACGGTTACCAACGATATGGCCGCAATGGAGTAAAGCGGTTTACTGTTCCCGTTGTCGTACGCTTGAAGCCGTCAAGCGGCTCCTTCTTCGAAAATCGCAGTTATAATACTACGAGGTAAAGTCTTCGTTCATTTTAAGCATTATAGCAGGTTTTCGTATCCGCGTTCCGCTAGTAATTTCTGAAGCTCTTTGACATCTTGAGCGCTGTTTTTCTTGCACACCAGCAGGGCGTCAGGGGTATCAACGACGATGAGGTCTTCGACTCCGATGAGCGTAGCCAACTTGTGCGGTGAGGAGATGACGTTCCCGTTACTGTTCAGGCAAAGCGCGTACCCCTCTACGGCGTTGCCTTCGGAATCATCACCCCAGACACCATGGAGAGACGACCAGGCGCCCACGTCGTTCCAGCCGCAATCCAAGGGTATGACCAGCACTGCGTCGTGCTTTTCCATTATCCCATAATCAATGGATACGTTTTCCAGCCGTTCGTACATTTCATCGAGAGCGGCCGGTTCATCAGCTGTGTTCAGCCGGTCCATGTATTCTTCCATGAGTTTACTAACTGATGGTAGGTATCGGCGAAATGCCTCTATGATTGCTGAAACCTTCCATACGAACATGCCGCTGTTCCAGAAGTATGTTCCCGCCGCTAGATACCGTTGCGCATTTTCACGGTCGGGTTTCTCGACAAAGTTCTTTACCCGAAAAACCGTGGAATGTCCGATATAGTAGGCGGAATCCCCACGCTCGATGTATCCGTACCCGGTTTCCGGTCTATCCGGCACTATTCCGAAGGTGATAAGATGATCCCCTTGTGCGGCCGCATCGTATGCCAGATCCAGTGCGTCCCGAAAGACCAGATCCTTACCGATAATGTGATCCGCCGGCAACACGGCCATGATCGCATCCGGGTCAATCTTGGCGAGCTTGTATGCGGCTAGGGCTATGCAGGGCGCCGTGTTTCTCCCGAGGGGCTCGGCTATAATTCGGTCGGTCGGTAGCTCCGGCAGCTCCGCACGAATGGCGTCCGCACAAAATTTTCCTGCGACAACGAGAATACGTTCAGACGGGATCTTTGGCGCAATACGGTCTGCGGTGGCCCGTATCATGGTTTTTGAGCCGGTAATCGTGAGGAGCTGCTTGGGTCGGCTCTTACGACTTTGTGGCCAGAATCTGGTGCCGCTACCGCCGGCCATTATTACTGCATAGAGGCTGTTCGTCATTTAGCGGATGGTCTCCATAATACTTGTTCGTTTAAGATAAGCGGATAAGCGTCTACCGGGTGCGAAACGATTCTGTGTCCGATAGGAGCCGGAGGACAGCCCAGAGTTGTTTCCGGTCTTCCGTGGTCGCAAATCCGTCTGAAGAGTCGGTAAACCGCGCACGATTGTACTAGCATACCATTCCGGTTCCGGTCTACGCGAAAGCCTTCGGCGGACCGCCCTCACGGCCTACCGAATCTGTTCGGCCGGCATCGCTAAGGGTATATGCCGTCCTTCAGTACTAATCCGCGCTGGACACGATAAGGTCCGGAGGCGCGGGCATTGATCGCTACTTGTCCCTCGATCCTGACATGACTTTCGAAGAACACCGGCCCCGCCACTTGCAGCGTATGGGCCAACACTAAGCTGATTGTACTTGGGTCCTCGAATCGCTCGGACATCTTGTGAGGAAAATCCAGAAAATCCTCGTCAAACGAAACATATGGCCGCAAAGACAAATACTCGGGCCGCAGAGGGTTTCGTTGAATTCTGTCCATAGGATCCAAGATACAGGCGTCTGATTGGAGCAAGAAAAGATCCCCTACCTTCTTCGTGGGAAAAAATCGCTCTCGACCCACTCTCAGTCCTCGGGCGCGCGGAAAATGGGCTATGGCCGCTCCCATTGCGGTCTCCAGTTGAAGGATCTTCTGTCCTCCTATTTGTTTGCGATTACGAATCAGCGGCAGCTCCATGGAGCCGTTTCGCAGCGACTCTTTCAGGGCTCGCAAATCTATCCATATATTGTTCGTATTGAACACCCGAAATCTGTCGATGTCCATGAATTCTTCGCGCTCGTCAGGATCCACCTGAGCGATCTCGAGTAGGTCGAGTTTGCCGTCCTGTATCACCAAGGTGCCGCCTTTTCGGTCTATTTTGGTGCGATCAGTGACTTCCAGGAGAAAATCGATCTGTTCTCGTTCAATAAGTCCCAAAATCGAAGGCTCGAGACAGGCCGCCAAATTATCTAGGTTAGAAATGAATGCATATCGCCTACCCTGCTCCAGCAGCCGATCAAGTAAGCCGCTTCGGTCGATGCTCTCGAAGAGATCACCATGTCCGGGAGGCGCCCAGTCATCATCGCTGCCTGTGTTCATCGGCATGAGCGTATCTTCAAACAAACGCGGGGCTTGGTGTTGTACAAACATAGCGGGCTCGAAGGGAAAATCGGCGGCGCATTCCACTGTGGCGTCATGCGTGAAAAAGCTGTTCATGAGGACCAGCGGAATCTCCATCTTCCATTGTTTTCGTATGGAGTGAATCTGACCCGCTATGATATCCAAGTAAGAGCGCCCGTTTTTTGCGGCAAGAATTCCCTTGGGAATTAACCCTCCTAGGGAGGTGCTGCGTCCCCCATTGAGTTTGATGACCGCAACCTGCGACAAAATGGCCTTACCACGCTCTTGGAGGTCATCCATTTCGCCGCGCAGACGTGTCAAATCGTAAATGAAAGTATCATCAGGTGTTTGCACGCTGCCCAAAGGAATGTAGCCCGAGCCCCCTTGTTGCACCCCGGCCACCATCCGCATGAACGCCTCGATCTCTTTAGGAGTCAAATTGCGTTCACGCATCTTAGTGACAAGAATGTCGTACAAACTACCTCTTCGCATGCTCGTGATTCTCCGGGATCAGTAATGGGATATGTTCAAGGCCGCAGCTTCCGACCATAAAAAAAAAGACTACGGTTTCGTTTAATCGTTCACCAAGGTTGAGGCGACTCTGCGGCCGTTGAAAGCCGAAAGGGAAACTCATCTCCCCTTTAGGCCTCCCCATCAGTACTCCAAATGGGCGGGCGCGTATTCGTGGCGAGCCAGCATGAGACCGCGGTGATAGCAGCAGCGGTAACGGCAGCCATACGACGCTTGTTCACAAATGAGAGATTACCTCAAGCTCCCCTGAGCAACGCCCTTTCCCTTTAATCCTTAGGATTGAGGCGCTTTGCGCGTTCGATAAGGTGCAAGAGGGAAAGAGCCTTTGGTTGGACGGGTTTGGCAAAACATTCCTCGAAATCCTCCGCGGCCAAACAGGAGAGGAAATGCCGCCGCACATCAAAGGCTTCATTCCAACACACCAGGGCCTTGCCGCAGGGCATTCCGGCGTTCTCTCGCTCGCAGTAGGCAAATTCAAGATCATGTCCCAGCTTGGGACATCGCCTTCTGAATTGCTGAATGCAAGTGCTCACCGGTTTTTCAACACCGCACGGTAATGGGCTATCGTTCTCATGTGAGACCCTATCCGACATCGCCTTACTTCCTTGCTACCTTGTTGGCTTGGGGAAACCGTCCAAGCACTTGAGAGATTCGTCGATCTCCTCTTGAGGGAGTTCGTAGTCCATAAGCTTACCCTGAAAGAAGGCGTCGTAGCTCGCTAAATCCACAAGGCCGTGACCGCTCCATGCGAGCAGAATGGTCTTTTCCTTGCCCTCTTCCTTCGCCCTCTTTGCCTCTTCAATGACCATTGCGATAGCGTGATTCGTCTCAGGCGCGCTTATGAAGCCTTCGGTCCTAGCCCAAGTAACGCCGGCTTCGTACGTCTCCAGCTGTCGCACCGACCGGGGCTCTATGAGGCCGTCCAAGGTCAGTTGACTTACGAGCGGCGCCATGCCGTGGTAGCGCAATCCACCAGCATGAATAGGCGCCGGCACGAAACAGTGGCCCAGGGTGTGCATCGGCAATAAGGGAGTAAGTTGAACGGCGTCACCGAAATCATAAAGAAAGCGCCCTTTGGTTAATGTGGGGCATGAGGTCGGTTCCACAGCCACAACACGCAAGTTTTTGCCTGCAATTTTGTCCCTAATGAAAGGAAAGGCGATTCCTGAAAAGTTGCTGCCCCCACCGGCGCATCCAATAATCACATCGGGGTAATCGCCTACAGACTCCATTTGCTTTTGAGCCTCCAGGCCGATCACGGTCTGGTGCAGAAGGACGTGGTTCAGTACGCTCCCAAGTGAATACTTCGTGAACGGCCTTCCCTGCTCTTGGCTCGTGACCGCGTCCTCGACCGCTTCGCTGATGGCGATGCCCAGACTTCCGGGAGAGTTTGGGTCTTGAGCGAGAATTTGCCTGCCCGAGGCCGTCTCGGAGCTGGGACTCGGTATACACGTGGCGCCCCAGGTGTTCATCATAAGCCGACGATAAGGTTTCTGCTCGAAGCTTACGCGCACCATGTAGACCTTGGCTTCCAATCCGAATAGCGCGCAGGCGAAGGCGAGTGCGCTTCCCCATTGTCCGGCTCCCGTCTCGGTTGCTATTCGTTTAACGCCGAAAACTTTGTTGTAGTAAACCTGCGGAATGGCCGTATTGGGTTTATGACTCCCGGCGGGCGAAACACCTTCATTCTTGTAGTATATTTTCACGGGGCAATTGAGGTACTTTTCCAAATTGTGCGCTCGGTAGAGAGGTGTGGGTCGCCAGAGAAGGTATTTGTCCAGCACATCGTCGGGAATTTTAATCCAGCGCTCTACACTCATCTCCTGCTCGATGAGATTCATGGGGAATACCGGGGCCAGATCTTCGGGAGCAAGAGGCATACGCGTTCCCGGATTCAGCGGCGGCTGCAAAGGTGTCGGCATATCTGCTGCGATATTGTACCATTCTCGTGGAATTTCATCCTCTCTCAGCATAATCTTGGTGGTCATAAGCGTCTCCTGGTAAGCTTAAGGCGAGCCCCTGAAGAGCGAGCCGTCACGGAATTGTTAAGTATATCAGCAAACATGCGCATCAGTCCAGTGTTTTCTTGAGCGACTATGACGGCATTTTGCTTGTGAATATAATAAGTTATAGTATAAGCGACTGAACGCCAACTACGTCGGTCAGTTATTCGTTTTAATTAATGTTTACCATGATATTCATAGGTTCAACATGTCGCTTTTCCATTGGAACACACTTTATCCACAGGCTGTGGATAACTTTTTGTGCTATCGTCGCCCTACCGTCGAACCCTCTATTTTTCCCACTTTTGACCATGCTGTGCCGTTATCTTTGTGCTTTTCCGTTCGCGCTGGTATGGAGCATCTAGTGTCCAGCACCGACCGCACGCGGGGTATGTGAGTTCTATCCACAGGAAACCGCGCAACTTATCCACAGGCTATGTGAAAAGAAATAATTTACGCTTTGGTATCTTATGCCGCGGCGACTCCTGTCGGAAAAAGCAGCATACCTCGTGGACGTAAACTACCCATGCCGCCGCTGGTTCCTGTTGAATCGAAACGCTTACAAACTTAGACGACATCCGAGTTTACCCCGTACCGACGCAGATCTATCAGCAATGCGGATTGATTCTTGTACACTATTCCCCGGAGGCCCTGCGCTTCAGCTCGCTCCACATTTGCCGGATTGTCGTCCACAAAAACTATCTGCTCCGGTGGTAGAGCGAGTTTCTCCGCCGTCACCGTGAACACCTGGGGATCCTTCTTGCTCAGTCCCAGATAAAAGGAGTTGAAAACCGCATCAAAATGCCTAAAAAAGCCGTACTTCGCATCCAGCTCGTCCAGCCATTGCGTCTGGTCGCTAAGAATAGCGCAGGTGTAGTGGGAGCTACGTAAGCGCTTTACGAGAGCGATCATCCAGTCTCGGGGGAGAAAACGATCTAAAATACACTCCCGCATGAATTCAGACGATAAGTCCACGTGCATATTGCGGCGCACCAGCTCCCAGTATTGATGTTCCGCAATTTTACCTGTCACGTACCCCGAATCGAAAACGAGATCAGCTGCTTGATCGAAGAATGCCTGTTCATCTCGACCGAGCTGCGAGGCAATACTCTTCAATCCCTCGCGGAAGCCCTCGTCCGCGATGACTCCTCCGAAATCGAAAACTACAGCTTTTATCACATACACCTCGATATGCGCTTTCGCAAACGCTTTTGGCCGGACGGGAGATATTTAATTGCTTTCCGGCAGCGAATCAGTATAATTGTCAATTCAACTCGTAGAGTCAAGAACTCCCTAATTGACTATAGTCGTCGAGTTGTGTCATTCGCAACACAATCTATTAATCGAGCCATCCTGGGCG
>JBBRBO010000120.1:0-13134 GCA_038205805.1 Desulfomonilales bacterium
GTTTAATATGCCGAAAGCGGCCTTTTCTCCTTGAGAAAAGCCGGTTTCGGCCATTTCAAAGTTCTTGGAGAGGGGTTCGGGGAGAAGCCTTCTTTCAAGAAGGTTCTCCCCGATATTACTTCTTTGGCTGCGCATTGGTATAAGGCGCCTCGCCGTTCAAGGTTTGGCGAACGGTCCTAAACAACTCGGGGAGCGCTATCGGTTTCGGCAGAACAGCGTCTATTCCCTTTTCCGGCTTGGCATTTACCCGAGAGCCGCCATGTTCTCCGGCGAACAGAATAACCGGTGGTTTTGCGATTTCGTGCTTGCGGCAAAGCTTTTGGAGGTGTTCCCCAAATGTCCACCCGTCCATCTGCGATGAGGCGAGATCACACAGCACAAGATCAATCTTCTCTTCGGTGGGGATCTCCAGAGCGCTCGGACCCGAATCCGTGAGCGCCACGGTCTGACCGTATCGTGTAAGCGCCTCTTTGAGCATGTGCCCCAATGATGGAACATCGTGAATCACCAAGATGTTCGCATGAATGTCCAAAAGACCCTCGGCGTAGAGGGATGAAGTTGCAAATGGAGAGTACTTCGCCAGGGCAACAGAGAATTCCGTTCCCTTGCCCGGTTCACTCGTGACGTTTATGCAGCCGTTGTGGTTCTTTATTACACCGTAGACCCCGGCTAATCCCGTACCCGTGCTTTGCACTCCCTTGGTGGTGAAAAAGGGCTGGAATATCTTTTTCAGGACGCCGGGTTCTATCCCGACACCCGTGTCTTTTAGGGTGAAGCGCACTTCGTCTTCGCATGTGTAGGTTCGGATGTCTATGGAGCCGCCATGGGGTAGGGCTTCGACTGCATTCTTGATGAGATTGACGGCGGCCTCGAACATTTGCCCTTCGATGCCCAACACCATACACCCCGGCTCGAGATCCGACTGAAACTCAATGGAAGGGGTGGGTGTTTCCGGGCGCCGCTTCCACCAGACCGTGGTCAGGTCTATCGCTTGCCTGATCGTGTCCGTTAGGTCAAAGGGCTTGTGCAAGGCGTTGTCCCCGGAAGATCGCAGGCGAGCGAAGCTCTGGAGCCGTTTCACCGTCTCGGCCCCGGCATGTGCGCTTTGCAGCACAACCTTGAGCGAATCCAAAGCCGCATCCACGGCCCCAATCTTCACATCGAGTTCGGCAAGCTGAACTCCACCAACGATGATCTGGAGCATATTATTGAAATTGTGCGCCACTCCTCCGGCCAGTTCCGAAACAGCCTGCAAGCGCTCCGCTTGGAAAAGTAGCTGTTCCATCCGGTTTTTATCGGTGTTGTCTCGCCCGGAAGCAAATATGAACCGTTCGCCATTCGAGCGGATTACGCCGCAAAGGAACTCAGTATGGATATGGGAACCATCCCTTTTCAGGTGTGTGAATTCCTTTTTGATCCAATGGCCGGCCGTTATTTTAGGCAAGACCTCTTGGAGCCACGATTTCGCCTCAGGGTCGCCCAGATCACCAAACCGCAACAGACGGAATTGTTCTTCGCTATACCCATACAACTCTTGGGCGGCTTTGTTCGATCTTATAATATTGCCGAACTCAGCCTCATCGGCCTTGAGAATCAACAGGGGATCACCGGAAGTCTCAAACAGGAGCCGATAGCGTTCCTCACTCTCTCGTAAGGCCTGCTCATCGCGTTTGCTCTTGGTCACGTCTTCATAGCTGGTTATCAGATCTCCTTGTTGCAAGGTTACCCGCTTGAAACGCATGATCTTAATTGAGCCGTCCTTGCACACCATTTCAGCGCTATCCGACAACGGTCGCCCATTCTCATCTACAAGACGGAGCTTTTCCATGATTTGCGCTTCAAACGTGAAGTCTTCAGGGCCGTAACCGCAATATTCCCGAAAAGCCGAATTCATGTAGGTAATTTTCCCGTCCGCCGAGGAAGTGGTAATCCCGAAAGGTACATTTTCCACCAGTGTTTCAAACTTGAGCTTTTGGAGCGCCAAATCGTCAAGTATTCGCCGACTCCGGAGAAATTCGGCCTGTAGTGACTCGTATGCGTCGGAAAGCTCGATGGTTCGGCGCTCGACCCGTCTTTCCAGGTCCATTTGCGTGGCTTTAAGGGCCTTTTCAGCTCGCTTTTGCTCAGTGACGTCTTCCACATGAAGCAGAACAAGCTGCGGAGCCACACACACGAACGTGGTTATGAGATAACGCCTCTCCTGGGCAAGAAGTGTGGTGAATCCCCTGCGCACAATGGTGGATTTCTCCTTTGCGCAAAGTTTTATGAGTCTGAAGGTCTCGGGATAAGCGCTGAAAACCTGCGAAGCCTTGTCCCCCGTCTTCATAGCCATTCGTTCTACCGTGGGACGTGCCGCGCGATTGAAGTTGGTCAGGACAAAGTCATCACCCTCGGGTTCCCAGGTGAACGAGGGCGCCGGCATCCATTGGTATTGGGCGGCCAGTTTGGTCCGTTCCACCGCGAGGGCCGTTACAAGACCCTGGCGCCCAAGAGCGGATAGTATTGATCGCACCAGTTGGTGGGTGTCCCATTTACCCTTTACAAGGTAGTCCTGCGCCCCGTTCCGCATGGCTTCCATACTCAATAGTTCGTCATCCATCCCCGAGATAACGATGATAGGGAGTGAATCGGTGAATTCTTGCGTTGAAAGAAAGGTGTCGAGTCCCCGACTGTCGGGGAGATCAAGATCCAGTAAGACAATGTCGATGGGGCCTTGCTTGAGGAGATCCGGTATTTCAGACAGCCTATCCGCATGCCGGAAGATAAACAGTTGGGATGAATGCATCTCCAATGCCGTCTGTATGAGTTCGGCGTCAACGGGGCTGTCTTCAATGAGAAGAATGGTAATGGTGGATTTCATTTGCGGCCTCGCCAAACGCTCCGAAGAAGGCTTCGCTCCAACCGGGTTATCAATGAAAGCACGTTCCCCCTAGAGGCGTTTTAGAGATGCGACGGGGGTGAACGTTACACGACGGACCTATTTCGTTCAGAGTGATGAGAGAATAGTTGATGGACGGCGCTATCCCCCTTGAACAGCGCAAAGGGCCTGAGACCGCTCTGTCTCCGGTGATAAAGGAGAATAGACGTATAGTCCTTTTAGATCACATTGCGTCCCTTCACGTTTCGTTCACGCCCGGTGAACGGTTGCACCCACCCCGTAGGTCATGCGACGGGAGGTTACGCAAAGAGACGGAGAAACATGCCTGTGAAGCGACAGAACGAACCCGTAGCCGCGCTCCGTAACGAAGAAGTATTCTCACGGAAAGTGCGGCCGGCGATTCGTAACTTGCCCCAAAGATCAAAGAAACGGGCCTTGAGACCGGGCAAAGAAAGGCCAAATTCTCAGCCTTTACGTTTCAGTATAGAGCCACGAGGATGGAATTACCAGATGAAAATAAACAATAGGCCAAGTAAAAGGGATCTCGGAGCGCCTTACCGGAAGCGCATATGCGGAAACGTTCACCACGAAGAGAACAAACATAGGAATCACCATATCGCCATAAGGTATTTTGGAATGGAGATGAGGTTGTCCTCCAAGCGTCACTGCGCGTAGGGCCGTCACTAGGCAGGTGAACCATGACAAATGAGGACGCCATGCGGGATTCTTGCTGAATCTATGTTCCGCCGGTAATCTGATTATATCCCATAAGATGGAGGTTAAGCCCATGGCAAAACGCCGTAAAGTGTGGATGTATTGCCCGCCGAAGCCGAAGAAACCAAAGCCGCCGGACTCGGTCAAGGCGGATCTGATCTCGAAAGCTCAGCGGCTCATAGACGATCACCTAAAACCCGAATATATAAAGCCGCCGCCCAAAAGGACGACGTCTAATTACATTATAGATATTTTTACAAAGTGGTATCAAAGCTATTTCTATTTTTGCTCAACCTATGCGAGTCCTCATCCTGACGCCTATTCTCCTACGTTCGAGACTCGCTTTGCGCGAATGGGCTATTTGGGAGAGGACAAATTCGAACTGGCGTATATGCGCTATACCGGCCAGTGGTGGGTGATTTATCTGGATCTGAGTATGGACGAATGCCTCAAGGCAATAGAAGAACACCCTCATTTTCGGCCGTAACAGAGACGAGGCTGAAAGCTACCAGTGGTCGCTGCGCGAAAGCCATGGGTACAATCAGGACTGGGACCCTATCCTCCGGATCCGTGAAACGATGCACCACATACCGTAACCGGCAAAAATGCAGATAACGGGGACCAGGGGAATGCGATACCGACTGTAGGCGAGCGGGCCGCTCAGGAGCAGAATAAAGTACAAGGCGTATGCTATGAAGGCCGTAGTGTAGCGCCACGGCAGCTTGGCCGTGAATAGCCCGTAGGCGGCCAACACATAGAGCCCGTATGTGACGCCGCCGGTTATAAGAATGACGAGCAGCGCGGCTATGGGCAAGCCGCCGGGATTGGTGAGGGCGGTTCTCATGAGGCCTTGGCTGTGGAGCGTGTCTTGGGCGCTCTCCGTGGTGGGCAAGAGTCCCAACATGCGCAGGTACGTATGCGCCTCAAAGCCCGTGAAGAGCCTTACTACTCCTCTGAGATGTATTTTGACGGCCGCCACGGGATGCGCCGCTAGGATCTTGAGGCCGTCCCGTGTTGCGCCTGCGTCGGCGGTTTCATCCAGCCGGGAACCCTCCCGGGGCTTTGCCGCTGTACGATCCCTGAGTTCGTCTCGAATGCGCTCCGGCGACTGACCGGACGTCTCGGCCAAGACTGCGGCCGCTTCTTGGTAATAGATGTAGTCACCCACGCCGCGGGTGAAGGTAAATTCGCCCGTTGCGGCGTAGTTCCTGACAAACCACGGCGTCACGAGGAGCACTGCAATTACCATAAACAGCAGCGCTTGCGTTGCGTACCCCGATCTCTTGGTAAGCGCCGCCGTAAGCAGGAGCCCCGCGGCTACCACCAGAGGCAGGAAAATCGTTATGGGGCTTACATACGCGGAAACGGCGCAGCAACCGGCGGCAAAGGAGAGGGGAGCAACGGCCCCGGTACTCTGGAATCGTAGAAAAAGTAAAATAAAGACGAGAGCTACCAAGATGAACAGCGTCTCAGGCATCACGAGATCGGTGAATACAATGGAGAGCGGTTCCATCGCATACGCCGCCGCAGCCCAAAGCGCCGGTTCTTCTCGGCCAAACAGACGCAGCGAGACGACGTACACCAGGTAAACGGATACGCACCCAAGGAGCGCCTGAACCAGGACAATCCCCAAAGGTGAAATACGGAATGCGACAAAAGGCGCAAGAAAAAAGGGATACCCTGGAACATAATAGGTGTCCGGGGAGCCGCTTGCCGTAGTATAGGCGCCTCTAAGCAGACCCTGCGCCAAAGCAAGAAAGTCGTAGCTGTAGGTTTCTAGAAAAACGTCTTGGCCCGTGCCCGATACATACACGTACAAGGGGATTGCTAAACGCAAACCGAGTGCGAGTGCGACGATCGGCGCAAGAGGGCTCATGACGATCGCGGCCCAAGGTGTTCGTCCAAGTCAAGACGACTGATGATGAACGGACGCTTGCCGCGTTTGGTGCGGCTCAGTTGATCCACCACTTCGACACGTATCTTCATAGAGGGCGATTTCACGTAGCGTGTGATACTCAAACGCAGTCGCTCGATTGCGCCGGAGGTTATGGTGCTCCACGGGGTAATTCTTACGATTAAGGTGTCCAATGTGGGCTGTTCAATTTGGGCTCGTTTGATCTCCTCGAACCCATAGAAGGCGTAATCGAGGGCTACGGGCGCTACTATGTCTCCTTCGGGTGTAAGGATGTATTCCGATTGGCGCCCCACGATGTCGCTTATTAAGGGGTGCTTGCGTCCACATGAACATTCCGGACTATGGTTTCCTACAAGGTCACCGGTTCGGTAGCGTATAAACGGCATACCATATGCCTGAAGCGATGTGCCCACTACTTCGCTTTGTCCGTCATTGAACCGGTGGAGTTCCACGACGGCCTGCTCCATTTGGATGTGGTAACCGCCGTTTTCTGCGCATTGAAACGCCGTGGCCACCTTCTCGTTTTGTCCGTAATGGTCGATTACCGGCGCATGAAAGACCCTCTGCGCCCTTGTTTCTATGGATTCATAGAGCTTTTCGGAGGAAGTAATGACGTACGCCACGGAATCCAAGGTAACATTGTGCCGTTCCATCCACCGTGAGATGAGCGCCAGAGACGACGGAAAGGCCCGGATAAATTTAGGCCTGAAGGACACAAGCTTTTCCACGATGCGTCGGAGCTTGTCTTCATTGGCCCGAAACAAAGAGAACCGCAGGATTTTGGAACCGGGATAGTATCGAAACAGCCGGTTGGCGTCGGCGAACATATCTTCCTTAATCTCGGCTATTTTGTCGCCTTTATTGTATCCCAGCCACTGGAGATGACGCATGGCCAGAGCGATTTCCATGGCTCGGGTGGGCCTATCCACGAAAAAATCAAGAGGATTGCCGGTGCTGCCGCTCGTGGCGTCAAGATCCCGATGGAAGCGAGAGAACCCCTTGGCGAGAAGATCCTTCTTATTCGTGCGGATTATAGCCTTTGTCAGAAAGGGCAAATTCTTCAGATCAGCGCCGGTCCGAATATCGCCGGGGACCATTCCTATTCTGTTGAATAGAGCATTGTAATAGGGGACATTCTCGTATGCGTGATGGATGAGTTTCGTCAATGCGCGGTTTTGATATCCTTCGAGACGCTCCAAATCCCAGTGTTCAGTCTCAGCCAACATGTTTATAGTTCTCTGATACTGAGGACCGTAACGCCACTCGAGAGGGAATAGATCGTACACTACCCGCGCCCAGTCGATTACCGAGGATCGCCTCGATCCCACAATTGACTTGATGAGGCCTTTCATATCATTCTCACGGCTTTTTTACTAATTGTTCCGTCAACAAAGGTACAATATCAGGAATGGTCGGAGAGTGAAAGAGATTCATTCATGAGAAAGCCCCCCACTGCGGTGTATAATAGCGGTTTACGTTAGATCGTGAAGCCTGAAAAGTTGGCGCGTATCCGGCTTGAAAGGGAAGCATATTCCCTGGGATTCTCGACACTGCGCCGACGCCTCGTTGAGCCGTTTGCTACAAGCAAACATGCTCACCGTTCCTTACTACGATGCTGCTTCATCAAAATAGATGCGGTGTATCTTATGGCAACATGCCCTGATCTATAATACGGCGCCTATTTCCTTTCGGCGAGCTTTTTTCGAGAGGTCTTTCGCTCAAACGCCGCTTCGATGCGGTCCATGAGTTCTTCTTTCCGGTAGGGCTTCAGAAGATAGTCATACGCCCCTAGCTGAGTGATTTCTTTGGCGGTGTCAACCGATGCGTAGCCCGTCATGATGATGACTTCAACATCCGGGTCCAGTTTCTTGATGTGGGCCAGGGCTTCCACCCCGGTCATTTCGGGCATTCTCACATCCATGATAAGGACATCAAATGATTCGACACTCAATCTCTCTAAGGCCTCTTTCCCGGAGGCTGCGGTTTCTGCGGAAATACCCTCTATCAACAGGAGCTTGCGCATGGTGTTGCGAAAACGTTCCTCATCGTCAACGATCAAAATTTTCGGTGTTGGGTTCACGTTTGCCTCCAGGGCGCTAGGGTTCTATGTATTTACCGACTTGGCGCTTCAAGTTGTGATCTGTGAGCAGGGTTTCTAAGGCTATGTTTATACGAATTCGCTTTCATATGAGTACCCTTGGTGAAAATAATTATTGCGCGAAAGATTTGCCAGCTTCTGCCTAGGAATATCAAACATTCGGCGAAAGCGGCATTTCTCCTTAAGATAAGCCGATTTCGCCAATTTTAGAAGTTCTTGGAGAGGGGTTTGGGACCCATCCTTCTCTCAAGGAGGTTCTCCCCGAAAATACTTATTTGACTGCGCATTGTTTTTATTACACCAAGATCCCATCCGAGCTTACACCGGTCGTTGGATGGGAAGCTTCAGGGTGAAACTGGAGCCCTTTCCAAGCTCACTTGTTACACAAATAGTACCGCCGAGCCGTTCGATTATGCCTCGAGAAAACGCAAGCCCCAAGCCGGTTCCTTGCCCTTGAGGCTTTGTTGAATAAAAGGGGAGAAAGATCTTGTTGAGGTCTTCCTCGGGAATGCCTGGGCCGGTGTCCTTTACCGCGATTTCTACTGAGTCCGTTTGGGAACTGGTGACTACGGAAATAACACCGTCGTGGTCCACCGCATGCACGGCGTTTACCATGAGGTTCAAAACCACTTGGCGAAGGAGCGGTGGATCAGTGTGAACGACAGGCGCCGTATTCTCAAGATCCCGTTGTATGGTGATGTTCTTATCCGTAACGGTCCGAGTCACTATTTCCGCAAGGTTCGATACTAGCTCATTGATGTCTACGCATTGAATTATAGGCTCGGATTCGTGGGCAAGATTGAGCAGCTTGCGAATAATTTCCTTACAACGATCCACTTGCTCGGAGATCTCGCGAAGAGAATCCGAAAGATCCGCGTATTCGGGAGCCTCTTGGAGACTTTCGCTTTGCATGATGTGACGCATCCACTCGGTTTCCTGAGCAATGATACCAAGTGGGTTGTTGATTTCGTGGGCTATGCCTCCGGAAATCTCATCCAGGTCGGCCAAGCTTTGCCCGGTGAAGCATTCCGTGTGAGTGGGGATTGCTTCAGGAGCGGCTTCACTGCAATGTGACGTCAAGACACGAGTGCGGAATAGGGCCAGACCGAGAACTCCGAGTATGCCCATCAGGAAAACGGCGCCCGAGGAATAGCTTACGGCCGCGGCCGCCCCTACGACGACTACGTCGGAGATGTACAGTTTCAGTTCCGGGGAGAATCCGGGGGAGTCGGGTTCGGTCTCCATGAAAGACATCCTTATTCGAGGTCAATTCGTTTCTCGGGTATCCGTTGATCGGACTGCGAGGCGCTTTAGAACCGGTACTCACTCCGGTAGCGCAGCGTTCGCCGACAGCATAGCGGTCTACATGTTACTTCTTAGAACGGCCGCGTTCCTCTTCGATCATCTTTCTTTCGTAGGCCTGTTCCATTTGTTTCAGCAGATCATTCAGAGGCGCGGGCTTCATCACGTAGTTGAAAGCGCCCAATTGGAGCCCCTGAATACCGGATTCAACCGAGCCGTGACCCGTCAACATGATTACTTCCGTTGTGGGGGCCTTTTTTTTCAATTGGCGCAGAGTTTCAATACCGTCCATACCGGGCATTTTGACATCGAGAATCACCACATCAAAAGGAGCTTCGTCTATGGCTTGCAGCGCCGCTTTGCCGCTCGTCACACCCATTGCGTCCAAGTCGCGGTCTTTGAGCCGCTTCACGATTGTCTCGACAAATTCTTCCTCGTCATCAACGATGAGAACCCTAAACTTCGCCATATGGAGGCCTCCATCAATTACTTCTTGGGAACAAAGATTGAAAACGTAGTGCCCTTACCTTCTTCACTCTTGACGGTGATTCTGCCGCCCAATTTTTCCATTATGCTGTAGCTTATAGACAAACCCAAGCCCGTGCCTTCATTCGGCGATTTTGTCGTATAAAACGGCTCAAAGATTCTGTCGAGGGTTTCCTTCGACATGCCCGGTCCCGTGTCTTGAACGTCGATCCGTATCTCATCGGGATGTCCGGTTACCAAATGGGTTTCGACGTAAATGGAACCCTGTCGGCCCACGGCGTCAATCCCGTTGTTAATGATGTTTAAGAAAACCTGCTGGAGCTGAGCCTGATCGGTATTTATTCGCGGTAAACGCTGCTCATAGTCGGTGGCAATGGTGATTTCGCGATACACGGCTTCGTTTTCCAGAAAGGTGATTGTCTCGGCTAGGATGGTGTTGACGTCCACCAGCTCTTGGGTGGGCTCCATTCGTCTGCCGAATCTTAGCAGCCGATGAGTGATGGTGCTGGAGCGTTCAACCTGGCGTTCGATCTTTATAATGCAATCTTCGAACTCCTGCCAGTTTTCGCTCTTGGCCACATCCTCTTTATCGAGGAGATCCCTCATCCAGCCGGCTTTTTCGCCGATAATAGCGAGAGGGTTGTTGATTTCGTGAGCAATGCCCGCGGCCATCTTGCCGAGAGCCGCCATCTTGCTTGATTGCATCACTAAATCATCGCTTTTTCTCTTTTCCAGCTCGACACGCACGAGTTCCCCGGTCATGGCGTGGGTGACGAACATTCCGCCCAATACGACCATGATAATTCCGCCCACAACTATGAGAATTCCCACATAACGGGCCTCCAGGAGGGGCATCAATTCCTCTCTGGGATCTCTTTTAACCACCAGCACCCAATTGAGAGAAGTTATGGGTGTGGCCGCATAGAGCATGGGAGCGCCGTTTTCAGTGGCCTCTTCGACCGTGGTGGTTCTGATGTCGGAAAAATCCGGACCCACAGGCTCCTCGAAGAGTTTTCGGCCGCCGAAGCGAGGAAGTGTTTGCAACTTATTGGAAGTATTAACAATGAAGGCGTCACCTGATTTCCCTCGTTGCGCCTTACGGACGATCTTGTCGATGATATCGGAATTGATGGTGGATCGCAGTATCCAGGTCTTGGCGCCTTCAAGTCTGGCGGCGGCTATTACTATATGAGGAAGTTCACGAAATCCCATGAACACATCACTGATGTATGTTCCATGCTTCATGACATTGCGAAACCAATCAGATTTCGAGTAGTTCACCGTCTTAAGTTTTTCGTAGTAAGGGCCGACATACGCCAAGTGATCGCCGTCCTCATCTATGACGCTGAGATCAATATAGGAATTGGACCTTGATTGCATGACGAGAAAGAGCCGCTTGAGGTAATCTTCATCGCGCAGTGTAGCGAGTGAGTGTGTGTTTACCACGGTAATGAACTGTGTGAGCCGTTCTTCCGCAAATAATTCTATGGAAATACGTTCGTTTTCGGCAAGAGTACGAATGGATTCTCGTATTTTTGCGTTATAGGCCTTCCCAAACTGATAATAGATGGTGATTCCCAGCGCCAAAAGCGGCACAAGCGCGAAACACAATATGGTAATCAGCATTTTATTGCGTAAGGGACCGTAAGGCTTAGGGGGCATAAAGGCTCCATCCGCTATAGGCGGCTGTATAAAGAAGGAGCCGGCAGATCATGCTACCGGCGCGTTTCACGAAAAACTATATAACTGCGCCGCTTTGAGGATCAACAGAAATCGCAATGGTACACCGAGTTTAAGTCGGCTGCGCCCATCGTGAGTCTAAGCGCTGGGCCTAAGAGCGGTGAACCGTCACTAAATCTGTAACGGCTATCCATCGGCTGTTATACGTATACTTGACGAGCCGGGGCCGCAAGTGCCGCTATGGCCCTAAAGAACCCGTAGGTCGCGGCTCGTCACGGAAGACAAAGCAATGATCGTACCCGTTCAGGAGATACGGATGAACGAAAACTTTCAGCGATATTGGTGTATTATAAGGAGCAGTCATGACCGCCCGTTTAGGTCTGTCAGACATTCTTACACTGTGTAAACCTACAAACCACCACGCTCACGGTAATACCAGCAAAACGTATATGTGTGCGATCAATTCTTCGCATGCCGGTCGTTTGCGACGTGACTCGTTGGAATCAATTAGGTAGTATGGTATAAGTGTCGGCTATAAGGCTGGACAACAACGGACCACGGAATGAGGCGTCTGCGCCATTCCGTGGTCCCATGAAGCGCCGTAAACGCTCTATAACGCACGTAATACCGATGTGCCTTCACAAAAGTAAGAGAGGTGGAGCTTTTGTTGCAAAGCAGGTTTTTCCAACCTCTTTCTAAAGAAGTTGTGATAATCGCCGAAAGCGGCATTTTCTCCTCGAGAAAAGCCGGTTTCGCCAATTGCAAAAATTCTTGGAGAGGGGTTTGGGACCCATCCTTCTTTCAAGAAGGTTCTCCTCAATATTACTTCTTTGATTATGTATTGGTATAAGGCGCGCACCGGGAGCGGCGTCGTCACCGGCCGGGCGAATCGTTAATAATAGTGTTGGACGTATCAGCTCGATGCTGAATCTCCGGGCTAGTCATGCCTATGAGTGAATACTTCCATGAGTCTTGTGCTGAATTTCGAAAAATCAAAGTCCCTTAAGTCCGTTCCCTTTCCGGAACTGATTGAGACCGTACAGGCGTTTCTCGAATCACAACAGCTTGAGATTACCCGACGGGATGGAGACGACGACAAGTGGATCATAGAGGCCTCCAAGCGTGTGTCGTGGCCGTTCAAGTCACGGCAGGAGGTGATTGTTACGGTCTCGGCTGACGGCCGGGTCACCGTGGTGGAGAAACTGGACGTAGGAAAGCGACTGTTCGGTGGCGATATCACCCAAGAAGACGTCATAACCGATACCTTGTTCAAGAAGCTTAAGGAATTACAAGCCTCGCACGCTGAAGGCGCCCAGACGTGAGGCCGAGTCCGATCACGGAATGAACTGAGGGAGCTTTCGTTCAGGAGGGCTCTCCCTGAATGCTTCCGCTTTGGTCGCAACCCGGTGTTCGTGAGCGGGTCGTCAACTCCCCAGGATAGCCTATCTCACTGGTTTATACCGACGTGCTTTCAAAAAAGTGACATAGGTGGAGCTTTTATTGCAAAGCAGGTTTTTCCAACCTCTTTCTAGAAAATTTGTGGTCATCGCCGAAAGCGGCATTTTCTTCTGAGAAAAACCGGTTTCGGCCATTGCGGAAGTTCTTGGAGAGGGGTTTGGAGAGAAACTTCTTTCAAGAAGGTTCTCCCTAATATTACTCCTTTGATTACGTATTGGTATGAGACCTCGAGCGCACGCCACCGGCTACAGGACGAGAGAGGCAATATATCACTCACGCCCTAAAAACTCCGCGGCATCGCCCCCTTGCATCAGCTTTTTTCGCATGAGGCGAGTATACCGGCAGGCGGCGTTTTGGTCAATGATGAAAGTTCGTTTGTACGGTGGCCCTTACGTCGGCAATGACTTGCGGCGGGTTTCACCGAGTCTCACTTTGGGAATGATTCATACCAAAGTGCTTTCCAACGAGTGACATAGGTGGAGCTTTTATTGCAAAGCAGGTTTTTCCAACCTCTTTCTAGAAAATTTGTGGTCATCGCCGAAAGCGGCATTTTCTTCTGAGAAAAACCGGTTTCGGCCATTGCGGAAGTTCTTGGAGAGGGGT
>JBBRBO010000121.1:0-13103 GCA_038205805.1 Desulfomonilales bacterium
GCCGCGTGCGCAAACTGAAAACAGGGGATCGGGTGAGCCTTTCCGGAACAATCATCACCGGCCGAGACGCAGCCCACAAGAAGATCACCGATTTGCTCAAGGAGGGAAAGGAGCTACCCTTCGAGATAAAGGATCAGGTCATCTATTACGTAGGCCCAACCCCCGCGCCGCCGGGTCGCCCCATCGGGGCCGCAGGCCCGACCACGAGCTACCGAATGGATGCGTATGCTCCGCTGCTCATAGAGCGTGGTTTGAGGGGAATGATCGGAAAAGGTCAGCGCTCACAGGATGTAAAGAACGCCATGCAACGTTGGGGGGCTGTATACTTTGCCGCTATCGGCGGAATCGGCGCACTTATATCGCATAGAATCAAGGAAGCCGAGGTCATCGCCTGGGAAGAATTGGGCGCAGAAGCAGTCCGGCGTTTACGTGTGGAGAATCTTGAGCTTATCGTGGCCACTGATTCTGAAGGAAACGATTTGTACGTCACCGGACCAAATACCTACAGGAGAGCGCCGCAATACTAGGCAGATCTCCACGTCAGGTCACGTGGGGAAAGTAGGAGGAGAGGCCATGGCCACAAGCCTGCGCTTTCACCTAAAAGCGTACGCGTCGGGCGCTTGTCACACTCCCTTGTCAGCGGGATTACATTGACATATCTGATCCCTTAGTGGTAAGATTTGTTCGGCAAGTTCTTTATGGACGTCCGACTTTGCACGTGATTCTAGGGTGTAACCCATGATATTGAATAGATTAGCTACGATAACTTTGATCCTCGTATTGTTCCTCGTTCCGGCTGTAGTGTTCGCCCAAACCTGTGCGCCGGGGCGCTGCCTACCTGACAGACCTATTCCCCCGGAAAGCGTAGGATCCATAGGCGTGCCCTTCGACTTGCCTATTTGGCCTACTCTCATAAAGACTGAGTTTCACATCTTGCCGTGGTTGAGCTTCGGAAAGGTGTCCGTCTGTTTGCCGGGATGTTCAAAGCCTATTTGCCTCCCAGCGCCGTGCCTCTCTATGAAACCAATTCCGGTGTGGTTTCCTTGGCTTCGACCGTTGGATATCGAGTGTCAGGACAAAGGACCCGCTTGCAATGTGCCGTAGGCGCAGTTTTCTTCCGGGTCATTAAGTGACTTCAGCGACCGCCCGAGTGACTTATGACTCATGAATCCATAATTGCCGGACTGAACGACACGCTTACTTTCTTAACCGAGTATGGGCAATTCTTCCTATCGCCGGACGATAAACATAATTTCATTGTGGACGCCGAGGAACTCCTCATTGCGGCCGAAAAGCCCGGTGAAGTCCTCTATGTGGGCATTCTCGGTGGAACGGGCGTAGGGAAATCCACTCTCATCAACGCCCTCGCCGGTGAAGTCATATCCCATTCTTCCGATCGACGCCCCTTTACGGATCGTGCGGTGGTGTATCGTCACGAGGATACTCCTCGCGGACTTGAACAGCTCTCCGAGTATATGCGACCTGAGGACGCAACTCACCGAACCGCGGCAATCCGCAACCTTATCCTCTTGGATCTTCCCGATTTTGACAGCGTTCAACAAGCGAATAGACAGACCTGCAGCGAAATGGAGCCGTTCCTGGACGCTATTGTTTGGGTGCTCAGCCCAGAGAAGTACGCCAACAGAAATTTTTACGAATTTGCCGAACAATTGGGCGCTCTCAAGGAAAACTGGGTGTTCGTCCTGAACAAGGCTGATGAACTGATAGACGTCGGCGCTGACGACCCCTACTTGCAACTTAAAGACGTGGTGGGAGATCTCCATTTCAACTTGCGAAAAAGATTGAATATTCTCGAACCGAAGCTTTTTTATTTTTCCGCTCTGCAGGCCTTTGAGCAGAATCAAACATATCCCGACCTCGCTGCTGAGTTCATGCGATTTCACGCATTTCTCATGGGCCGACGGGACGCCAAAGAAGTTGCGGGCATGAAGTTTCGCGTGCTCGCGGGCAGATTTGCACGCCTGCTAAATACGCTGAACGGCCAAATCGCCCCGGAGCAAAAAGAAAGCGAGATTCAGAAGCTCAAGGGAGCGCTTACGACGGAGCTCCTTCCCAGTTCCGATGTGCCCACGTACACTCAGCCAACAATCGACGCACTTATCGCAGCCCTGTTTAACACTCTTGTTCGACGAGACGGTTCTGTGGCGCCTGTAAAATTGGCCATGCGGTTACTAGCGCGCATTAGACCACGTGCTGGGGCGGCGCTGGAAGTGCGTGATCCGCAGCGGATATTTCAAGAAATAGCAGATGATTTCGTTCACTTGCGCACAGCTCACCATAGGGATTTCTTTTCGCGCGTGAACACGGAGGTCGGCTTCACTCTCGGCGGTAGAGAAGCCGGTTCGCCCTTCATGGAAAGCAACGAAGCTCTGGCTAACGTCGTGCTTGCGGCTAAAACCCACGCTGTCAGACGGATAGAGGCGGCTTCAGTTCGCTTGGGTCATTCACGAGCTGCACGCATACTCCAGATACTTACACTGCTCCTGCCCGCGCCCTTCCTCATTATGCGCTTGGCTTCGATTCACACCTTAGGTATGACCAATGTAGGGGTCGGCTCGCTACTTCGGATGCTCGTAAACCTTGGGGTGGCAACCTTCGGTATTGAAGGCCTAGTGGCCTTAGGAGCGTTTTTCGTATGGGAAAGCCTTATAACCCTGTATCTCGGGAGCAGGCGGTACCGAAAAATCGAGAAGGTGGCGCGAGCTATCGCTGAAAGATCACTCAAAGACTTAGACGCCGAGGTCTCCGCAACCCTGAATGCCCTTCACGCGAATCGCAGGGAGGTATTGGAGAAGGTAGAGCGCGGCCTTAAACTGCTCAAGCGATTACCCGCTTAATGGAAACCGCCAAACTCATCATTCGTAACGTATTTAGACATAAGCTGCGAACAGTCCTTACCATTCTCGGTGTAGCGATCGCCATGCTGGCCTTCGGGATTCTTCGCACCTTGGTGGGCGCGTGGTACATAGGCGTGGAAGCGTCGGCTGCGGATCGGTTGGTCACACGGAACAAAATCAGCCTTATTTACTCTCTTCCCGTCGCCTACAAGAACAAGATTGCGCAGGCCTCGGGCGTAGCGGGAGTGGCGTACGGCGCCTGGTATGGGGGAATCTACAAAGACAAGAAGAATTTTTTTGCTCAGTTCGCCATCAGCGGTCTGGATTACTTGCGACTCTACCCTGAGTTCGTGCTGTCCGAAGAGGCGAAGAAGGCCTTTCACACGCAAAGAAACGCTGCCATAGCGGGAGCGGGACTCGCTCGCCGATTCGGCTGGAAAATCGGGGACATTATTCCACTGCAAGGGACTATTTATCCCGGTGAAATTCAGCTCAAGCTGGTAGGAATATACAAAGGCGCCCGAAGCAATGTGGATGAGACGGCCTTTTTCTTTAGATGGGAGTACCTCAACGAGCTTTTGAAGAAGAGCATGCCCGACCGAGCGGACAGAGCCGGATGGTACATGGTGAAGGTGAAGGATCCGAACCGAGCAGCCGAGACATCGCTTGAAATCGACGAACTTTTCGCCAATTCCTTGGCCGAAACCCTCACGGAGACGGAAAAGGCCTTTCAGTTGGGGTTTGTGGCCATGACCGGCGCAATAGTCGCCGCTGTCAAGATAATATCCATAGTTGTGATTGCCATCATCCTGATTGTGCTGGCGAACACCATGGCGATGACAGCTCGGGAACGCTCCTCGGAATATGCGGTGTTAAAAACCCTGGGATTCAGACCCGCATACCTGTTCCAGCTCATCGTTGGTGAATCACTCTCCATTGCCCTCATCGGCGGCGGCTTGGGAGCGCTCTTGACCATTCCCGGAGGGATGATATTTCAGCGGCAGTTGGAGTCTTTCTTGCCCGTGTTTGAGGTTACCTGGGCGACCATCGGGCTTATTCTACTCATGTCTTTGGCTGTAGGGATCGGCGCCGCAATCTTTCCCGGAATCCGCGTAGGCAGAATGGGAATTTCCGAAGGTCTGCGACACATCGGCTAGTGTCGGCCAAGTCACTGAACGGCCTCTACTCAGGCCACCCCTGCCCTACTCCGCCATTTGCTTTAAAGTCCTAATCGCCGTCTTAAGAGACGCAACATGGCAATGTTCTCCGTATGTCCTGTCTGTGCGGCGATGATCTTACCGACAAATGGTCGTCCCAATAAGTAAAAATCCCCGACAATGTCCAAGACTTTGTGACGCACGAACTCGTCGGGGAAACGAAGTGGCGGATTTACCACCTTCTCTTCGTCCAGCAACACCACGTTTGTAAGGCGACCACCACCCGCAAGGCCCATTTCGTCCATCATACGCATGTCTTTCACAAAACCGAACGTACGCGCGGGGGCTATTTCCTTCTTAAACGCCTCGGGTCCGTCGCAAATAAAGTGAAAGTGCAATTTGCCGATAGGGTGCGGGTAATCCATAAAATACTCAATTTCGAGAAAATCCGACGGCTCGATACGCAGGCTCTTGTTTGGTCCGCATTGCTCGGCCGGTAATTCGAGGGCTTCAGTTATGCGGATGGGCTCGACCTTAGCGTCCTGAACGATGATTTCGGCGTTTTCCACTAGATTGCAAAACTCCAATGCGGAGCCATCCATAATCGGCACTTCACCCGAGATCTTCACGAGGACATTACTCAGGCCATAAACGTGAAACACCGCCATAAGGTGTTCTATGGTTCTCGCAGGGGCTCCATTACTACGCAGCGTCGTCGAGTATCCGGTGGAATCCACGTTATCCAGGTCGGCCTGGAGCACTGCGGCGCCGGTGATATGCCCGAAACGGATGCCATACGAGCAAGGCGCGGGCGAGAGAATAAGTCCTGTCTTGGCTCCTGAATGGAGTCCCTGCCCGTAAATCACCACATTGCCTCTCAGGGTTTTCTGATAGAGGCCACGCTCTTGTGACGACACGCGTAAGCTCTCTGCGGAGTCGCTCCCTCCAGTCGCGATACCTAGGGATGAGGGGTTCGGTTTCTTCTCTTCGGTCGCCTCAGCAATGTGAACACCCCATGGAATCACAAGATCGCCGGCGGTTAACTGAGGACCAATGGCGGTCATGACCACATGTTCGATGAGAATCTTGAGTTCCTTGATGTTACCGGGCCAGGAGTATTCCACTAGCTTAGCCAGCGCCTCGGCGTCAATATCGCTGATCTTCTTATCGAACTCTTTGCAGGCTTCATCGAGAAAGTGACCGACTAAGTGGGGGATGTCCTCCTTGCGCTCGCTGAGGGTAGGCGCTTGGACCACGCGCTGGGCGAAGAATGACGCGGCCTCTGGGTGGAATGCGCCCTCTGCCGCTCGTTGAGAAATATCCGCCGTAGATGTAGCGATCACCCTATTGTGGGTATTGGGGCCAAAATAGGCGCGGACGGCATCGTACAACGGCTGCTGTAAGTCCGCTTGTAGACGATCAATACGGATGAGCAACAAGGCTCCATCCCGCAACTGATCCAGCTTCCCCATACGCTTCCCATCCGCATTCAATTTCTTGTCTTTGAACAAATCATCGAATGTCTGCGCAGTGAGATCCGTGCAGCGCACCTTCACAAGATTGTCCCGGCTTTTGCCTGAGAGGCTATGGATAATCCGCGCCAGAAATTCCTTCCCCACACCCTTAGCGCCTCTTAACAAGATGTTTTGATCACCGGACGCGGCTTCTTGGACTGCAGCTCGAAGCGCTTTTGTGCGTTCCGATATCCCAATAAGATCATCGGTGGAGTACCGGCGCCTTTCAGCGATTCTCTGTCGGATATGGCGTCTCGACATTGCCTTATCCACCAGATGGAGCACGTCCTCTATATTGAGCGGCTTTTCCAGGTAGTCATCGGCCCCCAGCTTGATCGCCTTAACCGCGGTTTCAATGGTTCCGTGGCCACTCATCATGATCACCGAGCAATCAGGATCAATCTTGCGTATGGCCTTGAGCGTCTGCATTCCATCGATACCCGGAATCCACACGTCGAGAAAGACGATATCCGGAGCGTCGCTCTGCACAACATGCAGAGCCTCTTGTCCGTCCGCGGCCGTAAACAATTCATGACCTTCGTCGGAAAGCACCCCTCCCAATGAAGTTAAAATGTCTATTTTGTCATCCACCAGTAAGATGCGAGCTTTATTCATAGTCCGAGGATAATAGACATTTCGATCGCCCGCGGCAATCAAAAACTTCGCCGCGCTTCACCACCTTGAAACGGCTGTATGCTCGTTGGATGGCTACAGCGCTTTGTGCTTTTCAGGCATGTGCAGCCGGTCGCAAATTCTGCGCCGACAGACACCGCCCGCTTGTTCAGCTCGACTGCCGGCGAACACTCTTTCTTGATCCGTATACTGGAGTTTAAAGGCGGTCGTTTTCGCTAAAAATAGTATGAAACTTTGCGGGCCGGCGATTCTACTGATAGTATTCTGCGACTAATGGTGATTTCACTTTCATTCTCGGGGAGTGTATATGTCTTCGCAAAATCAGCTTCATCGTGTGTTTAACTTAAAGGTGCTTTTGGTTCTTTCGCTGGGGCATCTCATTACAGATATTTATCAGAGCGCTCTGCCCACTTTGCTGCCTTTTCTCAAAGCCAAGTTGTCGCTTACATACGCCATGACGGGTCTGATAATGCTCATATCGAATCTTACGTCCTCCGTCATCCAGCCTTTGTTCGGGTATATGTCCGATAGGGGGGAAAAGACGCTATTGCTGCCGATCGGCTGTTTGACCGCTGCTATAGGGCTGTCGCTGGTATCTGTACCCGGCACATATTATGGTGTGCTTGCCCTCGTGATAGTAAGCGGTTTGGGGATTGCCTTGTACCACCCGGAGGGCTACAAGACAGCCTCTTTCTTTACCGGTGATAAACCGGCGGGCGGCATGTCCGTGTTTTCCGTAGGCGGCAACTTGGGCTTTGCTCTTGGGCCGATAATCGTCGTTCATCTTGTGAACGGTCTCGGCCTGGAATATCTTCCCGTAATGGCCGTGTTTGCATTTCTCTTCGTACCGGTCGTTATACTGATGTGGAGCCAAATTACTGCGCCCAAAACCGCTTTCTCAGTGACGTCGACGGCAGCTTCCGCTATAAATAGAGGAGTCTACATTTCGCTCTTCATGGTAATCGCAATCGTCGTGCTCAGATCATGGACGCAATTTGGCCTTCTGACTTTCCTACCGTTTTACTATATGGATGTGCTCCATGGAGACAGTACCCATGCGGGCCAGCTAGTGTCGGCGTTTCTCTTGGGAGGGGTTCTCGGCACGTTAGGTGGGTCCGTGTTGGCGGACCGCATGGGACACAACCTGTATTTAGTGCTCTCCATGATTGCAAGCACGTTATGTTTTCCGTTGATTTTTGTGGTGAACGGAGTCATGTTATACGTTGTCTTAACGATTCTAGGGATCGTTCTCATTTCTACATTTACCGTTACCATCGTGATAGCCCAAAAGTTGCTGCCTAGGAACACGGGAGTGGCATCGGGGCTGATGGTAGGCTTTGCCATCGGTACGGGCGGCTTGGGCGCAACGCTCCTAGGGCTCCTGGCCGACCGCTACGGGGTGCTTTTTGCCGTACAATCGATAATGCTGTTCCCCTTCTTGGGAATCATTATGAGTTTAGTCTTTATGATAACTCGTCGGCGCTATCCATCGCATGCTGCGCGCATCATATAAGAAGGACAAATAAAATTTATAGACGCTCACTTTGCGCGGTGATTTAACACCCGGAGAAAACTGTATATGGCCCTGCTTTTCATACAAGACGGAAAAACTATCTACTATCCTGAGGAGGAAACCGCACATGAAGGACAACTCAATTTTTTTTAACCCGTTTAGACTCATCAGCCCGAAATTGGATTCAGAGGCTTCACGGCTGGCTCACATATACGAATCCACACCGAAAGAAATGACATGTCTGGAAGAGGGTTTGCTCGTGATGGTCAGCAAACTCTATGAAATGACTGACCTACTTCACAAAATCCTCATTCTGCCCGACAAAGAAAAAATAGAGCAATGCGCTGCCGTTGCTGCGGAGCTACACGACGAGGAAAAAGCCCTTACCCATGCTCTGGTGTGTTCACCTTTGACAACTGGCGACGTTCTCAAGGCAGTGTTGTTGTTCCCGGCGAAGTTGGAACGGTGCGGTGATCTCATGGAAAGTGTTCTGAATGTAGCGAAAATTAAGGCGCGGGAGGGTCTACCTTTTACCGATAAGGCGCACAAGGAACTCGAGATTCTCTTCGACAGCCTGCGAGAGGTCATACGAGAGTTTGGAGACCTACTAGCTACGCTCGACCCCGCGGTCATGGAGAACCTTCTTCCCAAATTCAAGAAGGTCACTCAATTGACCTTGGATTTTGCTTTAACCCATGAGGATCGGCTAATCGGAGGATTTTGCGCTCCCAAAGCATCGTCGCTCTACATTGATATTTTGGATTCAGTGAGATCGGTCAATCGGAATTTACGGGAGATGACCCAAAGCTTGAAAGATATTTCGGTTAAATATCAGCAGTAGATCACTGCGCATGTGTCTTTTCCCGCCACAGCATCACTTCACGCTAGTGCGTCACCGCTTGGAATGCGCCCCCTTAGGAATGAGAGCCATCCCAAGCGGCTGATACCATTCAAGCGATTCGAGCCCCTTGATAGTACTGCTCCAGAGTACGCAATTCCAGCGCACGTTCTTGCGGTGGTATTCCACCTTTCCAAGCGACCATCTAAGTGGTGCAGGGCTAACGCTGCCCTCTGCGGCGTCTCAAAGCAGCCAGCTTTTTCTCATAAAGAGACCAAAGATGCTTGTAAGCCCCAGGTATCGTGCCGCGCTCCTGAAACTCCGCCATGATACGCGTTGAAATTTCAGATTTCTCAGGCGAACTCAAGGTACTTTGCGCCTTCTGGTATTCCCGCACCTCCGGATACATCACCATTGGAATACAGCCCGTCGACGGCTGCGGGAAGGCTTCACAAGCTCTCCGGTAAATGGTGAGGAAGGGCTCCTGGGTGATGTTGCCGAACGAAATTTCTGTGGCTTCGCATGGTTGGACTTCTCCCGTTGATGTCACAAACAGGTATTCGAATCTACATTGGCAACCAAGAGCGGGATCCTTTTCCAGCCACGTGGAAAGACCGCTTAGAGGAGGATGATCTCGGTACGCTTGGTCGGCGTAAAGATCCTTTTGTAGCTGCTCCAGAATCGGGCTGTGCGAAATCACCCCTTTGCACGCGTCCCTGCCGGAGGGTTTGCGTTCCATAACGCGAATTTCCGCCACTCCCATGTCTTTCGCCAAATCGTAGTAGCGCTTGAAGTTTTCTACTTCCAAGAAGTCGTCGGGCGGCACCAAAGACAGGCATGTGTATACACCCGCTTTCTTGAAATTCTCCACTGCCTTACATGCGTTTTCGAACGCGTCGGGATTGCCTCTTAGACGGTTATGCTTTTCGGGTATGTAATGATCGAGGCTGATCCATGCGCCGAAGAGACCTGCCTCCTTGAGTCCTCGCGTGCGTTCCTCCGTCGCGCCATACCCAGTCGTAAACATCCATAAACACGTATCTTTGTCTACATGCCGAACCAACCTGAGAAATCTATCATATCTGTAAAACGGCTCACCACCGTGCAGAATTATAGTCGGGGCGCCCAGACCTTCTATCTCGGTTATCGTCTTCTTCAGTAGCTCCTCATCCAGATCATTATCCGTGTTGTGTTTAGCGTTTGTTGAGCAAAATGCGCAGGCGTACGGACAACAATTTGTCGTGGAAATGGAAACGATGCCTGAAGGTAGTTCGGTAAGATCGAGATTGTTCAGGTAATTGGAAAGCCGCCGCGAATAGGCCTTGGAAGGATAAGGCGGAAAGGTGCTGTCCATGACGATTTGCGACCCGAAACCGACCATGTGGCGGTATCTAAGAACCGTCTGTTGTAAGAACGACAACTTGGCGAAGTTAAACAAGACATCCGATGAGGACATGCTTTTGGCTTTCCGAATCCGCCGATTGTCGACCTTCAAAAGCAAAAATAAGGCTTCGAAGAACATCTTCGCATATATAGGAAACGCGGGAACGCCGCTGATGTTTTTGTACTGACCGTTTTCCTTCATCACCTACTCCTCAGTAGCCTTACTATTACATCTGGTTTCCGTCAACAGGTATACCGAATACGTACGCCGACATCCTATCGACATGATATGTGTCGAATAACGACCATAACGGAGAGTCACAATGAAGCATGAAGGTTTTGCGGGTCGTTGTATGTCATCCCAACATGAGACTTTCATGCGAACGCTTAGATCGTTTACGAAGGCCGCAGTTATCGTTTATAAAGCACAGCCCAGGAGCTTAAGCGCTTTCGACCTGATTCTTGAAATCCGGATGAACCGGATAGCCTAATTCCTCCGCTTTCTGCAAATATTCTTTTGCTTTAGCGAAATCGCCTTTGTGGAAGTACACCACCGCCAAATTATTGTATGGAGCAGAAAAACTGCGGCTTAATGCAATGGCCTTCATATTGTATACGATACTCTTGTCGAGGTCCCCGACGGAAAGGTATGCGTTCCCAAGATTCACGTGGGCGACGATTGAATTCGGATTAATAGCCAGCGCTTTGTCGAAGCTGTGGATCGCCTGTTGAAAGTCTCCCTTGTGCATGAATGCGATACCGATATTGATGCACGCCTCTGCAATGTCGGGTCTATACTGGAGCGCCCTCAAGCTTTCCTCAATGCTCTCGTCGTAGCGGCCCTGTTGCAAATACACGGCGGAGAGATTCACGCGGGCTTCAAGAAGCCCCGGTTTGAGCTTAATGGCGCTCTTGAAGGTCTCGACGGCTTCGTCCCATTGTCCTTTATGAGCAAGCGCCAGTCCATAATTGTATTGAGCGTTCGCCGATTCAGGTTTTTCCTCGACACCTTTTCTTAGTTGTTCAAATTCACTTTCATTCGTGGGATCGAAAGTCGGTGTATCCATTATTCCTCCGAGGTAATTTTCGATTAAAGTGGGGGCCGTTTGAGAATGAGTCGCGCTTCATCTATGCTAAGGGACGTCATTCTTTTCGGCTTCAAGTCACACGTAGCGTATCACCACTATTTGTGGCCTCAGCTCTTATGTTGCTTACTTCACATTACAAAACAAGGGGGGAAACTAATGTGTCGTCCTAAACCTACGCCAAAGTCGTCATACTCATTGCATAAATGGGCTCGCTGCTCTGAAGGAGTGGCTCGATTATGGCGATGCCTGCTGCTTGCCGCCACAAAACCCTTCACTAGCGGTTAATCTAGCAAAAGGCGGAACGATCCACAACCCGAGCGGTAGAGTGGCTGATAAAGCGCCGATTGACGTTTACCCTTGCGCCCCGCCTACCGCTGAATCCTCAGGAAGAGCGCTTTGAACCGCGTGCTCCAGGAAGCGGGAAGATGTCCGCTTGCGGTGTGTCCCCTTGTGTCTGCAAGGCGTTGACCCGTTCCTCATGAACGGTTACAAGTAGTGATCTGTGCCAAGTACTCGACAGCGATAGCAGATTAACCCCGTAAGCTGCCACAGTAGCGACTCTTTCGTTGCGTCGAGAATGCGTACAAAGGCGGGTGCGGATTCCCGCCAAAACGTCATCTCCAAAAGAGCCTTACACGGAGCAACGAATTTGCATACGATATTAGACATACAAGACCGAAAGTATTCGGTGGAGATCCTGCGCACGGTAGAACAACCGGCCGATGCCCCTCGACTCATTATGGTTTCTCGTCAACATAACGAGAGTGCGGCCACTATAGCCCGTGTATGTATACAGGCCGTACGCCATTTTACACTTGAACCGCACGAACTGTGGGTGGTGGATAATAACTCCCCCACCGAAAACGTCAGCTGGTTACGGGAAGAACCGGGTATTAACGTGGTCTTTAATCACACGGAACCGCTACCTCCTGAGCACCGGGGTAAGCCTGAGATGGAGACACATGTGGATCGTCAGCTCAGTCTCGGGAGCTATGCAAACGCCATAGGACTTGAAATAGGCGTGAGGTTGATTGACCCGGCTACGCGTTTGGTCATGTCTCTCCACATGGATACGATGCCCTGCCGCGCCAATTGGTTACGATACTTGGCATCGCACATCAGAAACGATGTGGCCGCTGCCGGGATGCGCATGGATAGGACAAGAACTCCCGAGGGAATATTGCATGTTCTCGGCTACTTAGTTGCTTTTCAACTCTTTAGGGGACTTCAACTAAATTTTTTTCCCGATCTTCCGCTCCTTGATGTAGGTGACGCCGTAAGCGTGAAGCTGCGAGAAAACGGGTATCGCGTATTCGCTTGTCCTAACACCCTGTGGGAACCTGATCTGGTGAACCTCATCCCGGACTCCTCACCTCTCAAACACGTGTCCGTAGATAGATCCCTAGATGATCAGGGCAATGTAATCTTCCTGCACCTTGGTCGCGGCGTTCGGAAATCCATCGGGAATCACTTGGCCGGCTTTGGCGTTGAGCAATGGGCTGAACTTGCCCGCGAGCTGATGACCTCCTAAAGCGCTCGGGTTCAGCTGTAGCCGTGGTATGCGACGACTGTGTCGCCTATTTCTACGAGGCAAAGGTGCGATTTATACCGGTACACCAGCAACTAAGCACTACTGCGGCGAGCCTGTTTACAGAGAGGATTTTCCTTCTGCCCCCTCGCCGCGTATGGAGAGTATCGTTCCAGTTGCCTTCCTTAGCTATTTGGAAAAAGTTAAGGAGGGCTATTCTGAGCCGCCGGCTTGCGTATCCGAATAATGGCCTCCATCAGTATGTTAGCGTCCGTGCCCCGAATTGACTTTAGAAGAATAAACCTAATCACTCTTAGCCCCCCTTCGGAAATCGGCGTAACGATCAGACTGGACACACTTCTCCCTTGGGTTCTCTCGACGAAACCGAAAACGTGTGAACGTTTCGTCGTGCGAACGTTTGATAAAAAGGTGTCATGGCGACGAGATTCCTAAGTATGTAATTACTAATGTATAATAAAATTTCGGTCCAGTAAAGCAATAACGTCAAAAGCCCTTCAAACGTAGATATAGCTTACCGGACTTGACTTTACCTACTATAGTAATGGCCCTTGATTCTCGCGGATGGCATAA
>JBBRBO010000122.1:0-12861 GCA_038205805.1 Desulfomonilales bacterium
CTCCTGAGGTTTCCAGGAGCTGTTCCGTAAATGTGATGAATGCTTCTTCATAGGCGCTGTCGGGCTTGAGCCATTCCGTATGTTGCTTGGCCTCACGAATAGCCTTAATAATGAAGTTTCTTACCCTGGAAACATAGTCGGTCAACTCGCCTTCTTCAAAAGGAAAGGTTCCCAGAAGCGCTTGGTACAAGAAGTATTCGTCATTTCTATCCGGCGCGTTGATCTTGCCGAGCGGCGTTTTCTTTGCGTGATTTAACTTGTTCCATATCTTGATGCGAGTTTCCCATTCCGCTGGGATCTCCGACAGCACATTGATACGCGCGCGCACGTCCTCCCCACGTTTTGTGTCATGTGTGGAGCCCTCACTAAGGGCATGAGGCCATTGTGCAGACCGTTTCGAGCTGAACCGATGCAGATCATCCACGGAGATACCGAACCGTGACGGGTTCCCGCCCACCTCGTTGAGGGAAATCAGCCGCGTGTAAATGTAGAGCGTGGTGTCTTCAAAGCCCTTTGCCATGAGCGGCCCGGTCATCTGCTGGAAGCGCATGGTCCATGCGATCCAATTCTTCTCTTCTTCTTCCGAGGTATTCTTATCGAACTGCAGCAGGAGAAATTTTTGCACGAAGTTCAATTCATAGATGAGATCCGGTCGCTTTTCCTTGGCCTTTGCCATCGCCTCCTCGATGTACCGGAGTTCGGCATTCCTCGGACTATCCTGGCTGATGTAGGTCCGGTAAACGGGAAAACACGCCAGGACCTCGACAATGGCGCGGCGCAAACCATTAAGCGTAATGTCATTGCCGTACCGATCGTTCGCGGAAAATCGTTTAAGCAGCATGGCTAAATTGTCAACATCCCCGGACATGTCCTTGTCGATGATGAGCTTCTTTTTATCATACACAAGATCCACGTATGACAACTTATGTTGTATGAAGCTATTATACAGGCGAGTAAACTGCTTTTCGTGACGTCGGTCGCAATACACTGAATTCACGTAATTGATAAACTCGTATCCGGTAGTCCCTTGGATGGGCCACGTGCTCGGTGGATCCTCATCGAGATCGACTATCTTTTCCACCACGATGTACGCGTTCTTCGCACGATTTCGTAACTTCTCCAGATACGCCTCCGGGTCGTAGAGGCCATCAATGTGATCAATGCGCAAGCCGGTGATTTTGCCTTCGTCCACAAGGCGTAAGATGAGGTTATGCGTGTAACGAAAGACCTCATCTCGCTCAACCCGTAGGGAAATCAATCCATTAATGTTGAAGAATCGGCGGTAGTTGGTTTCTTCCGTGCTGACTTTCCAGAAAGCCAACCTGAAGAGCTGCTCGGATAAGAGCGAATCTAAGAGATTATAACTCGCGCCCGGTCCCGCGCCATTAAAGATCCGGACGTTTTCTTCCACGAACTGACGTATATCCAAGTTGGTGGAATAGAGTTCCCACAGAATGCGTTTAATGAAGCGCACTTGGTCCAGTCGCTCCCCCAGCTCGTCGCCCGAATCAAGGGTGCGAAACACGTACATAAGCCCCACAAGCTTGATGTAATCAGGATGTTGCGCCCCAAGACGCTTTTTTAGAGATGAAAGTCGATATTTGAGGATAGTGGCATAGGATTCAATTTTCAGCGGGAGCCGCAAGTCGTAGTAATTGACGGTGAATCCATTCGCGTCGTACTTGATTTGGATTTCACCGCTATCGAGACATTCATTGTAGAAGCGACCTAGGAAAGGCGCCAGCAGGCGTCCCTTAATACTCTCGTACGGATGATGCCATTCAATGTCGAAAAACTCATAAAACTTAGAGTGCGGGCCATTTTCGAGAATATCCGCCAGTATCTCATTTTCATAGGAGATCGCCATGTGATTAGGGACAATATCTTGCAGCCAACCCATTTTTCTGTCTTGAACTTCCCCGGTCAGGCGCTCGAAGTCCGAGTATTCTCCAAGAGTGGGGCTCAGCTCGTTGGGGTCAACCACATCATACCCATGAGTGCTCCCTTCTTGCGCCTTGAAGATGGGGGAAGCGTAAATATCAGATAAACCCAGGCCATTCAGATAGTTGAGTATTTTGAGGGCGTCCTTGAAGGTGAAACCGCTATGAAACTGAAGTCTATATGTGGAACAAGGGATGCGTATCATTGGAGTAGCCTACTTTCGATTGCAGTAATTGCACGCTCGAGCCCAATCGGTGCGCTCAAAGGCCCAAAGCCACAGGGACTCTCTATGAACTCACCGCGTTATTGGAATTTTTCATTACAAACACGTTGCCGGCCGCAAATCGGCAGGTATAGATTACAATGTTTCCGCATGAACATCCAAGTATAAACATGATAATCGTCACAGGATTGAGAAAAGGGCCTAGCAAGACGATGAGGTGGACGGGAGAGGAGGCAAATCTTCGGGTGAACGTTCGGTGGAAAAGGAGTCGTGTTTGCCGGGGTCATCGACTAGCGAGGAAGTCTCAAGACCATCTCTTCACGATTCGTTGAGCGAGACCATCTTCAATCTCTGTATGCCTTGGAATGGGTTGACTCTTACCGTTTGAGGATTTCTGTACCAATCAGGGTTTGCGCCATGACGCACAAAAATACAACCCCGAGAACTGATCGTCTTCAACAATTTTTCTCGTTTCAAATTGCCGTTTCCAACAATTGAAAGGGTTTTGCATCGGGAGCCAAACCTTGCCTGATGTTCTGATAAATTTCCATGAGGTTATCTCTCAATTCCTCCAGAGTCTTTACCTTGGCTTTCATAGTCGGGAAATTCTTGAACATGTCCCACAAACCACCCTTTTTCCTCTTCATATAAAATATTTATTTTCATAGATTTTCTTCTTCCAAAGGGTCGCCGGACCGTCGACGCCTATATAATGCTTTATAGGACCTGAGACGGCTCTGCACTCGGTTTACAGCTTCACGTACCAAAGCGGTTTCTCACCTATGAGAAACAACGCCGACCCGAAACTTTCATTTATGTTCAAAAATGCGATTTTCGACAATTAGAGTTCGTGAAGGGCATTGGAACCAGACTTTTCTTACAAAAAAGTTCTCCCCCAATATTGCTTTTTCAGCCGAACCGGTTTCAGTCCAGTTCTTTCAGCGCGGCGCGCACCTGATCCATGGCCTCGGAAACTTGGCTTTTCGTTATGCAGAGCCGCTGAGCCAGCTCCTGAGATGTAATGTACCCCGCCGTAATCATTTTACGATATAGGCGTTGCAACTGCCTGTAGTTCAAATTATATTTCACCATTAGTCCTTCGTCGTCCACGCCTGCGGCAAGGTCGGCAAGAACATGATGCGGATTAATGATGATTCGTTTGGGGTTCATATTCCCGCCCTTCTCATTGTGCTAAAGTCGATTTGCTCGATGCCGTCGTGACCCGGAGGGATTCGACACCGGTAGAAATTCCGGAGATCTCCCCTCGTGGGATCACTAGAGCATTGTAATCCGCCGCCGGATGCGGAAAGATGAAGGACGTGGTCACTACTATCTCTAAGGAGAAACGGATGCAACAAGTCTGTAAAGTATATTCGCTCAGCACATGTGGTCATTGTAAGGCCTGCAAACGTATGCTCGGAGACTGCGGCATTGAATACGAATTCACCGACGTGGATCTTCTTCCCGATGAAGACAGAAAAGAGACCCTGGAAGAGATAAAAAAACTGACGGATCGGTGCGCCTTCCCTACGGTCATTATCGGTGACAAAATTATAGTTGGTTTCAAAGAGCCGGAAATACGTGAGGCCCTCGGTATGCAAGGGGACTCTCCACAATAATCGCGCATTCGGCAGGTTTTTTCAAGTAATGGTTTACCGGGATCGCACATCGCCCGGTGAACCGTTATCTACCAGTGAACGAAGTGACAGCCATGTGTTTGCGGGTCTCGGCGCCGTAAGCGTATTTACTCACACGAACTGCTTTTTCGCTTCCTTTATGAAGTCGCTGAATGAACCGGTGGTTCGGCCCTCAATCTGAGTCCTCGCCTCACGCAATCGCTCCTTCACCGTGGGCCGCTCCAGTTCTTCAACACTGCTGAGGTATCCCGCCCTTCGCCCTAGCTGAAACAAAAGCCGCTCCTCTTCGGGTAACGCTAAGTAGGTGTCTATAACGGCCAATATCCTGTCCTTGTCCTCGGGTAATTTCCCTTCAATGTTTTCGAGAAGATTGAGGATATGATCGCTTACCAGCGTCGTGCTCACCCCTTCCAGGTTTTCAACGAAAAGACGAATTTCCCGCACGATGTCGTCTTCGTTGGGAACGGTGAAAGCGCCCTCCGCCACCATATCGGCCAGACGGGTTCCTCGTTTCAAATACAGCGACCGAAACCGGACGTATCCGGGATTGACGAGGTTTACCACTCGAGCGGATTCCAGACCGTTGTCGCGGCTCAGCTCCATCCCGCCCATGCCTGGAATAATGTAGAAGCACAGCGAAAAGCCCGCCTCAACAACTCTGCGACCGCCCTCAATCAGATGCTCGGAACGCACTCCCTTGTCTATAAGTTGCAACACACGATCCGATCCGGATTCCATGCCCACATGCAACCTGGAGAGACCGGCTTCCCGCAGGCGACGGTAGTCTTCCGGCGTCTTGGAGACAAGGGTGTTCGCTCTCGCGTACGAGGTGATCCGCTGAACGTGAGGGAACTTCCGTTTCAGATATGTAATCACCTCGACCAGCTTGTCCGTCGAGAGCATAAGCGAGTTAGCGTCCTGTAAGAACACCGTTTCTCCGCCTCGAGCAAGCCAAGAGGCCACGGAACGATACGTATCCGGTTTAGAATGATCCTCAAACGCGTGAGCGAGTAGTCGTCGCGTCATTTGGCCGCCGTCCCCCAGTCTATGGGACAATTCAAGCAGCTCATCGGCCATCAACTTTGCGGCGTCGATGTCACCCTTGATCTCCTCCACTGATCGCCGGGAGAATTTCGCCCCCTTGTATGTGCCGCAGAATGCGCATTTGTTCCACGGGCAGTTTCGCGTAACTCGGAGCAAAAAACTGCCCGCTTCGCTGGGAGGCCTTATGGGTCCTTGTTCAAAATCCATATGTTGTCGAGCCGACATAGTGTTCTCCATTCAATCGCTTTCCCTATCTCCTGCACGGAAACACGAATAAAACGTTTTTGCGGCCGAAACTCTCAATCTATCCCTAAAGTATAACCGCCTTGAACTTTCGAGTGCAAGGGGCTATTTAGATTGATTTCAGGCGTCACTTTATGATAATCTGAAGTAACCGATTGCGCATACGAAAAGACTTCCTAAAGGGGACTTGCCTTGAGATTATCTCTCTCTAGCGGAATATGGCTTCCCGTTGCGCTGCTCCTGTTCATACTCTTACTCGCCGGTCCCCTGGACGTCAACGCTCAATTTGTGACAGGATTGGTGCAAGTGCAAGATAAGAATAAGCCTATGATACCGGTTTATTCTGAGCCGAACACCTCATCCGATGTTGCGTACATGGCCTTCAACGGGGAGACTCTCCAGGCGCTGGGGGAGGACGGTGACTTTGTCGAAGTTCGCGTTCCCCAGGGAAAAAGCAGCGGTTATCTCGTCAAGAGCTTTGCTGTCCCGATAAAACCGGAGAACACCTCCTCAGTATCTACTCTCACAATCGTTATCGCGGTATTGGTCCTGATTGCGGGTGGTGTCGCCGCGGCCCTTTACCTTCGCGCGAGGAAGGGCAAAGGAACGATGGCTGAGGCCGCATCCGGTCCTCAGATATTGCGTCAAGCGGAAGATCTTTTTCGTTCCGGGGATTACATCGGCGCGACAAGGGAATTCGATCGCTACGTACAATTTCAAGATGGCGACATTCGACAGCCTGAAGTGTACCGCAGACTCATGCTTTGCCACCAAAACAACGGTGATCTGCGAGAAGCCCTGGAGGCTTGGCGCAAGGCGCGGAGCATGGGCGCGCTCAAGACCTATGACGATTATGTCATGGGTGTGGAATTAAGTACTGCGCTAAACAAAGAGCCCGACGCCGCCGAGATTTATGAACATTTGCTGACCATCGAAACTGATGACGAGAAACGGTTCGATATCCACAAGAATCTCCTGGAGAGCTATCGCCGTTTAAAGAACGGCCCAAGGGCGATACATCACTCCCTGGAGCTGCGGAAATTTGGAACAGCCGATCCCTCGGTCTTAGTGGATTTGGCTAACTTTCTCCTTGTCGAGGGGCAAACGGACCTCGCCATTGAAAGTAATGACAAGGAGCTTTTGCTCACCGTATGCCGTGAAATGGCCGAAGACAAATCAAAAACCCCTGAAGCGGGACGAATTTACTTGAAATGTCTTGAATATGATCGCATGGACACCCGTCTGCACAGATTGCTGGCCGACATTTACAACTACGGAGGCGACTACAAGCGAGCGGTAAGTGAACTCACCATCCTGACTCAAATCGACAAAGACGCCACGGACGCATACATGGATGAAGCGGCCAAGATATACGTGGACAACGGGAAAATCAAAGAAGCTCTTGCCGAGGGAAATCCCGCAATCGTCAAAAAGATCGCCCAATCTTTCCTCTTGAGATCGGAAATCACGGACGAGGCCGTCGCCGTGTACGAGAAGGTCCTCGAATTTCAGCCCAGGGCGATCGGCATCAACAAGATGCTGAGCATACATTACTTGCGCAGCGGCGATCTCTCGAAATATATGGATAGGTTGCGATTGCTGCACGAAATTGACGGAGCCAGCCATGACTACTTAGCTGATTTAGCTCAGTGCATCATAGACAACAACTTCATAGACGAGGCCATTAAAGACGGTAACCGGGAACTCAATACGAAGATCCTGAAGCAACTTGTAAAGAAAGGCGCCACAACGGACGCGGCCGTTTCTCTTCTCGAAAAGCTGTCAAAAATGGAGCCCACCAAGAACGAATACCGAATAGCCCACGCCAGAACCAAAGACAAACGAGGCGAACTCGATAAGTGCTTTCAACAACTTCTCACCATAATTCCCCAACGACCGGATGACGAGGTTTTTTGCAACCGCGCTGCGGAAATAGCCGTGGAAAAAGGCTACTTGAAAACCGTCGCCGGCGAGAGTTCCCCCAAGCTCATCGTAAGCGCAGCGTACGAAATTATGCACAAAAAGGCGCAGGGACCGGAGGTAAACCACATTTTAGCGGCTGCGCTCCGGGAACGGCCACACGACCGCAAGATTCGGAACTATTGGAACAACATGGCAGGCGATAGCGGCGTCTTCCCATTGGATGTGCCCCCCGAGCCCGCCGAAGAACTCACGGAACGAACCGCCGCCGCCCAGGAAATTCAGGAGAAACCCCAAACTCCCACGCCTAAGGTTCCTCCGGCGCTGAACCCCGCTGTCAAACCTGCGCCGCCTCCTAAGCCGCAGAAGCAGGCGCCTGCACCACCTAAACCGGCCACCGGCCCGTCGGTCACCAAGCCCACTCAGACCCAAAAGCGCCCCAAAAGCGCCTCAGCGTCGCCGCCCAAGCAATCTCCGACGCAAAATGCCGAGCAGCCTAAACCTCCACAGTCGCCGCAGAAAACAGCTCCGCCTCTGGAACCTAAATCCCCCAAAGAGCCGCCCGTTGCGGCAAAAGGCCAAAAGGGGCCACGAGCGATTCAGACTATCTCTCTCTCCGATCAGGGTGTCTCATTCTCCGAAAAAGCCGTCACCACATTCGTGTCAGGCTATGCAAAGGGCCAGAGCCTGAGAGAAATCCCCATGAACGAACTCTTTCTTCCGGCGGACGGAGGGGGACTGGCCTACAAAGAAATGGAAATCCTCACGCAGGACGGATGGGGTCGGATACATATCGGCGCGGAAGTAAACACCAGCCGCCCCGTCCTGATGCGAATTTTCGAGAAGGGTTTGCTTGACGAACCGACCATGAAGCAGTTTGTGGCGACCATGACCTCGATTTCCTACAGCTTGGTTCATCCGAATGTGGCAAAGCTGGAAGACGTGGTTTCAGGCACCGGCGGCAAGACTGCATTTGTGTATCCGTTTTACCCCAAAACACTAGAAATACTCATGAAACGGAAAAAACCGGTCGACTTGGGCAGGAGACTTAAATTTCTGAGCGGAATTATTGAAGGGCTGGCTTACGCGCATAATCATAAAGGCGCAGACGGCAAGTTTAGGCGCATATTCCACTTACACTTGCAGCCAAACCAGATTTTATTAGACGAGAACTTTGAAAACCCCGCTATTGTGGGGCTGGGCTTCAGTCAAACTTTTCGGAACCTCACACATGCGAAATATCCGCGATACAAAGAACCGGGCATGCATCCGAGCGCTCTGCCGCCCGAGTTCTTCATATCACGTATTGGAAATATACGCGAGAGGTCCGCTGACATCTACTCGCTGGGCGTGCTTATGTATTATGTCGTTACTGGGGATTACCCCTTTGAAGGGCCGTCCTTTGATGATTATAAATTTCAGCATACGAAAATCTTTCCGGCGCCTCCTCGCCTTATCGACTCCGGCCTACCGGACTGGATTGATGCGGTGGTTTTGGGCTGCTTAGAGAAAGAACCGGAAAAGCGCTGGGATACGGTCATGGAAATCGGCCGAGCACTTGGAAATCATGTAAAATAACTATTGTGCCCAAGAAGGAAATTGTTTATTATTGGCCATCGGACAGCTCGGTTGATCTGCATTCTGGTTGTCTCGATATGAAGATAATACCCGACAACGTTCGCATGGATTGTATCTGGATTCATGACGGGCTACTTTACCTCTGGACCTGGAGGACATATGGATTTTGAGATCCTTTATGTCATTATACATTTTCACGCAGTGACGGATGCTCCATCTGCCCTTGAAAACTCGGCAGGTTACCGCATACTCGTCTAACCAGGTCTTTTGATCGGCCTTCATGGCTACCTTCCTCCTTGTCTGATGAGAAAAGAAACATAGGACAAAACGTCTTTCTTATGTAACCTTTTATGTTAATAGCCGACACTCGGTAAAATCAAAGGTTCCGTTAAGAACACTTTTATCTTGTGTTTTATTTTATTATCGGTCATGTGAATAATGGAGCCTGGGCTGGAAGGAAGTAACCTTTGCATAATAAAAACCGCTATATAATAAAAGAACATTCCCACAGCTTCCGGTCGTCTCTGAAAAGAGCCATTTTAGCCTTCGGTCTCCTCATCTCCGGGTTAAGCCTCACAGGTTACCTCTATTTGCTTCCTCAGGGCCTTACGAGCCATTCTCTCTCAAGCGCGCTCCCCGGACCCCTGTACGCGTCGGTCCCTTCGGAACCACAAACCTTCCCCACCCTCGAAAAAGAACTTTCGTGCCCCGCTCACGGACCCGGATGCCGGGAAATAGTAGAAATTACCGGTCAAGGCGATACTCTGCGCTCCCTCATGCACGCCAATGTAGCTGAAGACAAGGTGGCCGACAGAGTGGCCCGAGAATTGGCTCAAGCCATACGCGCCGCAACAGGACGCCCCTTCAGTGAGAACACCTCCATAGACGAAGGAAGAAGCTACAATGTGGCGGTGGATGAAAAAGGTCGCTTTTTGAAAGCGTCCGTCGAGCTTAACCCCTCCAATGTCTTTTTTGCGGTGGCTGAGGGCGACGGCAGCATAAAGACATGGAAAGAAGATGTAGTGCTCGACTACCGAGTTGAAGCCCTGACGGTGAAGACTCGCGGCAGCCTCACCGAATCCCTCCTGAATATGGGTGAAGGCCCCGAGTTGGCGGCTAAACTACTCAACGTGTTCCGCTGGGATATCGACTTCCAGTCTGAAACCTACCACGGTGACACGTGCAAAATCCTGTTCGAGCGCCGCTATGCCGATGACAAACCGTCCGGTTACGGAGCGATCCTCTTTGCGCGCTACGAAGGAAAGAAAACCGGTAAGAAGACGGCCGTTCTATTCAAGGACGAATATTTCGACGAAAGTGGTCTCGAATTGAAGAGAAACTTTCTTCGCTCCCCGCTCAGCACAACGAGAGTGACCTCACGTTTCGGTAATCGTTTTCATCCCATTCTCCGGGTTTGGCGCCACCACAACGGAGTCGACTACGGCGCTCCCCAGGGAACCCCCGTGTGGGCGGTTTCCGGCGGTATTGTGACCTTCTCCGGGTGGAATAAGGGGTACGGCAACTACGTGTGCATTAAACATGATAATGGTTATGAAAGCCGTTACGGTCACTTAAAAGCAAAGTTCGTGAATGTCGGTCAGAGGGTAAAACAAAAACAACGGATCGGTCTTGTAGGAATGACGGGCATCGCCTCCGGTCCCCACCTGGACTTCCAGTTACTCGTAAAAGGCAAGCACATCAACCCCCTCAGCGTGAAGATGGTAAACACCCTCAAAACTATACCGGGAGCGCTCAAGCCTCGTTTCAGCGAAGTCTTCTCCGATAAAGTTTCCGAACTCACTCGCTTGGTTGTCACGCGGAACGAATTCTCCCCGGAAACCAAAACACTCACACCGTAGCCGTCGGCGCTCATATTATTAGTTCACTATCGTGAACGGCTCTGCGTCGATTAGGCAAAGACCGTCGTTCGGCCCCCGCAGTGAACTTTTACCCCTTTGTGTGTACCTCAGTGACTTCCTTAGCCACTCAACTTGCCCAAAGGCCGAGCAATGGGTAACCCCTTGCCCAAGGCAAATCATCCTTACATGAAGATCACGCGCCGATTACTGCATCGGCGTCGGCACAAATTGACCGGCGTATGGTTCTACGCTATAATACGATCCGGTTCGTGTATCTTCGTGACCGTAAGCGCCTACAGTCATTCGCTTCCATCGGCGTGGGCCGGCGTCGGCCTCACTTGAAAAGGAATGCGGCGCATATCTTTCCGGCGCTCCACTATGGAGAATGTATCATGAAAAAAATTGGTGTTCTCACCATCCTGGCCTTCATTGTGTGCGTTTCCCCAAGCCACGCCTTCCTGGACTACTTCTTTTCCGGATCGGATAGTCGTGACGCAATCGACAATTCCACTGTAGGAGACCTGAGAGCTTGGTGGACCGGTAATCCCGCATACCAGTTCAACCCCTATTATTCAGGCTCGAACACCCCAGCGCAGCAGAAGCCGGCAGCCCCTCAGACGCAACAAGATCCCGTCGTGCAATATGTGCCCTCGCAGCAGAATTACGGCGCCCCCCAAGCCTACCAGCAACCAGGGCAACCGGGTGTCCCTCAGCAGGGTTACGTGCCGCAACAACCGCAGCCGCAGCAATATGCTCCGCAACAGTACGGCGCTCAGCAGTATCCTCAACAGCAGGCGCCCATGAACTACGGCCAACAGCACTAGGTGAGGTTTTTCTTACGGTTCGCAGTTTCTTGATGAACGTGGGGCGCTCCGCGGAAAAAGATCCCAAGGCCGCAAGCCGGCCCCGGAGTCGAACCTTTAACGGCCGCGGCGATACTCCGGCTGGTGAGCCACCGGATACCGATGTATCCCCTTGTGCGGTCTCCGCCCCTATCTCCCGTAGCCGGCGCGGCGACTTACGATTGGATTCGGCGTGAGCACCCTGCCGTGAAAAGATCTCGGCGTCTCCTTTATCGAGAACATTGCGCCCTGTATTGCCGATCCTCACGCGTCGGTCCCAATTGATAGATGAGGAGCTTTCTCCCAGGTATGCTAAAAGACAAATCTATTCTGGTAATCGGCGCACGATCCGGCGGATATGGTGAATCCATTGCAGTCGCGGCCAAGAACGCCGGCGCTCGTGTGCTCTGCACCAGTCTGCTACCGGACGACCCCGCTGAACGGGCCTACTTTGAACAACTGGGAGTAGAACTCCTTCCCGTCGCCCTCAAATTCGATGTGAACCGAAGCCGGGACGTTTTCGACGCTCTAGCCGCTATGGCGTCTGAACTGAAGAGGCTTTCAGCGACGCCGCTTTATTCTGTTGTCCACGCAGTAGCCGGGGGATTTCCTCGACATCCGTCCGTGATGAAGGCAATAGGCGACATCTTTAAGGGCAAGCTGACGTTTAATGATCTCGCCACGGCAGTTAAGCGCAACGTCATGTACGTAAACGCCGGCTCTTTCATGGACGCCATTGACGGATTGGCCGACGCATGTAATGACGAAACCTCATACGTGGCCTTGACCTATCGTGGTCGCCTCCCGTACTTCATCTCGCCTACGAAAGCGCACCTCGAAAAGCTGGCTCTTTTAGGCGCTCGGAAGGGTAAACGCACGCTTATTGCCGCGCTTCCCGAGGCGTGGACGCAATCTTCGCAATTTTTTACGGGCATAGAAATTGCCGTTCTCGGAGCCTACTTCGACGAATTACAAGGTAAGACGCCGCACCCGCTCGTCGCCGAACCATACGCACGGATGACGCAAGCGCTTGAAACCAACCCCGAGTTCGCCCAACTGGCCCCAGAAATACTCCCATTTTACACGGAACGCTGGAGCGCAATAAACACGAGTATTCCCTTAGATGCGCTGGCGCTCATTGTTCAGGAATTCTTTTCCGCATTAAAGAACAAGGGCAAGTTTGGCGCATTGCGCGGCTCGGTGGAAACCGTTTCCTCCTTTGTCAGAGAAGCCTCGGGCGCTATTGTGGCCAAGGAATTCATCGACGAGCAACGATTCAATCCCGGCGACGTGAGGCAGGTCTTCTACAGGGACCTCCTCGGTGGGACGGAAATCGGCGAGGCCGAACCAAGGCCCCCTCAAACTCGGGGTAAGGCCCGCACATGGAAGACCTGTGACAAGGACGAGATTACTCGAACGCTTTCCATGTACGGCAAGAATTTTCTCTTTGTCGATAACGTAATCATGGAGGATTGCGACCTATATGACGGGTTTATGGGCTTTGCCACGTACACGGCGCCGACTCCCGAGCAAAATCCCATCCTGAAAGATCATTTCGTGAACATGCCGTTGTT
>JBBRBO010000123.1:0-12834 GCA_038205805.1 Desulfomonilales bacterium
GGTTTCATGACGCAGCTTCTCAAGAAGGTCACATGATCCGAGTCCCAGACTACTGTGGGTAAGTAACTCTCGAGCAAACTCTTAGGTAACTTTACCTTCGCCAGGTGAATGTTTTGTTTTGCTGCAGCGTCAAAAAACCTGTCGGCAGCCTTGGAACAACCGGAAGCAGACGTTGCGTTTAATCCCCATACAACAATGTCCAATTCAGGAGGCGCCGCGGTAATGAACCGCTGATCCCTCTCCAGGCGCTTGAAAAGCTCCAGGGCAGCGTCGCGGCATGTTTTAAGTTCGGCGAATTTACCACCCATAACCAGTGGCAGCAAACGTTGCGTCGCCCACAAGGCAACGGCCGAAGAACCGGGCCGTGAGCACTCCAGGCTGATCTCCCCCAGGTGCAACTCAGTCGAAGTGAAGTAGGTGTAGGGAGAATCGTGCTTGTAGTACTTGCCTACTGTCGGGTCTCGGAAAATGATGCAGCCACACCCGTATGGTTGCAGGCCGTGCTTATGCGGATCCACCACGATTGAATCCGCTTCGGGCAGGAGGGCGAAGGCCGCTTGCGTATCGTCGGAAAGATTTCCTGCGAGACAGTAATATCCACCGTACGCGGCGTCCACATGGATGCGGAAGTCGTACTCCTCTTGAAGTTCGAGCGCTTTGTGTAACGAATCCACGGAACCCGTAGCCGGCGTGCCCAACGTCATAACCACTGTGCCGATATTCCCCCCGTTTAGTGTACGCTTGAGCGAATCCATATCCATGCGCGCTCGTCGATCCACGGAGATCTCTTCAAACGGAATTCCGAGTACTCCACAAAGGCGCCGATGCGTGTAATGGGCTTGCGCCGATGCAACGACGGTGTGCCCGGGTCGCAACTTTGCCGCGATCCACAGCGCCTCTAAGTTGGCGCTTGTCCCACCGCTGGTGAGTCGCCCCAGATGAACATTCCACCCGAACATTGCGGCAATTTGCGCCACAGCTTCTTTTTCCATCGCGGAACTGCAACGACCCCCATCTAAAGCATGGTTATTTGGGTTGATCCAAAGCGATAACGCATAGGCGAGCCGTGCAATGGCATGTGGAGGCTTTATCATTTGTCCGATGTAAAACGGGTGAGGATATGGAAAATTATCTTTCATCCGTTCGGCGGTTTCCAGTAGGATGGATCGCAAGGATGCCGTGTCGACGGGCGATTCGAAGTCGGGCAATTCGCTGAAACTTGTTTCCAGTATGCCCAGCGCTTCGACCAATAGGTGAGGAGTGCGTCGGTCCAGAGTCATTATCTTACCTCAGTAGAGCCTGATAATCCGGCCAATGATCGCAAAAACGCAGGTCTTTGGCAAACAGATTGCTTTGCAGGCGCCGTAGGTGAAAATTCCCCATAAACATTGGTTTAAAAGCTAAGGTTATCCCCACAAAACAACCCTTGCGCATAATGGCACGGGCGAACCACTATTAAACGGCTATATTTTCCAAAGGAGTGACGCCATGGTTATCGGAGTTCCAAAGGAAATCAAAGAAGACGAATATCGCGTCGGCCTTACCGCCCACGGAGCGGCAGTTCTTGTGACAGCCGGACATGAAATCCTGGTGGAGACTCAGGCCGGCGCAGGTTGCAGGATCCCCGACGGCGAGTACGAAGCCACAGGCGTCAAGATTGTTTCCACACCTACCGAGATTTATGCTCGCGCGGAAATGATCATTAAGGTCAAGGAACCTCTCCCACAAGAATACGATTATCTTCGAGCACATCAAATAATCTATGCGTATTTACATCTGGCGCCGGCGCCGGAACTCACCGCCGCTCTGCTCGCCAAAAAAGTTATAGCCGTGGCATACGAAACAATCCAGCTCAGCGACGGATCACTCCCATTACTGGTGCCCATGAGTGAAGTGGCAGGCCGTATGGCTCCGCAGATTGGCGCACACTTCCTGGAGATCACCCAGGGAGGTCGGGGGGTACTGTTGGGAGGGGTTCCTGGTGTGCAACGGGGCAAGGTGACGGTAATCGGAGCCGGAGTCGTGGGTCGGGCCGCAGCAAAAATTGCGGTGGGTATGGGCGCGGACGTGTGGGCGCTGGATGTGGATCAGAGCAAGCTATCTTACATTGACGACATGTACGGGAATAGGATTACTACCCTCATCTCGAATCCTCAAAACATCGAGGAGGCCGTAAGTAGAGCGCATTTAATCATTGGATCCGTGCTGATCCCCGGCGCCCGAGCTCCGCAATTGGTCAGCCGTGAGATGGTCCGGCGGATCAAGGCCGGCGCCGTGATTGTTGATGTCGCCATCGACCAGGGAGGATGTATAGAGACATCGAGACCGACTACGCACAAGCAGCCCGTGTTCTCGGAATATGACGTACTGCACTATTGCGTACCGAATATGCCGGGCGTGGTGGCAAGAACTTCGATATATGCGTTGACGAACATGACGTTGCCGTATGCAAAGCTGCTTGCTGATCTCGGTCCCGTGGCTGCAATCCGACATGATGCGTCTCTAGCCAAAGGAGTGAACTGTTACAATGGGATGGTAACATACGAGGGGGTAGCCGCGTCGCTTGGCTACGAATATTGCCCGCTCGGGGAAGTATTGGGCTCATGAAGAAGGCGATCTTCACGTGAGAATGGCAAGGGGGGTAAAAACGTCAGCACCGACAGGAGCCGGACACCGATTTCCACAGCTGGAGATCATCAAGGATACGTTTGCCTATCGCGTACTTATCGAAACGATAGGACGTTCGCACGTCATTGCTGTTGAGCAGAGCCATAAATTGGGCGGCAAAGTCATCGTTCATCACTGCATCCTCAGAAAAGGTGCGGATGGTGTCCTCACGGAGGCTTTTTGCGCGCAGCTCCTGCTCACCCCCGCCGTGGCTTTCAGGAACTATGAGCGCCTTAATTCCGGTGAGGAGTATCTCGTTCACAGTATTGTAACCCACTCTTGATACGATCAGTTCGGAATGGAACATGAGATCTACTAGGTCGGGTATAAACGGCAGGAAGCGCACTTCATCACAAGCGAAACGCTGCTTTAGCAGAGCTACTTGGCTCATATCCGAGTACGGGTCGGTGATGACGGCTATTTGATGCGTCTGCTTTAGTCCAAGAGCGTCCGAAAGCGTAATTATGCGTTCGGTAAGATCGTATGAGCGCCGGTTGCGCCCCAGGGATACCAGAACGATCGGTTTGTCCGGTAGGCAGAATCGCAGAAGAGTTTCTTCTCGCGAAGGCGACTCTTCGCAGACGCGGTTGGTGATTTTACCCAGATACGCGATTTTTTTCTCCAAAACAGGGTCATTGCCTAAAAAGGCTCTGTTGATGTCAATGACCTCCCTGTCTTCTAAAACATACATCAGGTCGTAAAGTGCCCCGATGTTGATGGTTTCCGAGCGATGCCTGGGGTTTTGGTATGGTATTTTCAGGAGCGGCGCCCACTTCATGATTCCGCGGCATATATGAACAAGGGCGAAATCACCCGGACCATTCTTACGCATCCATTTTTTCATAAGCAGGGGAATCAATTCACTCATTTGACCCGTCATGTTGTGTTCGACCATGAACACATCCGGTTGAAAGAAATCAAAAGCCGCGAGAATGATGCGCTGACGGAAGTCAAAGATATCCCCAAGATCAAACCTGGACAAATAGCGGGAACTCATGGGGCTGTCCTGCTTATCTATATCCAGCTTAATTGAGGGTAATTTGATTACCTCGATACCTTCCTGAAAAAAAACTTGTGGAATGGAAGTGCCCGATACAACCATGAAATCTATATCGGGTCTCCACTTCTTCATACCGGTGAGAACGGCAAGCGTACGAAAAGCATGCCCCAACCCAATGGAGTTATGAGTATAAACGAGAATTCTTTTGATACCGTCTCCGTCCATTCCTTTGATCCCTTACAGAGCCTACAAAACCCCATAAATTCCCTAGGACCCCTCAACCGGTGTAGGACCTACATGTGGTAGAGCGTCCATAAAGGCGCTTTGGCCGGCCGGTCAATTTGAGCGGCCTCTTCATACCTCGGTTTCGCGGCTCAATCACACGGTCGCTGCACACTGGGCATCCGTGATTCACTCCTCGCCAATTGACGTCAGCAGCCCCATGCCATCGGCGCCGATAGGAAGCCTTATCAAATGGCGCAGCCCAGGGCGTCACAGCCTGTGAGGCGCAATGAGTCCGCAAAATGGCATGCGGACCTGTGGTCCGGGGCGACCTCTTTCAGCGGCGGCACGTCTTTTACGCAGATATCTTGTTTGTACAAACAACGTGGATGAAACGGGCACCCTGGCGGAATATTGATCGGATCCGCCGGCTCACCTCGCAATATAATCTTGCGTCCTACAAGTTCCGGTCGTACGCTCGGAACATTGGACATGAGGGCTTCGGTATACGGATGCCTGGGTTGTTCGAAGAGCGGCTGGGCGGGGGCGTATTCTACTATTCTCCCCACGTACATGAGAGCGATACGTGTGCTGAAGTGCCGCACTAGCCCCAAATCATGAGAGATGAAAAGGTAGGCCAAGCCTAACTGATCTTGAATGTCGAGAGCCAAGTTCACGATTTGAGCCTGTACGGACACGTCCAAAGCCGATGTAGGCTCATCCGCAACCACCAAGTCAGGCATAAGAGCCAGGGCACGTGCTATACTGATCCTTTGGCGTTGCCCTCCGGAGAAGGCGTGTGGATAGCGGTTGAGGTGTTGCACCTTGAGCCCCACCATTTCCACGAGTTCGCGAACACGCATTTCTAGTTTGCGACCACGGGCCACTTTGTTCACGATAAGCGGTTCGGCAAGGATCTCCCTTACGGTCATTCGCTGATTCAAAGACGCAAATGGATCCTGAAAAATCATTTGGACATGAGGCCTCACTTTGCGCATGACCTTTGACTGAACATGCGCTATGTCCACCCTATCACCGTCCGGAACCTTAAACCATATATGACCTGCGGTGGGTCGATACGCTCCCATAATCATACGTCCCACCGTGGTTTTGCCGCAACCGGATTCTCCCACAAGGCCCAACGTCTCGCCCTTACGAACGCTAAAGCTTACACCATCAACGGCTTTTACATGGCCGACTATCTTTTTAAAAAAGCCTTTTTGAATGGGAAAGTGCTTCTTTAGTTCGACGACGTCGAGAAGAATCTCAGGATCGCTATGAGCATTCATGGCGTCGCCTCCTCGTCAGAATGCGACTGCGCGCAAGCCACCAGGTGGTTTTCCGCCACTCTGTCCAACGAATAGGGTCTGGTGCGACAAACTGCCGCGTCGTCGCATTCTCGGCACCGATCGGCAAAAGGACAACCTGTAATGTGCGAGAACGGATCGGGCGGTGTGCCTTCGATGGTGGCAAGTTGACTACGCACAGGGGTATCTATACCCGGGACGGACTTTAAGAGAGCAATGGTATATGGATGGAGTGGTCTTGCGAATAGGGTAGCCGCAGGGGCGTACTCCATAACACGTCCGGAATAGACCACCAGCACATCATGGCTGATTTCGGCGATTACTCCGAGGTTGTGGGAAATAAACAGCATTGCCATCCCGAACTCATCTTGAAGCTCGCGTAACAGGTCTAGGATTTGAGCCTGTATACTGACGTCCAAGGCAGTAGTGGGCTCATCCGCAATAAGAATTTCGGGATTACAAGCGAGGGCCATGGCTATCATACAGCGTTGGCGCATACCGCCTGATAGTTCATACGGATAGGCGTCGATTCTGTGCTCAGGGAGCGGAATACCCACTCTTCGAAGCATTTCAATCGCGCGATTGCGACATTCCGCTTTTGTCAAATCTGTGTGGAGACGCAAGATTTCCACGATTTGAGCGCCGATGGTATGTAGCGGACTGAACGAGTTCATGGGCTCTTGGAAGACCATTGCGATGTCCTTACCGCGTATGCTCCGCGCTTCTTTGCTCTTCGACGCTATCTTGGTAAGATCCATCTCCACGTCTGAGGTTCGCAGCATGATGCGGCCGCCGACGATGCGGCCCGGCTCCGGCACAATCCGCAAAATCGATTGCCCGATCACACTTTTTCCGCTGCCCGACTCACCCACTACTCCAAGTGTTTTCCCCTTCTCCAGTGCAAAAGAGACTCCTTCGACCGCAGTTACAACGCCTTCATCGAGGGTAAACTTCACCGTGAGATTATCCACTTCCAGCACAGGGAGCGTCATTTTACCTCGAATAGGGGTCAACGGCGTCTCTCAGACCGTCGCCACAGAAGTTGAAAGAGAGGACCGTCACAATTACGAAGGCCACGGGGATGAGCAGCCAAGGATAGAGCGCTATGGTGGTGACGTTCTGCGCCTCTTTCAGCAACACCCCGAGACTGGTTATGGGGGGACGCAATCCTATTCCGAGAAAGCTCAAGGCAGTCTCGGCCAGCACCATGCCGGGAATAGCCAATGTCACCGTCACAATGATTTGGCTACTGAAGGAAGGGAGAAGATGTCGAAAGATGATTCTGGTGTGACCCGCCCCTGCGAATCGCGCTGCAAGAACAAATTCTTCACCGCGAAGAGATATGAGTTTGCCGCGAACCATTCTCGCAAGGTCCGTCCATCCCACCAGAGATAAAATAATCGTTATGACGAAATATACTTTTAGAGCGGGCCAGTGAGGCGGCATAGATGCAGAAAGTCCCATCCATAAAGGAATACTCGGGAAGCACCTGATTATCTCAATAACCCTTTGGATCAGCCCGTCGACCCATCCGCCTATGTACCCGGAAATACCGCCCAAAACTAGGCCAAGAATCAGACTGAGAAACACACCCACCATTCCGATCGACAACGAAATACGACTCCCAAACAGACATCGAGAGAACATGTCTCTCCCCATGCGGTCCGTACCGAAGAGAAAAAAAACCCCCGGTTTATCCACACCAAAGAAGTGGATATCACTTTTCCATAATCCCCAAAAATTGTAGGGATCACCTCGGACAAAGAACCGAATGGGGCGAATTACTGAGGTGTCTTCCACGTATTTTATCTGCTGGGTTTCCATGTTGATGTCCATAGACAAACCATAAACGAAGGGCCGGTGAATGGCGCCTTCGCTGTCGAATGTTCGGACTGTCGACGGAGGAGCATAGATGAAGTTGTAATGGCGGTGATCTTTGTCGTAAGGGGCCAAGAACTCGCAAAAGAGTGACGTGAAATAGAGTCCCAAAATCGCATATAGCCCCACCATAGCCAGTGTATGCTTCTTATATCGCCACCATACCAGACGCCGTGTGGATGCGTTGAGATACCGTTCTTGCTTGCTCTCCGCAGAGTTCATACGGCCTCACGGGAACCGAAGCGGATGCGTGGATCGACCCATGCGAGCAAAATGTCGGAGAGGAGCGTACCGATGACGGTAAGAATACTCAGGAGCATGATAAAGCTACCGGCCAGGTGCATATCCTGATTCATGAGAGCGTTCAGGAGAAGTGGACCCGATGTGGGTAGGTTCAACACGATGGCGGTGATAGCGATACCCGACACCAACTCCGGCAGTGTCCAGCCGATGGTGCTCACAAGCGGGTTGATGGCAACGCGCACGGGGTATTTCAGGATAAGCCGCATCTCTGAAAGACCCTTGGCGCGCGCGGTGGTGACGTAAGGCTTTTTGAGTTCGTCCAAGAGATTGCCGCGTATGATACGAATGAACTTGGCTGTATGTCCGGTTCCGACGATCACAACGGGGATCCAGAGATGCTTGAGCATGTCCGTAAACTTGGCGAAGCTCCACGGCGCGCCAATATACTCCGGCGAGAATAGACCACCGATACTCATGCCGAGATACGCGTAGGAAATCCATAGAAGAACCAAAGCGAAAAGGAAGCTCGGGGTGGCCAGACCAAAGAAACCAAGAAATGTAAGTACGTAATCAAGCCAAGAATACTGTTTCACCGCCGAGTAAATGCCGATGGGTAGGGCAACCGCCCATGTGAAAATCAACGTAGTGATCGAAATAAGTAAAGTGAGGCCTATCCGTTCAGAGATAAGGCTCCGGACGGGGCGCTTCCATTCGAATGAGTACCCAAAATCTCCATGAAGGAAATTCCAGGCCCAATGAAAGTACTGAATATAGACGGGCTTGTCTAAGCCGTATCGCTCCTGAAGAGCGGCTAGTTCCGCTTGATCCACTTTCTCACCACCTGCCGCCAATTGCGCTGCATAGTTCGTGAGAAAGTCTCCAGGGGGAGCCTGGATGATCGCGAAGGAGATAATGGAAATCGCAATCAACGTCGGAATCATGAGGAGGATGCGTCGTATGATAAATGCAAGCATCTGAACCGGGCCTATCTCGCCACCGACTGATCGTAGAAAAATTGTTCCGGGTGGATAGGTCCGGGGTTCGGATAAATCCAGCTCTGGAAATCCTTTTTAGGTAGATTAAACATGTGGGGCGCCACAACGTAAAAATCCGGTGGATCATGCACCAGGCCGATGACGTAAAGATTCTTCTCGTTGGCGTCTATGATCTTTTGGAAGAGGTTTTTTCGCTCCTGGTCATCCATGGTGGTAAGGATACGGTTGTATGTTTCCATGATTTCCTTGATTTCAGCAGGGGGCTCCTCTCCGGATTCACCGCCGCTTTGATACCAGGCGGCCCATAAAGGCGCTTGAAGGCTCTCAGCGCTGAAGGGAAAATACCATCTTGGCTCGAGCAGGCATTCGATCCCGCCGTCACCGGACCAAAGGGCGATATCATGCAGCACATTCCTAGTGCGCTGGTGAAAGAGATCCATGGCTTCAGACTTCACTTCCGCATCAATGCCTACGCTCTTGAGGTTCGAGGCCACAATTTCAGCCGTGTCCACATTGCTTTGGTTCGAAACATTCACATCAAGAGAAAGCTGCAAAGGGGCGCCGTCCGGCCGCATACGTCTTCCACTCGAATTCGCCTTTAGCCCCATTTCATCCAGAAGCGTCTTCGCCTTTGCAGGACTATACTCCGTGTAGGCATTGGCGTACGACTCGCTGTAGAATTCCGATTCTTTCAAAGGAGCGGCCTGCCTGGGCAATCCTCTGCCTCGATACACTATTTTGTTGATCTCTATGCGATTAATAGCATGAGATAATGCCTTGCGGAAACGGGGATCACCTAGAATCGCTCGCATCGTGGGATCTTTGTGATTCAGATTGGGCGCAAGGAGCAAACCCACGGATGCGGTGGATTCCTTCGGTACGAGCTTGTATTTCCCTTGGGGCAAGTTCGCCATCAAGAGAACGGAGGCCTGCATACCCCCGAGTCGCCGCCCTTGCATGTCAATTTCACCGGCAACGGCTTTGAGCAAAATCGTTTGTGCCTCTGCTTGAAGATCATGCACGATCGTGTCGATGTAAGGTAACTGATTGCCTGCTGAGTCTACCTTCCAGTAGTAAGGGTTACGTTCCATTATAAAACGTTTTGCCGGAGCGGGAACCCTAGTAGTCCACGCGCATATCGAAGGCAGTTCGGGGTTCATGAAGAGCGAATGCTGAATATCCGACATATCTTGAAAAAGTTTCACCCATGATGAGATTCGTCTCTTGGAAACCAACTTTTCCAACTCTTCGGGTTTTGCATATTTTTTGTGAAACTGTTTGAGGTAATGCTTGGGTCGTGTAACCAAGGTCATTCCCTGGGGGCAGGCAAGTTGTTGGAGAAATAGACTGTACGGCTTCTGAAATTCTATACGGATGGTAAAGTCATCAAGCTTCGTCACCTTAGGAGGAATGCCCGCGGAGGTCAACCAGCTCGGGACTGAGGGGGTGAGTTCAGTATTGAACAGTATGTCATCAAATACAAAAAGTATGTCTTCCGCAGTAAAAGGAGCGCCATCAGACCACTTTACACCTTCTACCAAATGAAAAGTGAAGACCCTGCCCTCCGGCCCCACTTCCCAGGATTTGGCGAGGTTCGGGATTATCATGTAATTGGGACTCCACCGCACAAGTGGGTCATAAAGTAGCCGTCGTGCGCCTACCAAATCGGACAAGCCGGTGTAGGCTCGCCGCCACACACCGCCGTACTGCCCTGTTCGGTCGAAGACGGGCGTCACCACGGGCGCAGACGGTAATCTTTGGGCGACGGCAGGTAACTCACCCGCCTTCACCTTGTCGGCAAATACGGGGGCTTCGTTGAAGGCGAACCCCAGGGGGGCGAAGGCGTATATCATACAAGATGTGATACAAACGGCAAAGACGGCTTTCCACGACATGATTTCACCTCGACGCTGGTTTTAGGCCGGTCCCTCGTGCGCATTGTCGATGGCGGAGCAAGTCCGCTTAGACCAACATGAGTTTAAAAGGGAATATCATCTTCGGGCGGAGGATAAAAAGGCTCGTCGTCACTTTTCGCCGCGTGTTGCCGCGGCTGAGGACTCGAAGGAGGCCGCTTGTTATAGTCCCCGGAGCTTTTGCCGCCCTGACCACCGGAGCCGCCCAGCATGATGAGATCGTTGGCGACGATCTCTACGGTAGTCCGCTTTGCTCCTTCCTGATCCTTCCAATCACGGCTTTGTATACGGCCTTCGATGTAGACCAGTCTGCCTTTGGCGAGATACTCGCCGCAGACCTCCGCTAGACGACCCCAAGCTACTATGCGGTGCCAATCAGTGAACTCTTGGTCTTTTCCCTCTGCGTCTCGACGGTTCGTAGACGTAGCCAGGGTGAAGGTCGCCAAGGCTTTCCCGGATGACGTGTATCGCACTTCCGGGTCTTTTCCCAGATGGCCGATCAACTGCACTTTATTTAACGATCGTTGTGCCATTAACTACCTCTCGCTTGCTGTCGGCGTTCGCAGAGTTATGGTTCACCGCGTTTGAGATCAATCTAACAATGGAGCCCTCTAAGCGGCTTACTTCTTGCCGGACCACTGCCTTATGGACTTGAGGCGATAATGCTAAAGGAGAACGGTAATCTCATGTCTGTGGTCGTGCGATTCATACTTCCCGTAAAGAGCGCCATTGTCAAGAAGACTTTAGACGCCGTATTACACCTTTTCCCGCACCGGAAAGTAAATCGAGGAATCATTCCCCGCAGAGACTGTCTCATTTTTAAATTTTAAGCATTTCCTGAAAAAAGGATTCTTCTCTACATCTCTCAAATTGTGGAGAGGGACTTTCCGGTTCGCCTTCCCTAGGAGCCTGTCGGACTGGGAGTTGAAACCGTGCAAAATTCCCGCCCGGCTTTTTTCAAAAACAGTCGGAAAGGACCCGTTAGTTTCAGTGAAAAATTGAACGGATCGAGAATCCGCCTGTAAAGGACGTGTGAAACGTCCATTTTCGGTTGTTTTAGCGTTCTCTCAACCTATTTAGCCAAGGCGTAGAGCCTTTTGAGGTTAAAGGCGATACAAACGAGGTTCCATTCGCCTATTACTGCCTCAAATCCGCGTAAGAAAAATTGGCGAAAGCCCATAACGGACTTAATGATGCCAAAGACAGGCTCAATAGTGCTTTTTCGCTTGGCATAGACTGCTTTACCTGCTTGTGTCTTAAGACGATGCTTCATAGTGTCTACGGCGTTGGCGGGACCAAGCAAGGGGGCGGGTTCTTGGAACCGCTCCATGGGCGACGGATGGTGGCTTTCTCGCTTGATCGCTATGTAAGGTGTGATATTATTTTGTTCGCAAAGATTTACGTTGCTCTCACTGAAAAAGCCGTTATCAGCCCCTATATCCGTAACGGCTCCGAGCTCTTGTGGTAACTGCTTCAAATTGGTCAGAGCCGGCTCCAGCTCTTGTTTGTCGTTAGGAGCTTGGCTGACGTGAAAGGTAACAATAAGCATGGTTTCAGCGTCTACACCGGCCTGGGCGTTGTATGCCTGCTCGAAGCCGCCACCGGATGTCGGCATGATGCGCGATTCGTCGTCAGTCAAATTAACCTGGTCTTTTTCCGTTGGACCGGGTGTTGGAGGCTGCGGTGGCTTACCACCGGTCTTTTTACCGGTTTGTTGTTCTTTCTCGGCTCGCTCGGCCATTTTAGCGTTGTATGCCTCTTGTTCCTCGGCATGCCGCTGCGCCGCACGCCTCTCGATTTCAGTCTTGGCTTCCTTAATTGCCGCAATGCGCTTCCGCGCGGATCGAGATTTCAGCGGGAACATCCATGCCGTCGGGAATATCAGAGTTGTCGGCCGATTCAGCCTTTTGCAGCAGCTCAGTGACCTCGGCCTCAAGCTGCTTTTCCAGCTTACAGGCATGGCCGTAACTCAGCGCCTTGTGTTTGGACGCATTGGCGTGAACTTTGGTGCCATCGATATTAACCTTGCCCAGCTTCAGAACCTTCATCTGGTGAGCAATAGTAAGTATCTCCACAAATATGCCCTTCAACTCAGGCAGACATCGCTTACGGAAGGCGGCGATTGTATCATGATCAGGATGAGTGTTGGCCGCGATGTAACGGAAAGCTACAGAGTCATAAGTACTGCGCTCCAGCTTCCGACTTGAAAACACTCCCGTGGCATATCCGTAAAACAGAAGCGCCACCAGCATCTCCGGGTCGTATGGCTTCGATCCGCGACCGGAATAGGATGATTTGAGAGCCCACAGGTTGATTTGCTCGACAATTTCGACCACAAAGCGGGCCAGGTGGTTTTCCGGTAACCAGTCCTGAACCGACGGCGGCAATAGGTAGAGAGTTTCTCTATCAACATCGGCAAATGTCACCTTCATATATATGTCCTCTTTGGGATTTGGAATAACCATATGATTTATTGATAAAATACAGCGAAACCGATGCGGCGCGCAAGAATAAAATGCTGCTAATTCACATAATATCAGGAAGTTGACCAAACATATTTCGCAACAAAAGTTGAGGACTGCCAGGTGAAAGTCCGACAGCCTCCTAGA
>JBBRBO010000124.1:0-12535 GCA_038205805.1 Desulfomonilales bacterium
TAAATGGCCGAAACCGGCTTTTCTCAAGGAGAAAAGGCCGCTTTCGGCATATTAAACATTCTCAGATAGACGTCGAAAAAACCTACCTTCCCAAAAAGAGTCTTCACCAATGTTACTCGTTGGAAAGCACTTTGGTATCAGTGGGTAGAGAAAGCTCGTAGAGCCTATTTCTTGCTCTTTCTCTTAAATCTTATCCGCGGCCGTCAGCGTAATCTGTGGATGCTATTCTGCTCTTAATCTGCGTTCATCTGCGTAATCTGTGGATAGTATTTTTATCTGTATTGATCTAAATAATCCGTAGTTGGAAGAGACGAAATTCATCCGCAGATGTAAGAAATAGAAAAAATGACGATAACAACAAGCGGCGTTGGATACCGTGGCCGCAAATAAAAAGCGCCCCCGAAGAGGCGCTATGGATTCGTATACAACTAGGATACTCCTGAGAAACTCGATTAAACTTGTTGGTCGTGTTTGGCCAATTCCTTGGCCACATTGTCTGTTTTTGTATTTAGGCCGCTGCGGACCTTCCGGGCGGCGTGGGGTGGTTCCGTGGAGTAACGCTCAGCGTCGATATGCTGAGTTTTCCCCTTTGCTTGAACTGTCTGCTCTATCATGTGTTCTCCTATAACTTTTCTCCTTTGGTAGTGTCCTTAATCAGGAGGTGGGGAATTCATGAGTAAACGTTGATTTCGTTCGAACTCACCATGTTCTCTGTTGGATCGAATCAACACTCCGTGGATCATGGACCTTAGAAAGGCGTATTCAAGTTGTACGTAGGTTGATGCCTCTCCGAAGGCGGAGTCATTGACGTAGTCCGCTTTACTATTACTGAACTAGATGCAATCCACGACAAAAAAGTTCAGGGATATTTCATGATAGGCTAAAAAACATTGAGCTTTATTCATGCGTCGCACGAAAACGACAACTTCGTGCGCTCATGCTCATGCTCGGCATTGGTCTTTTGCGCAGGAGCAGTCATAATGGGGGATAGGGAGACCCTGCCCACCACCGGTAAAGCGGCCCCCGAGAGGCCCAAACTCCGATGAATGTTCACTAACCGTTCTTCCAAAACGAAAAATTTGAGAAAAATGCGCACGCTTGACTTAAGTCAAAGCCGAATCGGCGCCCAAGCGTTACCTTAGAATTACACAACAGGCGAAAAGACCTCTCAAGGTTTTACACCATAGAATGACGAGGAGGAGGACCACAGTATGGACGACAAAATGTTCTGTTATCAATGTGAACAAACGGCTCATGGCAAGGGCTGCACCACGGTAGGCGTATGCGGCAAGACCCCGGAAACGGCAGCGTTACAGGATTTGCTTACCCATGCGCTCAAGGGACTTTCCCAAGTGGCGGTGGAAGGTCGCAAGGTAGGCGTGGTTGACGCCGACGTGAACCAGTTTACCGCTGAAGCCATGTTCTCATGCCTCACAAACGTCGATTTCGACCCGGACAGGTTCGTCACGCTCATCGACATGGCGGTGAAAAAACGTGAAGACCTGAAGGCCAAAGTCAAGGCCGCCGGCGGCAAGGAAATTACCTCGGAAGCGGCCACCTATCAGCCCGCAAAAAAAATGGAAGGCCTGCTGGAACAATCCCGCACTAGAGGCTTTTGGCCGGAAGCCCAAGGAAACGACGACATTCGGTCGCTCCAGCATATCCTGATTCTCGGGCTACGCGGCGTTGCGGCCTATGCGGATCACGCCCGCATCCTGGGCCAAGAAGACGACGCCGTCTACGCCTTTATCCACGAAGGCCTGGCGGATACCCTGCGCGATGATTTGTCGCTCAATGACTGGGTTGGTTTAGTCCTCAAATGCGGCGAAATCAACCTGCGCACAATGGAGCTGCTGGATCACGCCAACACCGGCACGTACGGTCACCCCACGCCCACCAAGGTGCCCCTCGGTCATAAGGCCGGCAAGGCGATCCTCGTGTCGGGCCATGACCTGCGCGACCTGGAATTAATCCTCAAGCAAACCGAAGGCAAAGACATCTACGTCTACACCCACGGTGAGATGTTGCCCACCCACGCTTATCCCGAACTGAAGAAATACCCGCATTTCTACGGGCATTACGGCTCGGCGTGGCAAAACCAGAGGAAAGAATTCGCCGAGTTCCCCGGCCCCATCCTCATGACTACCAATTGCATTCAGCGCCCCAAAGAGTCCTATATGGACAACATCTACACAACGGGGCTCGTAGGCTGGCCTGGAGCAACCCACATTCAAGATAAGGATTTCACTCCGGTCATCAATAAGGCCCTCGCTTTGCCCGGTTTCCCTTCGGACGCCAACGGCAAGGAAGTCATGTGCGGCTTCGGGAGAAACGCCGTCATGTCCGTGGCGGGCCAGGTTATCGACGCAGTCAAAAGTGGCGCCATCAAACATTTTTTCTTAGTGGCGGGCTGTGACGGAGCCAAACCCGGCAGAAACTACTACACCGACTTTGTCGAGCAGGTCCCGAAAGACTGCGTGGTCCTTACCCTAGCGTGCGGCAAATTCCGCTTCTTCGACAAAGACCTGGGCGACATCGGCGGCATTCCCCGACTCCTGGACGTGGGTCAGTGTAATGACGCATACTCCGCCATTCAAATCGCCGTGGCGCTCTCCAAGGCCTTCGATGTGGGCGTGAACGACCTGCCGCTCTCGATGGTGCTGTCGTGGTATGAGCAAAAGGCCGTGGCCATTCTCCTGACCTTGCTCTATTTGGGCATCAAGGACATCCGACTCGGCCCGAGCCTGCCCGCGTTTATCACCCCGAATGTGCTTGACGTGCTGGTGCAAAACTTCGATATCAAGCCCATATCGACACCTGAAGCGGACCTGAAGTCCTTGCTGAAATCGGCGTAGTAAGCGCTGCGCTCTCACAAACGCAAGAGGTCGGCTACCTGTCGGCCTTTTGCTCAATGGAAACATTCCCGGCCGTCCTCGCTTGGCTAAAGACGATATAGGAAGGATTGCCTGGAGCAACGGGCCGGCCTCCACCGGCCCCTGGGCCGCTAAGTGCGTTGTCCGCAAGAACAATGACGCGGGCTCGACGGCGCCCTAACCTTTATGAGGAATACCGCATTGCCCGAATGAAAAGATTTGCGGGATCATTTGGAAGCAGGTTTTTCTAACCTCTTTCTAAGCACATTTACTGTTCGCCGAAAGCGGCGTTTTCTCCTTGAGAAAATCCGGTTTCGGCAATTGTGAAAGTTCTTGGAGAGAAGACTTGGGGAGAAACTTCTTTCACGAAGAGTCTCCCCAACTCTTCTCCGGCTTCAACCGACCGCTCGCGGATAAGGAGATTGTGCAATGAAATGTCCCGGACAAGACCCCAGATTTTGGAAGTTTGACGCTATTTTTGATGCGCGATGTCCCAAATGCAACGCAGTCGTCGAGTTCTTCAAAGACGAAACACGGCGACGTTGCAAGAAATGCGGGCATCAGGTGCTGAATCCGAATATGGACTTCGGGTGCGCCGCCCATTGTAAGTTTGCGGAACAGTGTTTCGGCGAGCTTCCACCTGAACTTATAAAGAAGAAGCAGGATCTCTTCAAGGATCGCATCGCAGTGGAGATGAAGGTCCACCTGAAGAATGACTTCAAGCGCATCGCGCACGGCGCTAAAGTGGCGCGACACGTGGAGACCATTGTCACGGCGGAGCAAGGTGATCCGGCCATTGCCCTGTCCGCGGCGTATCTCAACGAAGTGAAGGACGCCCACAGGGCCGACGACAACGGCAAGCCGCCGCTCCACTACGTGCGGGAAATCCTCGATAAGTTGGACGCCCCCGAGCCCGTGAGCGAACAAGTCTGCGACATCCTTGAAGGCAAACACACGGACACAGTGAACTACAAGGCCTTTGCCGACGCCCTCACCATCGCCGATGCGGAACAAGGCTTGAAAAAGGGTGAAATCACAAAGGAATCCGTCGCATCAATCATAGAGAGGGATTTATTGACCCAAAGCGGCAAAGAAGTCGCCGTGAGCGCCCTCCAGGGAGAGGCGTAACCGCGGCGGACGGCCAGTGAGCGAATCGTTCATGGAAAAGAGTTCACGCTTACAAATATTATGAGGCGCAGAGCCGTCTCAGACCCGATGAACGACTGTACAAGACATACGGTTCACCAGGAAGCGTGCAACCATTTGAAACTATGTATGGGGTGGTCCGGAGGAGAGAAGAATTTCCTCTAAGTAACTTATACCGATGCGCTTTCAACAAAGTAAGATTGGCGGAGTTTTTTGCAAAGCAGGTTTTTACAATCGCTATTCAAGAAATTTGTGATAATCGCCGGAAGCGGTATTTTCTCCTTGAGAAAAGGCGATTGCGGCAATGGCGAAAATTCTTGGAGAGGGGTTTGAAACCCAACTTTCTTTCAAGAAAGTTTTCTCCAATATTACTTCTGTGAATACGCATTGATATTGATCAAAATAAGGGAGATCAAGCATGGCCAAGAGAAATATAATTGAAATTGATGAAGAAAAATGCACAGGTTGCGGACAATGTATAATTCAGTGCGCTGAAGGCGCCTTGGAAATTATCGACGGCAAGGCCAAGCTCGTTGCGGATAGGTACTGCGATGGACTCGGCGCCTGCCTGGGTGACTGCCCTGAAGACGCCCTCAAGATGATTCAGCGCGACGCCGACGAATTCGACGAAGAAGCGGTGGAGCATCGCCTCGCGGAACAGAAGCAAGCTGCCGGAGAATCCCAGCCCCATGCGCATCACGGCTGCCCTTCGGCCAATGTGCGCACCTTCGCGGCGGCTTCTCCATGCGCTTGTCAAGAGGCGAACCAGGCGCAAACCCAAACGTCACAAGGATCGGCGCTCGGTCACTGGCCCGTCCAGATTCGGCTTGTGCCGGCCAACGCCCCGTTCCTGAAGAATGCGGACCTCCTGGTGGCGGCTGACTGCACACCCGTGGCGTATCCCAACTTCCACAGGGATTTCTTGCAAGGCAAGGCCGTGATGATCGGATGCCCCAAATTCGATGACGCCCAGTCGTACGTGGAGAAGTTCGCCGACATCTTCAAGCAAAACTCCGTCAAGAGCGTAACCGTGGTAGTGATGGAGGTCCCATGCTGCGCCGGACTCCCCATGATCGTCAAGAAGGGCATCGAAATGTCCGGGAAGGCCGTTCCCACGGAAAAGATCGTTATCAGTTCCCAGGGCGAAATCATTAAGAAGGAGGCCTTGGTCGCGTAGTTCGGGTTTCGCAATCAAAGTGGCGCAACTGGGGAGAATCTTCTTAAAAGAGGATTTCTCCCAGTCGACTTTCGAAGAACGACTATGACATAGCGTCACAACGCAGTATGAAAGTATCTACTATTTTGGGAAGCCTTCGGATGAACCCCCTGTATCCCCCTTGTCAGGGGGACGTAAGGATACTGCCCGACAACCCTTTACCACGGCGCCGACGCTTACCCCCGTGACACCGGGGCGAGGGGGGGCAACTCCCATACCAAACTTCTTCCATGTGGTCGTTGTACGTCGCGTCTATGATGCAAGACTTTCATGCGAACGTTTGTAACCGTTCACCGGGAACCCTCTAATACCAAAATGCTTTCCAACGAGTAACATTGGTGAAGACTCTTTTTGGGAAGGTAGGTTTTTCCGACGTCTATCTGAGAATGTTTACTATGCCGAAAGCGGCCTTTTTTCCTTGAGAAAAGCCGGTTTCGGCCATTTAAAAGTTCTTGGAGAGGGGTTCGGGGCATAAGCGCTAACTTTAAGTGGAAATTATTACGGATTTTGAATTACCGGTTTTAATGATTTCAGGTAGTTACAACCCTTAAGTTAGCGCCTATGGGGGTTCGGGGAGAAGCCTTCTTTCAAGAAGGTTCTCCCCGATATTACTTCTTTGGCTGCGCATTGGTATAAAAGCTTGCAGTGTCGTATGCGGTGATTCGGAGCGATACAAGCCTCCCCTGTGGCTTTCACCGCGCGAAGAATACATGGCCGGCGCCTTGCTTCCGTCCATCTAAAATAACATACTATTTGTCATATATTTCATAAGTTTACGAAGTACTCTTTGCCGGTTGTGCGTGAGACACAGGGCGTGACGCCATCCTCAGTGACTCGTTCCTTATCACGCCTATCGACACCCGCGCCTGTTGACAAAACAAGACATGCCGGCGGTATCCGCAATCCACTAAGGAACGGATTACCCTAGCGTTTGTCTTAAAAAGAATGACCGTTACCGGCGAGCGTTTCCATTACCACCGAAGAGACGAGGTTCTCCGAAGGTGAAACGAAGTTCCTACCGACGTCCGAAGGCGTCATGTCATACGTAATTGTTCTACACACGAAATTTCCGTGTCCAGTCCCGGACACAAGGGGAAAACATTCATGAAAATAAGAAATATCCTGCTGCTCCTTGTGGGGATCGCCTGTTTTACGGCGCTCGATCCCTTAGAGGCGATGGCGAGACGAGGGGGTGGCGGCGGAGGCGGTGGAGGCTTTCGCGGTGGCGGAGGCGCGGCGTTCCGTGGGGGCGGTGGTTTTCACGGCGGCGGCGGACGCAGCTTCCAGGGCGCCGGCAGAAGCTTCCAGGGTGGCGGACGTAGCTTCCAAGGCGCCGGCAGAAGCTTTCAAGGCGCGTGTAGAAGCTTCCAAGGTGGTGGACGTAGCTTTCAGCGGAGCGGCGGCGGATCTCGTGCGTTTCAAGCCCCACGGGCCAATATCAATCGTAGTTCCGTGAGAAACTTCAACAGCAACTCTATCAATATCAACCGGGGACAAGCCTCGAATCTTCGGGGACAAAACCGGCGGTCAGGCTCTCCAGGATTCAATCGTTCCTCGAATACGAGCGGCGCTATTGGTCGGCGTGGCGGTATAAACCGCTCATCGCAACTGGGCGGCGCAAATATCCGTGGTGGCCGTAATACTATGGGATTGGCCGGCCGCCAAGGCAATTTCCACCAAATGAGACCCGGAGCTATGGGCCGCGGGGGCGCTTTCAACCGTCGGGCCGCATTTGTAAGAAGCGTGCATCCCGCACGATTCAACCGAATAGCCAACAACGTGAGACGAAACGGCCACGCCTTTCACAATCGGTTTACCCCCGCGTGGTGGAACAGACATCATATACGTCATCCCGGATGGTTTCCGCGCTGGTGGGCTAACACGAGCCCGTGGTGGTGGTGGCGACCGGCGGTTTGGACGGCGTTACCGGCGTTCATAGTTGGAACGGCCTGGTCGGAGCCCATTGATTACGATTACGGCAATATGATTGTCTACCGAGACGATGGGGTCTACATTAACGGACAATGGGCCTACACACCGGATGACTATTACCAAAAAGTTCGCACCACCGCTACGGCCATCCCGCAGAATATTCCTCAAGACGCCGAGTGGATGCCCCTGGGTGTGTTCGCTGTTCAGCGACAAAATGCGAGCGCTCCGTATGCGGTCCTCCAGCTTGCGGTGAATAATCAAGGGGTGCTGGCCGGCACATTTACGACCACCGCTACCGACCAAGCCGAGAACGTGACCGGCATGGTGGATAAAGAAACTCAACGGGCCTCTTGGACCGTGGGCGACAATCCGGATACGCCGATGATCATGGAGGCGGGTATCTACAACCTCACCAAGGAACAGGCTGAGGTTCTAGTGCATCTCGGGCCTGTGGTAGCGCAAACCCAATTCCTGATACGTTTGGATCCGCCCAAAACGGACACCGCCGAGGCCCAAGAGTAAGATCGGTTGACGGGAGCGCCCCAAGGGCGCCAAACGACGATGGGGTGGTCCGGAGGGGAGATGAGTCTTCCCTCCGGTTTTCAGCGAGCGCAGAGTCGCCTCAAGCTCAATGAACGATAGCGACGGGACGGCCGGCGGTATTAGCCGGATCCGACGTTCCTGCCGGTCAAGCGCACGAACATTCATTTACGAGCGGAAACAATCCACGTATCCGAGACTCTCATCATATACGTTGATATATGTGTGATCGTTCACTGGGCGCAGAAGCCTTTCAATCCCCGTGAACCGTTCAAATGTGCGATACGATGCGGGCGCCGACAGGCCCGAATGCTACGCATCCGTATCGTTGAAATCCCTTACCCTTATGTTCGCTTATGTCGGCCTTTCATCGAGAGGACCCCGACGGCGGCGCACAATTTACGCCTGAAATCAGGGAAATGAGGCGCTTTTATGTGGAAATGGATGGTAGTGACGTTCACCCTATGTGGAATGGTGTTGACCCTGGCCGGGAACGCCCCGGCGGCTCAAGACTTCAGGCTCGACAAGGACAAAGTGAAGGCGATGCTGGGTTCCCCGGATGTTATGATCCTGGATGTGAGACAGGCCGATGATTACAATCAGAGCAACCTTAAGATTCCCGGCGCAGTCCGTTTGGAACCGCGAGATGCCGGGTCGAAGGTAAATACAATCCCTAAAGATAAGACCCTCATCTTTTATTGCTCGTGACCGGAGGAAGCAACAAGCGCCGGTGCGGCGCATGTATTTCGTAACAATGGTTTTGAGAAGGTATACGCCCTGAAGGGCGGCTGGCGAGAGTGGGAAGCCTCCCATTTCCCCATGGAAACCAAGTAATCTCGTTTCGCATCACGGAAGCGTCATCGGAGAGACCTCTCCCCGAGCCCCCACGGGGGCCGGCGTAGCGCAAAGTTATCACAGTAGCCCTCATAGCGTGTCGCTTCACAAAGACTGCCGCTGCTACCGATACGTGTATGGGAGCCGGAAAACCCCCTAACTCCCCTTGTCAGGGGGGCAGATGTCGGCGCCGAGTCAAAGGGGCGTCAGGCAGTATCGGTACATCCCCCTGACAAGGGGGATACGGGGGGTTTAATCTTAAAACGTCCCACGTTATGAAATACTTTCATACTTCGTTGTGACGCTATGTCATGGTCGTTCTTGAAGAGGGGTTCGGGGAGAAACCTTCTTTCAAGAAGGTTCTCCCCGATATTACTTCTTTGGCTGCGCATTGGTATTAGGCCCCCTCTGTCGCAAGAGCCTGGTGTATTCTTCATGCAGGCCGCGCCACACGTCTTCGGGCCGGAAATCCCGTACAACCCGCTCACGGGCCGCCCTGCCATGCCGACTACGTAGGTCGTCGTCCTGCAAATAGGCGCCGATCGCAGCAGCCAAGGCGCCCGAGTCCCGGGCCTGGACGAGCAATCCCGTTTCACCCCCCACTACCGCGTCCACGCAGCCCGTTACCCGTGTGGCCGCAATGGGCAATCCCATGGCCGCCGCCTCTAAGGCCACATTCGGAAACCCCTCGGAATAGGTGGGGAGCGCCGCCACGTCCATGACCGAATACATGGCGGGCATCTCCTCGTTGGGGACAAAGGGCTCATGAATAACGGATCGATCCTCCTCAATAGCCTTCACGATCTCCCGGGGGAGGGGGTCAAGCTCCTCAAACGGCCCCACCAGAAGCAACCTATAGGACGGATCAATCCTTGAAATGGATTGCCATGCGGTAAGCAGCTCGCGTATGCCCTTTTTCTCAGTGAGTCTGCCCACAAACCCCACCACGAGGGAATGGACCGGGATGGAGAGCCTTTGCCGCACCTGAGCCGTCTGCTCAGGAGTCACCAGTTCGGGGTTGAATCGCCCTATGGCGTCCACTCCATTACTGGAGCCTTTCCCCAAGACCTTCATCTTTGACCGTGGGCAAATACCCGCGTCGGCGATCACTTCGACCACCGAATCACTCACTGCGATGACCTGATGCGCCAATGCGCAGGTGAGCTTGTCCATGAGACGAAAGACCTCCCGTGACCACCACGAGGCTCTGTCGGTCATAATCCCTCGAAGGGTGTAGACTCGCACGGGAACTCCCGCAAGCGTAGCCGCAATCATCCCCAAAGGGCCGGCCTTTCCCGTGGAGGCGTGAACGATTTCGGGGCGTAGCTCCCTGAGCGTCTTCCAAAGACGGATGAGCGCCCGAATATCGGATAGAGGTGAAATGGAGCGACTCATCTCAATCGGATACATCACTACGCCCCGTTTTTTGGCCATGCGCCCCAGCCCCGGCCCAGGCGAGCATATACCCATGACATCGAATCCGTGATCCTTGATGTGCTCCATCTGACCGCGTAGGAAGAATTCCAGCGTCATGGGAACGGTAGCGATATGGACGAGCTTAGGGCGTGGCTTGTGGGACATTGGGGCTCCGATTGATTAGAGAGGCTTTGAGAGGAGTTCAGCGGCGCTTTTACCGGGCTTGAGGCGGCGGCGCTGCGACCTATGGTGATGTTGGGCGGTTGGTGAGCTCATTGAAGGTAATCCCTCCATCGGTTGAATAGTCTGCTTGAGGCCTTGAAAATGGGAAGTGCGCTATAAGCCGAATATGGGGGCTTTTCCATTTTTGACTTGACAAGCTTTCCGTGATGCGCTATACTAAGAGATTAGGTGGTGCATCACCATTCCCATCAATCAAAGTAGCGCCACGATGGGAAAAATTTCCTCTGAAAATACCTTTTCCTCAAACGGCGACCCTCACCGGTTCGGCAGTTCTCTTTGAAGAACGTACGTGCGTATCACAATTCGCATACTCGTTTGACATAAGGCCGACCTAGACCTCGATTACTTTGCCGAACAGTTGTTTTATACCCAAACGGTAAAAATGGTTGTTATTCATACCTGTTTCTATACAATGTAACTCTTCTTAGTAAGCTGTCTTCCCACATAGCGCCAAGGAGCAACTTGCCCGAGTTGTCTCCATATTTCGATGTCTCAGAAAAGGAGTCCGGCCTTGCATGTAAACAGTGTAAATTATGACGTGCTCACGCCCGTGTCGTTTCTCGGCGGAACAGCGCTTATCTATGGCGACAAGACCGCAGTCATCTACAACGACAAACGTTACACCTACAACGAATTTCAGTCCAGAGTGCATCGGCTGGCCAACGCCCTCACCAACATAGGCATCGGCAAAGGCGACAAGGTTGCGTTCATCTGTCCCAACCTGCCGCCCATGCTCGAAGCGCACTTTGCGGTCCCTATGATAGGCGCCGCATTGGTAAGCATCAATATTCGGCTCTCGCCCAAAGAAGTGACGCATATCATCAATCATTCCGACGCCACGGCCCTTTTCATTGACAATGAGTTCAGCCATCTTATCGCAAAGACCCGTGACCAGTTGACCAAGGTCAAAACCATCGTGAATATTTGCGATATAAGCACGGACCGTCCCTTCGGAGACCTGGAATACGAAGAGTTCATCGCAGCCGCTCCGGACACGCCCGTCCCCATAGCCGTTGAAGATGAGCGGGAAGTGGCCACCATCAACTACACCAGCGGCACAACGGGCCAGCCCAAAGGGGTTATGTATCACCATAGGGGCGCATACCTTAATGCCCTGGCCGAGGTCCTGCAGAACGGTATAGACTACACGTCCGTATACCTGTGGACACTGCCCATGTTCCATTGCAACGGATGGTGCTTCCCGTGGGGCGTTACCGCTGTTGGCGGAACCCATGTGTGCTTGCGCAAGGTTGTCCCTGAAGAGATCTATCGCCTAATCGAAGAGGAAGGAATCTCGCATCTCTGCGCGGCGCCCACGATCCTCATCGGTATGTCCGGCTATCCCGGCGCAAAAGACGTGAAAATGAAAACGCAGCTCTACATTGCCACCGGTGGAGCGCCCCCGGCGCCGCAAGTCCTCAAGAACATGGAAGCCATCGGCGCCAAGGTTATCCAGGTCTATGGGCTCACCGAGGTCTATGGACCGCATACGATATGCTCACCGCAACCGGGTTGGGATGAGTTACCTATTGATGAAAGAGCCAAGTACATGGCCCGTCAAGGCGTGGCAAATACAACCGCCCGCTATTTGGATGTGGTTGATCCGCTCACCATGAAGCCCGTGCCCAAGGACGGCGCCACCATCGGTGAAATCGTCATGCGCGGCAACAACGTCATGTTGGGCTATTACAACAACGAGCAAGCCACCGAGGAGGCCTTTGCCGGCGGTTGGTTCCACAGCGGTGATCTTGCGGTGATGCACCCCAACAACTACATCGAGATCAAGGACCGTTCCAAGGACATCATCATCAGCGGCGGCGAAAACATCTCCAGCGTGGAAGTGGAAAACTGTCTCTATGGACACCCCGCGGTCATGGAAGTGGCGGTGGTCGGCGTCCCGGACGAGAAGTGGGGTGAAGTCCCCAAGGCGTTCGTCACCCTCAAACCCGGCGCCTCCGCTACCGTAGAGGAGCTGAAAGAGTACTGCCGTGACAATATCGCGCGCTTTAAGATCCCCAAGGCCATTGAATTCGGCGAGCTGCCGAAGACCGCCACGGGTAAGGTCATGAAGTACGAGCTGAGAAACCGTGAGTGGGCCGGCCGCGAGAAAAAAGTCAATTAAAACCAATACATAATCAAAAAAGTAATATCGGGGAGAACCTTCCTGAAAGAAGGCTTCTCCCCGAACCCCTCTCCAAGAACTTTTAAATGGCCGAAACCGGCTTTTCTCAAGGAGAAATAGCCGCTTTCGGCATATTAAACATTCTCAGATAGACGTCGAAACAACTTACCTTCCCAAAAAGAGTCTTCACCAATGTTACTCGTTGGAAAGCAC
>JBBRBO010000125.1:0-12489 GCA_038205805.1 Desulfomonilales bacterium
CCCGGCGGTCCCGATGCGGACGATGACTGATACCGAGACCCATGCGATGATAGATTGGGGGAGAACCGTCTTGAGCTAAACGCCGATCCCAAACCCTCATAGCACACGACATAATAAACAAGAGCCGGACGCAGTCGGGTGGGAATTGTCCGAATGATTGGAAGGATTTTCAGTGAGCAGCGGCTATGATTCAATCTACATCGAGTTAGTCTCTCAGCTTTCTCTACTTGATTTCCAGCAAAGCGCCGACCGCCTTGGCCTTGAATATGTTGATGGTGGTGTTCACGTAACTTTTTTAAAGAGAGAATATCGTATCACCTCAGATGGGGTCGAGCCGATGGACCACCAACCCGTCAACGTAAATAACCTGAATGTTCTCGCCCATTATCTCCTATCCAAAGGTCGAGGAGAGCCTGAGAATTCTTACATTCCATTTGAGAGCATCCCAAGAATGATTAGTGGACTGCATGCCCAGAGTCGGTTGATGAATGCTCCTCTGGAAAAATACTTTGGGAACAACTACGTCAAAGTTAGCGAAGCAGCGGAAAAACTTGATGGAATCGAAGAAGAGGCGCAACCAGGCAAACATCAATGGACATTTGACGTTCTCCCAAAAATCCCTTTAAAGCTCGTATTCTACGAGGCTGATGATGATTTCTCGGCGGAAATACAAATCATGTTAGACAGAACCGCTATTCAGTTCTTGGAATTTGAATGCCTTGCTTTTATGGTTGGATGCTTTGTCCATGCACTGGTTAATACCGATGCGCTTTCACAAAAGTAAGATCGGCGGAGTTCTTATTGCAAAGCTGGTTTTTCCACCTTTTTCTAAGAAATTCATGATATTTGACGAAATCGCATTTTCTCCTTGAGAAAAGCCGGTTTCGCCAATTCCAAAGGTCGCATGAAAGTCTACCGTCCGAGATGTGACGGAAGTCTCTTTGCGAGGGAGCAGAACTAAAGAAGTCATGACCCCGAGGTCCATCTCTAGGTTTGGCGAGGCTCGTGTCGTCGGTAAATTCCATGTGTCTCCAGTGGTTTCCTTTCAAGTTCGTCAAATGAGTGAACTCGCCGCAATCCGTTGTATCCAGGAGACTTCCTGAAGCCTCTCGAGAAGCTTGCTATGCGGCTTGAGCACTCGGGCTATCTTCTTGTGTTCAAGATCCGGTATTTGACCTTCCAGCATCTGGATGGTGGTGCTTGAAGAAGCCCCTGCTACTCCGATGGACTTCAACGACCCGTGCAGACAGCCAAGCGCATCAGGAAGACTCTGGGCGGACATGCTCGTGCATAGAAGCTCCATTAAGACCCTGCCGCTCACCCCGAAAAGATCTGAGAGCACGCTACGTCAGCAAAACCTCTATACAGCAACGGCCTTCACCCATATTACTCGTTGAAAAATGACTTGAAAATATCGCAGGCCGTCCCCCTGCGTATCCCGACCCCGCGTGGCAATCCCTCTACTCACCGATAATCTTCACGAGGACGCGTTTGCGTCTGCCGCCGTCGAATTCGCCATAGAAGATTTGCTCCCACGGGCCGAAATCCAGCTTGCCTTTAGTGATTGCCACCACGACTGCGCGGCCCATGATTTGTCGTTTCAGGTGAGCGTCGCCGTTGTCTTCCCCGGTGCGGTTGTGCTGATATTGTGAGATCGGCGCATGGGGGGCCAAGCCCTCCAGCCATTTGTCGTAATCATGATGAAGACCGGATTCCTCATCGTTGATAAATACGGATGCGGTTATGTGCATGGCGTTCACAAGACACAGCCCTTCCTGCATACCGCTTTCACGTAGGCAGGTTACAACCTCATTCGTGATGTTTGTGAAACTTCTGCGACCCGGAGTGTTAAACCATAACTCCTTACGATAGCTTTTCATGATATTCTCCTGCCGGGGGCCGGATATTTAGCGAGAAGAGTTGTCCTAGCGTTGCATGGCCGGCGCTTGAACAACCACGTGAGGCGCAACCGTAGCTGTGATTACGCCTCACGAATTCGAATACTTTCACTCCGAATTCGGACAGCGAAGGCGCGACGCGCCCTAAGGAGGCAACATGCCCACTATAGCGGATATTATGACTAAGGATGTTCTCACGGTTCGTATGGATACGCCTATCAAAGAATTGGCGCGTCTTTTCGCCGAAAACGACATCAACGGCGCGCCCGTTGTGGACGACGAAGGAGTCGTGGTCGGGGTCGTGTGCGAATCCGACCTGCTCAGCCAGAACAAACCTCTTCACATTCCGACCGTGTTCGTGCTTCTGGATTCCGTTATTCCCTTTGAGAACCCGTGGCGCGCCCAAAAGGACTACAAACGGCTCATGGCTACAACCGTGGGGGATATTTGCTCAAAACCGGCGTTCAGTATCTACCCGGAAATGGACTTAACCGAGGCCGCCGGCATCATGAGCGAGCGTCAGTATTACACGCTGCCGGTGGTAGTGGGCTCAAAGCTCGTGGGTATCGTCGGGAAATCAGATCTTATTAAGGCAATAGCAGCAATGGCTTAGATACTAAACTGAATGTTGAGTGTTGAATATTATGAACCAGAGCTTTAAAAAATGTTGACAAGTATGCGAGATCCTGTTTTAACTCTTTTCACGGCGGGTGGCGTAGCCCGCCGCAGAACATACCTTTTCTCCATTGCGAAGCCCCGGTCCCATCCTCCTTTCCGGGGCTTTCATTTTTCCCCTCACACTCGAACGTCGGTTGTCGCTTCCAATGTCCGTATAAGCAGTGTTAAAGCCCGGTTCACCGCAACGGATGTTCCCAACCGTTCTCCCTCTGCGACGATGGCCCCATTTATGTATTGAATTTCAGTGCGACGACCCGCGGCTATGTCTTGAAACATGGAGTTCAAGTTCGGCGCCGTCATCTCGCACACTTTCAGGACGAACGCCTCGGGATCGTCCTGAAGCAGTCGTATGTCTTTCGCGTGCGCCACCGCCACACCTTCCGCTACGATCTCATGTATCAGCTTCTGTCCTGCGGCCGTTGGTAGATCCCCATTGCGCACGCGCAGCAGCGTCGCAGGCGCGTTGATGGCTGCGTTCACCATGAGCTTCGACCAGGCGCCGCCAAGCGCGTTGTCCGTGGTATGGACCGGGCCGGCGTCCATTCGGCTGAGGATGTCGGCGACCTTTTGGGCTCGTGGGGTCACCGCGCCGTCTATTTCGCCCAAGCTGGTTGTGCCGTTTCCCGTGTGTCTCACTTTCCCTTTGCCGACGCTCATGGCCCCGATGGTGGTGGTCCCGAGCAATACGCGACCGGGATACGCCTCATCGAGGACGTCGAACGCGCCGATGCCGTTCTGTAGCGTTAGGATCACTCCTTCCGAGGACAATGCCTTGCCTATGGCGGCGAGGGCCGCTACCGTATCGTATGTCTTCACCAGGACCAAGACCAGGTCACGGTCATTGGCTTCAGGGGAATTACGAACGTGCGGTCGCACGACGCGATCACCTGACACGCCTTCCATAGTTAGGCCGTCTCGGGTGATGAGATCGACCTCGGCGGGGTCACGTTCATAGAGGACCGTGTCTACTCCCTTTTCCGTAAGCAATCCGCCTAAAACCGAGCCCAAGGCCCCTGCGCCGACAATTCCGACTCTCATGAGCTTTCCCCTTTCCTGGTGAGCGAAATGGTTTACGATAGTGCAAAACCCGTCAAAATGGCTATCAGTGATACAGGGCAGAGCCCCCGCGCACATCCGCGTGAACGAAGGTCCGTAGTGGAATGAGTGCCGACCGCTCTCCGGGGTTCAGAGGGAGGGGAGCACAATAATCGTCTCATGTGTGCGGAGGAAGGCAGCCGCTGCTTTGGATCTCAAGGAGCGACCTTTCAAGCTGATGCGGCGTTGGCCATAGCGCGGCCCTGAGCTTAGTGAAATCCTTTTAAAAAAAATATGAATGTTTTTAAAATAAAGATTTCCTCAGCTCTATTTTCTATGCTATACGTACTGATTAATTTGTCAAGTCAAAAAAGTAAAAGGTCTCTAGGAGCGGCCTAACGCCGTTGTAGCCCCGTCCGCACCGTGGAACGCATAAGCGCCCCCAATTCTTACCCGAACTCCTCAGTGGAAAATAAATTGCTGCTTCGGTGTTCAGCCCATGATGCCTGTTCCTCCGCCGGACTCCCCGTTCGACGCAGCTTTTGCCCGCGCATAGTCGAGAGAGGACTTGTAACGACGTGTGAGCTTGCATACGAGGGCAAAATTTGTGGTGTTCGAGGAGAAGCCTCCTAATGGAGACTCCCCTCGGTAACCTCATCTTCGCTGAGCATCCGAATCAGCGATATAGCTTGCGCAGCTCTTGAGCGACGTCCTCCGGCATAGGATAGCAGTGCTCAGCGGTGGGAAATGAGCGATCAGCCACTTCTTTTTTGAATTCCTGAAGGGCTTCCACGATCTGAGCCCCAATTTGTCGGTACTTTTTTACGAATTTAGCGGCTTTGCGATCAAACATGCCGATCATATCATGGATAACGAGCACTTGGCCGTCGCAGTGCGGACCGGCGCCGATACCGAAAACGGGAACTTTAGACCGTTCGGTGATAATTTGAGCCACTTCCGCCGGCACAGCTTCCAGAAGGAGTGATGAGGCTCCGGCCTCCTCGAGTATCTTTGAGTCTTCTATGAGTTTCTTTGCGCCGGTGAGGTCACGACCTTGGGCTTTATAGCCCCCCATCTGAGCCGCGGCTTGAGGCGTCAACCCCAAGTGCGCCATAACGGGAATGGTGGCGTTCACCATAGCCGTGAGGGTATTCGCCACTTCTCTGCCGCCTTCCATCTTAACGGCGTCACAACCGCCCTCAGCCATAAACCGGCCGCCGTTGCGAATGGCCTCTTCCTTGGAGACCTGATAGCTCATATACGGCATATCCCCCACGAGATATACATTGGGCGCGCCGAGCCGTACAGCCTTCACGTGGGGCATCATGAGGTCCATTGTAACGGGGAGGGTCGAGTCGTATCCGAACACCACCATGCCCATGGAATCGCCTACTAACAGGACGTCAATCCCCGCCTTCTCCTCTAAGATAGCGAATGGGTAGTCGTACGCCGTCAGGAATGTCATGGGCTCCTTATCGGCTTTCTTTTGTCTCAGGGTCTGAATTGTAATTTTCGCCATACTATCTCCATTAAAAGTTGGGTTGGGGATTGAAGCTACGCCAATCAGGCGTAACGGATCATCACAAGGTTCGGCGACTTCGCCAAAGATAGGCGAACCGCGGCGGGTGACCGGTCCTACATTTCGTCCTATGGTTCAGCGGGGTGAACAGACTTCCGCGCACGATAAACAGGTATAGTATATCAGGGCGCCATGCGGTGTGTAAACCGCGATGAACGCAGTGGGCGGCCTAAGAATGGGGCGTGGTACGATTCACCGGGCTTGATCGGTTTGGCTGCGGTGGAGACGTGCGAGGAGATTCTCCTTCCCTGTGAATGGCCCATCCCGCTCCTGAACGGCGATCTCGGCGCTGTGAACGGATCAGGACGCGTAATAACTCACAAGATGTGTGGATAGTCGAAAGAACCAAAGGATCACCAGGGCGACTACCACAAGCCGCACAGGGGTGTCTCCTGCGGCGTGTATGAGGCGCAGGATCGAGAGCCGCGGGTAAAAAATGATTCCCAATCTGTAAGGGATTTGCACAACGCACAGGGCAAACAGGAGCGGTCCCAGCGCGTGGTAGGTGATCGCCTCAGCCGCCCGTCCGTGAGCAATAGCCACAAAGCTCCTGGTGAGTCCGCACCCGGGGCAGGGCATGTGAAAGAGCCGGCGGCTTACGCACACCGCAGGGAGAGGCAGGGCGCCCAAGCCGGGGATCGGCAGGACAAGGGTTCCGGTGTCGGCGGGTTGCAAGAGCAACGACAGACAAAGTATTCCCAAGGCTACAAAAAGCGTGGCCCAATGACTCCTGAGAGCGGCGTCGGTTGAAGGGTTCGTATGCGCTGAGGGATCGTTGGACACCATTGTTCAGAGCGTGTTTCCGTGCATCAAAGATGGCCCATTGTATGCCGGTAGTTGAGGCCGCAGGTTGAAAGCGGCTGTTGAAGCCCTCGTACACACTTTCCAGCGTAGCATAATTCTTGACTTTTTCGTATGCCTTTGATACTTCCACCTGCATTGTACCGTGAACGGAGGCCTCCATGAATTTTCCTGTTCGGACCGGTCCGGCGCGAATGTGTCTTATGTTGCTCGTCTGCGCTTTTTTTCTCGCTCTACCTTCCCATGCTGATGATTGTAAGCGCATTCAAAATATATTGGTCTTGTTTGACGCATCCGGCCAAATGAAAGACCATGACAAGTATCAGACCCTATTGCAGAAGATGAATATGTTCGTGAAGGGCATGCCCTTGCTTGCGGACGGTTTCTTCAACGTGGGGCTGCGCCATTATGGGCTCAAGGTAGGACTTGGTTGCGAGAACACGGAAAGTATTCTTGCGGTCCAGCCGTGGGATCCTGAGCGGTTCATGAATGCGTTTCCCAAGTCCATTTCGTATGGAGTGAGTTCCTTGTCGGCCGGGCTCAGGGCCGCTGCCGACGACGTAGCCGGCTTGAGCGGGAAGAGTGTCATTCTGGTGATCGGCGCCGGTGTGGAGTCCTGCAAAACGGATCCCATACAGATCGCCGAACGTATCTGCCAAAATAATCCGGACCTTGAGATACACACCTTCCAGGTGGGAAGTTCCCCCGATGGTCGCTATTTCTTGCGCGGGATCGCTGAGAAGTGTCGAGGTGTTTACATTTGGACGGAAGAAATCACCAACCCCGCAGGCTGGTATTCCTGGATGAAGAAGTACTTACTCATGCCGTGCGCAGGGTCTGCGCCTGCCGCGGGCGCCGCCCCCGCGCAATCCATCGGCGCAGTGACCTTCGACAATAACAGCTTTTCGGTGGCTTCCAGAGAACCATCAGCGGACGCTGCGAACAAGGCTACGCTCCAGGCTGTGGCAAACGCTCTTCGTGTGAATCCGGGGGCGAGGGTGGTGCTCCACGGTTTTTCGGACGGCAAGGGCAAACCCGCGTACAATCTGAAGCTCTCTAAACAACGCGGGGAATCGGTCGCCAAGTATCTCATTGGAGCATACGGTCTTTCGCCGACTCAGATCAGCATAGTGGCTCATGGCGAAGGAAACTCCATGATGGCTAATCCGGCTCCCGTAAACGAGCGTTTCGGCCGTAGAGTGGAATTCGAGATTTTACAGTAAACGTGTAGGTTGCTCCTCCCTAGGGATGCGTTCGCCAACCGAAGTTCCGTGTGTGAGGAGTTCTGCGCGTTGAGGAACGAACCATCCCTTTGTCCTTTGCAATTCCCGTCGGATTTCGGCATACTACCCGAGTGTCTGCGCCGACCGGATCTTATGCTGATGTGCTTTCACAAAAGTAAGCTCGGGGAGCTTTCATTGCAAAGCAGGTTTTCCAACCTCTTTTAAGAAAACGTAATCTTCGCCGAAACAAAGCAATTCTCGTAGAAAAATGCTCGTTTCGGCCATGGTAATGTTCGCATGAAAGTCTCGCATCCGGGATGCGACGTAAAAAGACCACATAGAAGGGTTTTCGGTCTGGGAGTTGAAAACCCCCCAACCCCCTTGTCAGAGGGGTAAGCGTCGGCTCCGAGTTAAAGGGTTGTCGGGCAGTATCCGTACATCCCCCTGACAAGGGGGATACAGAGGCCCTAAAGTATTTCAAATGATTGGATACTTTCATGCTTCGTTGTGACGATACGTCATGGTCGTTCTTGGAGAGGGTTTGGGATCCATCCTTTCTTTCAAGAGGGGCCTTCCAAATATTACTTCTTTGATCATGTGTTGGTAGTAGACTCCGTTTTGGTGTGGGTTTGGTCATATGTCCGGGTTCGGTAGCTCATGAAACACAAAAGAGCCGGTTTTCGCCCAAAGTCGCTTATCGTGTCGTGCGTTGTTAGTGTTTGGCTATGCGTATATGGGATCGCCTGCGGCGACATGTCCCCCTACTTTGCGGAAAGGCTCTTGAAACTCGGCTCGCAAGTGGCGAATGCGCGTCATTATCTGGAGGCGCTTGACCTGTTCGATGAAGCTGCGGACATTCTAGAGGCGCTTGAGATGGGCCAATCGTCGCTCTACGCTGATGTGCTCTACGAGCGAGCGCAAACGAAGATTAAGGCGCGGTTGCAACGTGATTTCCCTGCTCTTTACGTGAAAACCGCTCTGACGGACGTGCAGACTTCCACGAGTATACGACGAACCATACAGGACATCTTGCCTCTCAAACTCGCAGAGGGTCTCTATCTGGAAGGCTACATTCACAAACGCTTTTTCCTTCGGAATGAAGAGGCCCTGGATTGCTTCAAGGAAGCCGCGCAAATTGAACCGGGATTCGTAGCGGCAAAACGAGAATTGAGTGAACTGCTGCTTCAGACTGAGCGAAACGGTGAATCGCCCTCAAAAGATTAGTATCACCTCCTCAACGGGGGCTAATTAGGATTTTCGGTTGCGCGGGTAATCGAGACTGCTCATGTCGCGGCCGCTGGGAATAAGATAACAATGCGCCGGAATCCAAACGGCTCCGCCACAGCATTGATCATGTGGTAAACCGGGTTCGGTGACGGCCAAGAAACATACTGGACGGATATACACGCTCAAGCGCATGAAAAAACCCAAAGATAAAGAAGAAATCAAGCTCTCATTTGACGCTCAGATGGACCGCCTGCGCGAACTGGTGGAGCAACTGGAGCACGGTGGACTCACTTTGGACGAAAGTCTCAAGATATTTGAAGAGGGAATCGGCCTTTCACGGAAGCTTGTGGATACATTGGATTCCGCTGAAGGAAAGGTCGAAGAGCTGCTTGCGGGAATGCAAAGGGCGCCGTTCAACAAGGGCGAAGAGTAATGCCCCTTGATCTCGCGCAATATCTTACCGAGGAAAAGACTTACGTGGATGCGGTCCTGGACGAAGTCTTGCCGTCGGCGGACACGAAGCCTGTGCCGCTCTATGAGGTGATGCGCTACAGCGTCTTTGCCGGCGGGAAGAGGATCAGACCTATTCTTGCCATAGCAGCGGCTTGTGCGGTAGGGGGCTCTCGCAACGATGTGCGGTATCTGTGCGCCGCGCTCGAGTGCATTCACACCTATTCTCTCATCCACGATGATTTACCCGCCATGGACAACGACGACATGCGAAGGGGGAAACCCACGGCCCATAAGCAATACGGCGAAGCCCTTGCCATTTTGGCCGGTGATGCGCTCCTCACTTTTGCCTTTGAACTCATGACGTCTCCGGCGGCAATGCGTACGGCAAGGCCGGACAAATTGCTGGCGGCGATAGCCGATTTAGCGACCGCAGCTGGGGGTCGAAGGTTGATAGCGGGCCAAGTGATGGACATACTTAATGAAGGCAAGGAGACCACCGCAGAAGTGGCGGAAAAGATAGTGCAGTGCAAGACCGCAGCGCTCATTCGGTCTTCGCTCACCTGCGGCGCCCGTTTGGCCGGAGCAGAAGCGTCGTCCATAGAAGCGCTGGGAGATTACGGCGCGTATGTGGGAGCGGCCTTTCAAATACGTGACGATCTTTTGGATCTCGAAGGCGATGCAGCGCAATTGGGCAAAGCCGTGCATAAGGACCGCGACCGGGGTAAGGTCACATATCCCAAGCTCTATGGCCGAGACAAATCCCTGGTGATTATGGGATCATTGTTATCCGCCGCAAAAGAAAAGATCCTGCCCTTCGGGGCTGCTGCGGAGTCTCTGGCGCTCATTGCCGATTACATTGGAAAACGATTCAACTAAAGGCGGGTTATGAACAAGGATTCATTGCTCTACAAGATAGATTCCGCCGCGGATGTGCAAGATTTAGCGCTCCCGGAACTCAAGGTTTTGGCCGAGGAAATCCGCGAATTAATAATTGAGACTGTTGCGGAACGCGGAGGCCATCTGGCGTCAAGTTTAGGCGTAGTCGAGCTTACGCTGGCCCTCATGAAGGTATTTTCGCCTCCTAAGGACCGCATCGTCTTTGATGTGGGCCATCAGGCGTACGCTTACAAGATCCTTACGGGGAGACGGGACGCTTTCAAGACCTTGCGCACCAAGGGCGGGATCTCCGGCTTCCCGAAGCGGGACGAGAGCGAATACGACAGCTTCGATGTGGGACACGCCGGCAACGCAATCAGCTTTGCAGCGGGTTTGGCGCAAGCGAAGTGCTTTAACGGGCTCGACCACAAGGTCATCGCAATCGTGGGTGACGGATCGCTCACGTGCGGCGTCTCCTATGAGGGACTGAATCAGGCCGGCGCGGCTAAGAAGGATCTCATTATCATCCTGAACGACAATGAGATGTCCATTTCACCCAATGTGGGGGCAATGGCTGCGTATCTAAACCGCATCATGACCGGGCAGATCGTCACGCGATTCAGAGATGAACTCAAGAAGATACTGAAGACCATGGGTAGATCCATCTACGGTATGGCAAAGCAGTTTGAGGATGCGCTCAAGGGCTTTATCACTCCCGGTCGTCTGTTCGAGGAACTTGGTTTCAAGTATGTGGGTCCCATTGACGGCCATCAGATCAAGCATCTTGTGGACACATTCAACAATATCAAGCACTTTCGCGAACCCGTGCTCATCCATACCGTCACCTGTAAAGGCAAGGGGTACTGCAAGGCCGAAGAAAATCCCAGCAAATTTCATGGTGTAGGGCCTTTCGACATCTCTACGGGCGCGGTCGCGGCGTCTTCAGGGCCGCCTTCCTATACCTCCGTGTTCGGCTCAACCGCAGTGAAGTTGGCCGCCAAAGATCCCCGTGTTGTGGCGGTGACTGCCGCAATGGAATACGGCACCGGCTTGGCGGAGTTCGGGCACATATTCCCCAGGCGCTTCTTTGATGTGGGGATAGCCGAGCAGCACGGCGTGATCTTTGCGGCGGGCCTCGCCAAAGAGGGATACCGTCCCATTGTGGCGATTTATTCCACGTTCATCCAGCGGGGTTACGATCATATTATTCACGATGTCTGCATGCAGAAGTTTCCGGTGATCTTCGCCATGGACAGAGCCGGGATCGTGGGAGAAGACGGCCCCACACATCACGGGGTCTTTGATATAGCATTTTGTCGAAGTATACCCAATCTCACGGTGATGGCCCCCTCGGATGAAGATGAACTTGCGGATATGATGGCCACGGCGCTCACGTTGAGCGGCCCCACCGCCATACGGTATCCTCGCGCCGCCGGCCTTGGTATCGAAATGAAGAAGGAGCCCGAAGTCATTCAGGTGGGCAAGGGTCGCATGGTTCGTGAAGGTGACGACCTGTTGATTATCGCCGTGGGTCCCATGCTTGCCGTAGCTCTTGAGGCCGCTGAATTGCTCGCCGAGGAAGGATACGCCGTAGCGGTGCTGAACCCTCGTTTTATCAAGCCGCTGGACGGTGATCTGATTATCGAGAAGGCGGTTCGGTGCGGAAAGGTTCTCACGCTGGAAGAGGGCGTTATAGCAGGAGGATTCGGCTCGGCCGTACTCGAACTGCTGGCAAAAGAGGATGTCTACAACATTCAAGTGTCACAGATGGGAGTGCCCGACGCCTTTGTTCAACACGGCACACGCTCCGAGCTGCTTGCCGAACTCGGCCTAGATGTTCAGGGAGTCGCCGCAACGGCCGGCGAGATGCTGAAAACCGAGACGGACGTCGCTCTGCCCAAGGTGGCTCATATACGCCGCCGCTCAGTGGAGGGATAGATTCCCGACGGGCTTGGCGACAAGGTCAGGGGCGGTAGGAAGGCGGGCTGAAGAGTAAGAGTGTTAACGCGGAGTGAACGGCCCGCGTGCGTCCGCTCCGTCTCTTACGAAACAGCCTTTCGGATGGACTGCAACTTCTCGAATAATTCCGAGGCCTTCTCCATCATCAAGTCGTGAATGACTACCAATCTGTTGTGGGTGGTTCTCGCTTTGTAGAGACTCTCGTCTATTTTTCTCTGCAAAGGCCAAAGTTCCGGGTGCTTGGCCAGAAAGATTTCTCTGTCCTTAATAGCCCTTGCATGGCTGTGGGATTTCACAAGTATTAAGTTCGCCATGGTTCACCTACTAATTGTATATGAGCGGCCGCATTCCCGTTCGGCCATTGCGTATCAGCGCCTGGTACTGCGCAACCAAGCTTGGAATGAACAACGGGGCCGGAACGTGCGATTACCGCTCTTTAGTATACTAAGGCGCCGGGGCGGGCTGGTCCACTTGCGTCACGGAATCCGGTCTTCGTAGGCTGAGCAACGGCGGGTTCGGTAGGCCTAGAGAGTGGTGGTCGAGGCGGCTTGGTGCGCCGCATCACATCTCGGGAACCATTGCTTCTCTGGGGCAAAAGCCTCGGGAACACCGAGTGCTTATACCAAAGTGCTTTCCAACGAGTAACATTGGTGAAGACTCTTTTTGGGAAGGTAGGTTTTTTCGACGTCAATCTGAGAATGTTTAATATGCCGAAAGCGGCCTTTTCTCCTTGAGAAAAGCCGGTTTCGGCCATTTAAGA
>JBBRBO010000126.1:0-12297 GCA_038205805.1 Desulfomonilales bacterium
GGGCCGTCTGGCGAAATCTCGCACCGGTTCCAACAGAGTCTTCGCTGAAAAGCTTGGACGCGCCACGCCGACATCCGGGAGATAAAAGGCGCACAGACTGCACACCGCCAGCGCTCCGGCGGCTATGAAATAAATGGAACGCCACCCGATAAACCCCGCTGCGGCCACGAGAATGCCTCCGGTCAGTAAAATGGCCGCTCTATAGGCCGCTTGCCTGACGCCATTGGCAATACCCATTTCCGATGTGTTCAGCATTTCTATGGTGTAGGCGTCAATGGCAATATCCTGGGTTGCCGAGAAAACGGCAAGGCACATGAGCAATATCCACAAACCCATGGATGGATCAGCGGGGTTAAAAAAGAGAATCATAGCCAACAGGACGGCCATAACTGCTTGAGTGCCGGCGATCCAGCGGCGACGAGTTCCCAGGAAGTCAACGGCCGGCGCCCACAGGACCTTTACTGCATAAGGTAGCGCTAGAACGCTGAGAAAGCCGACGTATTCCAAGGACATCCCATGCAGCCGAAAATACACGGGTAAAACCTCTTGGATCACGCCATACGGAAAACCTTCTGCAAAATATAAGAAGGCGACGAAGATAAGTTTCTTTTTCAGAGTCAAAGGCGTCTCCAACGGTTTAGCCGGCGCCGCGGCGTTGACGGATAATACAGGAAAGACAAAATTTTCAAAAACGATTCTGGCGCGGCTCACGGAAATGTTCTATAGTGCATACAGTTAATCGGCTGTACAAGCTCATAGAATGACAGGGGTTCCGTACAGGCGCGCTGAGCGCTTGGGAGCGCGACCATTGGCTGTTCAGGCGCAGTCATGGGTGAGTCGCCAAGGTGTGCTGTGCGGAAGCTCTCTTCGCGTCTGAAGGTATATCGGCAGGAGGCCTCACGACTATGGCGGAAAGCCAATCCAGCAGACAACTTAATGCTAAAACCGCAGTGGAACTCCTAAAAAGTCCTATGACGAACGGGGAGGTAATGCGGACATTTAAGATTACTCCCAAAGGCTTTGCTGATCTACTGCGCCAACTGTTCGAAAAGAAGCTTATCAGCGAACAAGACATGATACGGCGAGGAATCAAGTTTAGAATTCAAAAGAAAGAAGCCGCTGCTAAGCCTCCTGCGCCTGTGGCCAATTCCACCTTGAAACCTGCGCCTCCCCAACCACCGGAGTCGGAAGAAGAATTCCTCGATACTCTTGCGCTAACGGAACTGTTATCGTTTAAACCAGAGGAACCTACGCCGAGCAACGGCTCAGAGGCCGAAATGGATCAGGCGGAGGAAATTAAGATTGAAGACATAGGCCCGGGAAAGAAGTCACGACTGAGTATAACCGGTTTTTTCAAGAAATTAGCTGAATGAAGTCTTTCGGTGTCGGCGACCCCTGCTGAACGGTCCATGGCCTGTGATCCCCTACGCGTTGCGCTCATCCGGGGATGGCGCTCGGCGTCCGAACACGCGGAAGTGTGTATCGAGCCGCACTGTCTTTTATAATAGTCACACCCGGTTGATGTTCTTGGTATCCAAAATAGGGATCTTTAAATCTTCAATGTCGGTATCGTTCGCCGCCAGCACACCAGGTTTTTTGAGCACTTGCGGTCCCAATACACCAAGTGAGAATAGCAGTTTAGCTAGCTCGTCTACGGGTATGTTCAGAGCAGTAAAATCCTCCACCGGCACAAGCGCATTGAAACCGGTAGCAGGGATCGGCGTGTTGGGAATGAACACGAGGAAGTGCGCTTGTCCATTGTCGAGCACAAACTGCTCATGTGAGGTCAACAACACCAGCATCCGGATGTTTCCCACGCGTACATAGCCTACACCTCCAAATCTTTCCAGCCCGGATTGGTCCTTTTTGCCAAATAGGTCCACGAGCTGAGTCACCGCCATATGAAGTTTACCGAACAGCGGTATGCGAGCGAACATGCGGTCGATGAAATGATGAATTCTTGAGACCGTCGCTCTGTTTACGAGAAGCCCGATCAAGGTGATGAGCGCCACTACCACCAGATAGCCGAAAATGTAGCCGGGGAGCCAATTCGTAGTTCCGGCGATTCTTACTACGAACAGACCGAAAGTGCTGCTGGGGCCAATGTAGGCGTCCGCTATACGCACCGCCCAGGTGACCACGAACAGAGTGACTATGAAAGGCAGTAAGGTGGCGACTCCCGTGAGAAAAAATTTGACCAAGGCGCTTGCCGGTCCCGTCATACCCACTCTCCATGTGTGTCTAGGGCGCTTCGGTCCCTACGTTTAATATTTTGTAATCGTTCACCGCGTTTGAGACGCCTCTGCGCTCGGTAAAAACCGGAAGGGAGACTCGTCTCTCCTCCGGACCACCACCTTACGCAGTCCCAAGTGGCGACAATGGCCCTAGCGAACAGTTGCGTTCCTTTATGGGCGACCATCATACGCGCGAGCTGTGAAAATTGTAAGCCCGACGTCCGGTGAACGGCTCAGGTTATGAATGACCGCCATGCGGCTGGGAACTTGTCGCTTGTGCTTCCTGGCGTGCAGAGCGCTTCACATTCCAAATCGATCCGAATATCTCCTTCTAAATATCGGCTAAAGAAACACGGCAACAACTCGAGTGTGGAGGCGCCCAACCATCCACACTCAGCAGGCACGGTGCGCGGCGACATTGGTGTATTCCGCATGGCGATGAAGCGGGCAGCCGAAACACTACGCTGCGCCGCTAAAAGAGGCCAGGCCGGTTGCGATGAGGATCAAGTGATCCGAGAGAAGATACGTCGCCTCGCCGGTGGACGGCGCCGATATGCGAAGCGCATCCTTAATGATCGGAAATGCAGTCGTTTGTAGGCTTTTTCGCTAAATAAGCTTTCGCCGGCGTGCGTTTTGTGGTATATTACACAAAATTGGTCCAATCATATCATGTAAAGCCCGTCAGGAAACGGCCTGGAGCAATCTGTAAGCCCGTCTGGCGGCTTTTTTTCGCTATAGTGTAAGCTTTATGCGGATCACATCGTTCCAGGCGCCCCGTACGGCGCTGCTTTCTCCTTTACGCCCTATGTGCGCCGCTCGGTAGCGCCCATGAAGCGACAGGAGGGCTTTTAACAGGCCCTCGCGCCTTTGGAGTAGTCACGATGTCGCGCTCATACAGCGCAAAGTAGCCGGAAATTACAAACAGCGCCGTTAACAAAATGCCGACCGCAATCATGATCCAATCTTTGTTCGTGCGCGTGCCGCTCAAAATCGTGCTGGGTCGGTTTTTTGGTTTTTTTGCCATCGGTTCATTCCTCTCTATTTCGGGACCCACAACAGTGATGTCGTAATCTTACCCCGTGCGCGGTCTGCGCAAACACGCGGCGCCGTTTTCAAACCAACGAGGTTCCTATAGAATAAGAAATGTGATCCGCTGAGCGGTAACTCCGCTAATCCGCATTCGTACAGGTTTCCCACCGACGGTTTGCATGCGGTGAACGGATGTCTGCTTTCAACGTTCGACGCACGTGTAAACGGGTAAAACACAACATGGAGGAGCATATGGACGTAGCGCAGTTTGTCAAGGACAAGATAGTGTGGCTTGGGCATGCGAGCTTTCGCATCGATGGAACCAAATCAGTTGTGTATATCGACCCGTGGAAGCTTGAAAAAGCCGCGCCCGCCGATGTCATTTGCATTACTCACAGTCACTTCGATCACCTGTCAGTGGAGGATATCGAGAAGATTCGCAAGCCGACTACCGCAATCGTAGGGCCGGCTGATTGCGCCGCGGATTTCGGCTCGTCGTTCACGACGATAGCGCCGGGTCAAAGTGTAACCATCGAGGATGTGGCAGTAAAGGCCGTCCCCGCTTACAATACGGACAAAGAATTTCACCCCCAACAGAATAACTGGGTGGGTTATGTAATCACCATAGACGGAGTGCGTATTTACCATTCCGGTGATACGGATCTTATTCCCGAGATGAGTGACTTGGCTGTAGATGTGGCTTTGCTCCCTGTCGGCGGCACCTATACCATGACGGTTCCACAAGCGGCTGAGGCCGTTAAACGACTCAATCCTAAGGTAGCCGTTCCCATGCACTGCGGCGACATAGTGGGCGATTTCAAGGATCGTGAGGCCTTTGAAAAAGCAGTGGACGTGCCGGTCGTGATTTTGGATCCCCAAAAATAATAAAGTAAGCGTTCACCGGGAGTGGTCCAACCATTTAGAGTGACCATGGGACGCGTAAGTAAAAGAGCCGTGCGTGCGGTCTTGCCGGCACTCGGCGCCGTTTTAAGCCCGGTGAACCGGTATATCAGAGGACAAACATAAATTATGACGTTAGACAAGACGGAAACCACCCGTGTGCGATTTGCGCCGTCGCCCACGGGCTACCTACATTTGGGAGGCGCGCGTACAGCTCTATACAATTGGCTTTGGGCCAAAAAAACCGGTGGAGTGTTCATCCTGCGCATTGAGGATACCGATGCGGAACGCTCCACAGCTGAGTCAACAGAGGGTATTCTCCACGGTCTCAGGTGGTTGGGTCTCGAATGGGATGAAGGACCCTTCTATCAAACGGCCAATCTTCCAAAGCATATCGAAGCTGCGACCAAGCTCCTCGAAAGTGGTCACGCGTATCGTTGCTATTGCACGAGGGAAGAATTGGACGCGCAGCGCAAGGCGGCCGAAGCTCAAAAGAGGGCGTTTATCTACGACGGTCGTTGCCGTAAGTTAACCGAGGAAGAATCTCCGGCCAAGTTGGAGAGCGGCATTCCCTACGTGGTGCGTTTCCGTACGCCTCAGACGTCGGCGGTGGCTTTCGATGACTTGGTGTACGGCCGAATAGAGAAGCAGGGCCATGACATTGAGGATTTCGTCATCGTACGATCCGACGGACGGCCCCTCTACATACTGAGTAATGCAGTTGACGACGCACACGATCGCATCACTCATGTAATTCGTGGAGCGGACGGCATTGCGAACACCCCAAAACAGGTTCTCATATACAACGCGCTGGGAATTACTCCCCCTACATTCGCCCACATGCCGCTAACGCTGGACAACAAAAAGGCAAAGCTGTCCAAGCGATCACACGGTGAGGTAGTGACCGTCGCCTATTACGAGAAGCGCGGCTTTATTCCGTGGGCGCTGTGCAACTTCATGGCGCTGCTGGGATGGTCATCCGCCGATGGCCGAGAATTCTTTACGAGAGAAGAACTCATCGAAGCGTTCGATCTCACTCGCATCAACCGAGCTAATTCCATTTTCAACTATGTGCCGGGTGACACCAAGAACTGGACTGATCCCAAAGCCATTCACTTCAACTCGACCTATCTGAGAACCATACCGCCGGCCGAACTCGAGCCCTACGTACGAGAAGAATTGCAATCAGCCGGTTTGTGGCGCGAGAGCTTTGAGGGTGAGGAAAAAGAGTGGTTTCTGAAGACCATAAATCTTATTCGCACCCGGTATCTCACTCTTACTGATTTTTCTGAGCGCGGACGCTGCTACTTTTCCGATGAATTCAGTTTTGACCAAAAAGCCGTGGCGAAAAACCTGAAAGACTCCAACCTGAGAACCTATCTACCTGAGCTGAGCGACCGCCTCGAGGCCTTACCCGATTTTACGGCCTACGAAATCGAAGAGGTTTTCCGGACCTACTCGGAAGAAAAGGGCATTAAGGCCGGCATTATCATCAACGGAAGCCGAACGGCGGTTTCGGGAACTTCAGTGGGTCCCGGACTTTTCGAGATGCTGGAAGTCTTAGGAAAAGACCGGGTGGTCAAGCGGTTGCGAGACGTTACGCCTCTTATTCCAGAGGCTGTGTAACAGTCCAGGTCAACAAGAGAACGTCCGCCCACGGCGGGCGAAAGATTACCGTTGAGGACACGCAACCGTTTACTTGAAACGATCCTATAAAGCGTCGTTGCCCGCCGGTCCAGAGGGTAGACGAGTCTTCCCGACGGGCGTTGAATAGGAAATAGCTGCGCGCCACTGAGATTCAGGGTTGGTCCGGCGCCCTGGACCTCGGGCAGGCGCTCGCCTTTTATATGCGCGCAGGTCTGCCGTGCGATTTCGGCCGGATGCAGGGCGGTCTACGCTTCGGCGAATTCTTATACCGATGTGCTTTCATAAAAGTAAGATCGGCGGAGCTTTTGTTGCAAAGCAGGTTTGTCCAACCTCTTTCTAAGACATTTGTCATAATCGCCGAAAGCGGCATTTTCTCCTTGAGAACAGCCGGTTTCGATAATTGCAAAAGTTCTCGCAGAGGGGTTTGGGACCTCTCCTTCTTTCAAGAAGGTTCTCCCCAATATTGCTTCTTTGATTCGCGATGGGTATTACCGTCTGCGCGGCTGCCCTCCCGTTGATTTGGACGTCCCGCTCTTCATGGGGATGTCCAACACACCCGCCATGACCCGGTCCGCAACGTTGCTGAATCCAGGATTCTTTGCCGTGCTGTTCGCCATAACGGCAAAGATGAAGGGTCTGCCGTCCACTGACAGTCCGTATCCCGCCAGTGCGTTAATTCCCCTCAGCGTGCCCGTCTTGGCGCGTAGGCGTCGCTGTGTGGCCGGATCCTGGAATTTGTCTTTCAGGGTGCCGTCCGCGCCGGCGATTCCCAGCGAGGCCATGAATTCCGCATTATAGGCAAAATCGTAAGCGGCCGTAAAAAGCGTCTTTACGAGAGCGGAAGCGCTAATCCTATTGTTCCGAGAGAGTCCGCTCGCTTCGGCGAGGGTGTAGCTTTCCGGCTTGACTCCACAGTTTTCCAGATGGCGACTCAGTACGGCCAGACCCTTTTGTCGTGTGCCGGGAACCCCGTAGACGTGAGCGCCGAGGGACAAGCTGAGCTGTTCCGCCGTGGTGTTGTTGCTGTGTTTATTCAGCCAATAGACGATTAAACTTAAAGGCAACGAAGGAAAGCTATAGAACAACGACGCCTCTTTGGGTGTGACGCCTTGAGCCACGCGTCCATCAACGGCTATTCCTTCGCGCAACAGCGATTCTTTGAAGACTGCTCCCGCGTAGAGACTGGGATTAGCCACATTTACGTATTTACCTTTGATGGCCGCTCCTGCGCCTATAACGCCGTTTATCTTGATGATTTCCCCACCGTTCCGCCCCGGACATTTCTCTATTTCCAGGCGGGCCGGCTTTGAACCCTTTACCGTTTTCACCGATCCTTGAAATTGCGCGTATTCGGACATTGGATCCCCAATGATCTCCGCATCATCACCGGGGTTGGCGCCGGGTAAGACCATCAACTTGATAGCGTTAAAATTAAGGCACAACGCGCTGTACGGCGCATGATAGGCGCGTGTTCCTAATTTCTCACTCTCATCCAAAGGTGGCTCGGGATTGAAGTATGAATCGTCCACAATGATGTCACCATGTACGCGGTGAAGGCCTCTGTCTTTCAGATCCCGAGCAAGACGAAAAAGATCTTCACTCACCAGATGGGGATCACCGCCGCCTTTCAAATAGATGTCTCCCACTACCCCCGCCGACGAGTCTTGGACATACACTTCCGTGTAGAAACGAAACTCCGGATTCAAAACCTGGAGAGCGCAGGAGCTCGTGACCACCTTGAGAGTAGAGGCGGGGATGAGTGGCGTGTCCGGGTTGTGCTCCATGAGGGTCTTACCCGTCCTGTAATCAATTACCTTCAAAGAGAGCAGGACGTCTTTCGGCAATTCTTTGCGGAGGAGCGCATCGAGCTTGTCGTTGAATGGCGCGTCGTCTGCGTCTGCGGCATGCTGCGCCGTCAGGGCGATTGCAACGCAAATGAGCGCCACCGTGAGGAACCTTATGACGCTCCAAGACCAAGAGAGCCGGGACAGCAGTGAGGTTTTTTCCAGTATTGACCTAAGCATAAAAGGCTTCTCCCTTGTTATTACAATGTAATTTTAACGCGCTCATCCCTATTGCTATGATGCGACCATATGAGCCGCTGTTTTAGATAATCTCTAATAAACAACAAAATAAGGCGGTTAGATGGGGAGGTGAAGTAGGAGCGCCGTCAGTATCCGCGTTCACCACGCGCCAATTTTAACAATTACGCGCTGTAGCGCGCAATGGTAAAGTCATGGAAAAATAACAACCTATGGTTTCAGGTAGTTCAGTTTCTCGAAAAAAGACCCAACTAGCTGAAAACTAGATAAACTTTTTACTTGACAGCGGAAGCGGTTATACATAAAAGCATTTCCAACATTTCGAGCTGGGAGGAAGGGTATGTTGAGAAGAATACCTTCTACGCCGTTGGTATGTCTTGCAGTTTTCCTGTTAACATGTCTTGCGACAGCCTCATGGGCAGCAGGACAAAGTGAACCTTTGGAAATTCTCCTTAAACCCGACAACAACAGTCAACAGCTACCCGTAGCGCAGACCGCCAAGTCCCGCACCGGGGTCACAAAACACTCCGCCAAATCGGCCGTATGGTTTTGCCCGCCTTATGGAGGAATAAGCAAGGTAAAACCCATGCCCGCATTCTGTCCACCGATGATGCCTATGGGCATGCCGCCGTGTATTCTGCCGACCGCTCGCCAAGGCCAGTGGGACATGAGTGTACAGGTGTTTTTTGCCAGAACCAGAGGCAAAATTCAATGGCCCAGGTATTCCTGGCTCATGGGCGGCGCTAACTATTGGGGCTATGAAGGCGCTGATTTCAATGACGATCTCGCTTTACCCAAGCACAAGGTCATACCGGAATTCACCGCTAAGTATCAGTTCAGGCCCAATTGGGGCATTCGGTACTCCATTTTGGCTGATGAGTTCAATGGTGGAGGCGAAACAAGCACCAGTAACTGGTGGGGATTCTGGTTCGGCAACCAATTCTTCGGGTGGGGCCAACCCGTACAATCCAAATGGAAACACACCTACAGCAGACTCGGCCTTGTCTACGACGCGGTTAAAAACTGCTCGGGTTCCGTAAGCGTATTCGCCAATTGGGTGCACACCGACGATAGAATCGATGTCGGTTGCTCATTCTGCGGCTTCCAAACCGCAACCTTCAGCAAAGGCGGCGATTCGGCCATGGCCGGCCTGGAACTCCAGAGGTGCCTGAAAACGGCCGCGAACGGCGGCACACTGTCCTGCGACACCAAGGCCGGCGTCATCTTCCTGGATGATGTCGAGGGCTACGATGTCCAGGCGGGCGCCAGATACTCTGTGCCCCTTAACTCCGGACGCTGGGGTTATCTCAAGGGCGGCTACCGAGTTGTTGAACTGAAAAAAGGACAATCCGACTACATCTTCAATCACGCCCTCGAGGGTGGATACATGGAGTTCGGTTTTATCTTCTAAGAAAAAGCATCCTACCGGTGAAAGCCCTTACGTCAAACCACGGTTCCGGGAGAAAGCGTCGATACGCAGACTCCCGGAACGCCAACCAACCTTGACAATGAAACTGATTCTCGAGCGCTCCAAGACGATTAGAGTGACCCACCAATGTCACAAGCCCGCGTGCGCTCTGAATGGCTAAGACGCTTTTCACCGGTTGCTCGGTTTTTATGAGCCCGGCCGATTAACGGCGTCCCCCCAGCTCGACCTACGGTTGGGCTCCAATTTCCATGTTGAATTGCGGGTGGCGCCGTTCCTATAAGCAAACTGGCCGCTTGCTCTAGGGACGGCCCATCCCGCACCAAATTTTTCATAGAAAAGGGACTGTTAAGCCGGATGAGTAAGAACAATTACGGTAACCGTTCACGGGAAATCACGAAATCCGCCTAAAGATTTGGCGGGGCGGCGCTAAGGGGAGATGAATTCCCCTCCGGTCGCTTCCGGGAACAAAACGTTTCAGGCCCGCTGAACATTACCGACTACGAGAGTGATCTACATACAAAACATACGTTTACACATTTAACTGAAGTGAAATACAATCCTGTTTGGGCGCACATTGTGCGCCTTTTTTTATGGGCGAGTTTTGGCGGCAGTAAACACTCCGTCGGCTACCCTGCCGTAATGGGATAGGTTAAACGTAACCGGTATACGGCGCGCTATAGGTGGAAACTCGCTTCCACTGCGGTAATCCATAGCGCGGGTATCGATACACTATCCGGACCATAGCGAGCGTGTCATTCGGCGTGAGCCGTCTTTCGGTTGTCGCCGCAATGGCGCTAACAATAGAGGCGCTCTTTCTTCGCCGCTCGTAGTTAACATTCTTCACTGCCGGCGCGCATCAAAAGGGTAGAAATCTCGCATGTAACTTTCGGTACAATTGCGCATAGTTCTCGGCCATCGCGCCCCAATCCACAGTGTCGCCATCACGTTTGCACATAGTTTGATCGCTCTCCAAGATCGTGGCAATTTCTACCAGGGACTTCACGACCTCGTTCGCGCCGTTCGCCCGCATAAAATCAGCTTGGGAGAGCGTTTGAGCTTCCTGAGCGAAATACAAGCGCATATTGGGGCGTATGCGCCCTTGGCGATCTAAACCGCTCCGGGCCACAAGCCAATAGATCCAACTCTCGGGTCTGATTTTTGCCTGCTCGGTAAGTTTCTGTAACTGAGCTGCGTTCGGTCCCGTTCTCAAGGTAAGCGCCGACAGTGTCCGCCCCGCAATTCGAGTCCGTACGTCCGCATACACCAAGGGCCGGCCGACCCGACCGCGGCGCATGAAGATGATCGTATACGCGTCCAGGTAGACGCCGGAAAATGTGTTGGACAGCAACAACGCCTCGCGCAAGCCGTCCATATCGGACTCGTACGGCAGAATTACGGTATCCACCTTTAGGCCATCAAGGATAGCCACAGCTTGCCGAACCGCTGCGGAACTTCTTGGTTCGGTATCCAGAAGCTTGCGATATATCCTGAGGACATCCACGCCGTGAATGGTCTGAGCGCGACCATCCACGAACATCTGGAGTTCCGGCCGGTGAAACCGAAAAAAGGCGGCCTGCTCAGAAGTCGTAAAGACCCTTCCCGGCACATTGTTTATAGCAAGGAAGCGAAGCGCATCCTGATACAAGGTATTCCAGAACATATGCCGACCGGGAATACTCATATTCGGGAGAATTGGATTGCCCGGTAGGTTGGCTACCGCGGTCCTGTGCACGAAAAACAGCGTGAAAAGCGAGAGCGCTACCACGGAAAATACTGCCGCAGCGACAGTGCGAGCGCGTTGAGATAACGCAGTTCCCGCAGTGTTAACAGAGAGCGCAAGCAGCGGCGTTATCAGGAATGCGGCGAAAAACACCAGTCGATTGAATCTGAATGAGAGCGCTATTGCCGTGATTGCAATCAAGGTCTCCATTATCGTATCGGAGATCCCGTTTTCGTGAAACGCAACAAGACGTCGGCCACTCCGCAGGAGAGATCCGACAAGAACCGCAAGGAGAACAAGAAAGATTTTGGGGTCTCTTGCGCTCATCAGCGGTTTGTGGAGAAGGGTCGAACTCAGTAACGGCAGCCAATCGGGATTAGCTGCAATCCACTCACTGGTTCCAACCTGTTGAAACGGCATTACCAGATTCATTACGCCGAATGGATTAAGCACCCCGGCGGCGAAGACCCCAAAGAGCAAGGTGAGCCCCCAGTAGAGCGTTTCTCTATAATCCGGAGGGGCCGAGGCGTCTATTGATGCGTTGGTCTTGCCCCAACGGGTGTTCACGAACGATACGACGCACTTTGCCGCCAGAAAGCCTAATCCGAGGACGAACGATCCATGGGAGTTCGTCCACACCAATTGTATGAAAGCGGCAAGCGCAAACCGCGACACACCGAAACGTCGGGGCGCTTATGGACGATGCGCCCAGCCAAGAGCACCGCACAACCAGTAATATCGCTATGCCGGCGAGCAACATGCCCTTGAGGAGGAACGGCCCCCATTCACCCAGCGCCCCGTACGCCTTGTACAAAAAGAAACCGCTCAGCCACGACTGATTGACCCACACATTTCCATTGGTGGCAAAGGACCAGGTGTCGGGCATGTCCAATGCGCCGGTGATTACGTCTCTCCCGCCATTGAGGGCCACGAACAGGTCCTCGTTTGTTACCACCACTCCCCAGCGATGAGAACGGCCAGGAAGACGCTTATGGAAAGAGCGTATTTTGTAACTATGCGAGTAGACAAGTGGCCTCCCGCGGTATGGGATTCCGATCCAAGCCTCGACGACGGTTTCTATGCGACTGCCGGTGGATCTTCACAACAGTATACTACAGAGTACGAGTAACCCCCCTTGGTCAGCAGAGACACGTAATACCAAAGTGCTTTCCAACGAGTAACATTGGTGAAGACTCTTTTTGGGAAGGTAGGTTTTTTCGACGTCAATCTGAGAATGTTTAATATGCCGAAAGCGGCCTTTTCTCCTTGAGAAAAGCCGGTTTCGGCCATTTAAGA
>JBBRBO010000127.1:0-11692 GCA_038205805.1 Desulfomonilales bacterium
TATACTGCTGACGAACCCGAAAGGGAACCACTGGAGACACATGGAATTCACCGACAACACCAGCCTCCCCAGATCTAGAGATGGGCCTCGGGGTCATGACTCCTCTGATACCGCTCTCTCGCAAAGAGACTTCCGTCACATTTCGGACGGTAGACTTTAATGCGAAAAAGCTCCACCGATCTTACTTTTTCAAAGCACATCGGCATGAGTCATCGGACTTGAGGCTGCTCTACGCCCAATGAAATCTGGAGGTTAGACTCATCTCCCTTCCAGACCACCCCATCGTAACCCCAGCGCCCAAGCTTTTGCGACGTCTACCTGCCCGTCGTTCTCCATCAGGCCGCCGCATCGGGTTCTTCGGAAGCCTTTTTTCGTGCGGCTTCGGCCATGTGTTCGGTGCGCAACCCTGAAAGCGTCACAGGCGTGGTGTTGTATTCCCTATTGATCCAGAGAAAGAATGCGTCCAGCTTCGCGATAAAGCGCCGCACATCGTGCTCCGTCTTGTGCTGAGGGCATCCCCCCGGCATGAGTTCCGAAGAATGAAAGAACAGTGTTATCACCTTGCCCCCTCGGGCCTTATGGAGCCGCACGCCCGCCTTCAGGCGTCTCGGTCCGGTCCACATGGGTTGCACCGGCAGCGACGCCAGGTTGCTCGCAGCCCAAGGAACCCATCGTTCAGGGAGAAAGCCGGCTGTGTCGAGTTCACGAAATACCCATCCTATCCGTGGGAGTAGCCCGGGGACGGTCACCGGCGCCTCAAGGATGTTTGAGACCCCTTGAGCGAGTATATTTGTTGGATCCGGGAAATAGGGCTCCGCAGGCGCGGCCAGGTGATCAGGACCCCCATAGAACTTATGGAGCGGACATACGCTGCTGTCAACCTCCACTCCCGCTTCGGACAGCACGGCGAACATCTTGGGTCCCATGTTAAAACGCCCCATACGGAAGGAGAGCGGACGGGGGCTGAAGCCCTCGACGGCGTCCAAGAGATTCTTTAGTTTGGCTCGCAGCAGGCCCTGGGGCATCATTTCCGACGGCGCAGGGCTCTTGTAAGGGAGATCCACAAGCGGCGGAGTGTTCCAGTGATGAAGGTGTGCGCCTATTTCACCCTTCCAGTCGTCGTTGAGCTTACATAAGACATCTCGGCTCGACTGGTCCTGAGCCACAGGGTAGGTCACCAACAAGGTGGGCCGGATGTCCCACTCACGAAACACAGGGTCCAAAAGCGACAGGAGCTTGACGTTCGTCACGCCGACGTTCTCGGCTTGATAGGCGCCGGAAAACAGACCCTCCTCTTCCACATCTATCGTAACCGCAAGTGTGATGTGCATGTGCGCTCCCATACTGGAATAATTCAGCGGCTTGAGTCGGCTGTGCGACGGGAGAACGGCCACCCGTTCCTCTACTCGGCCCGAGCTACATGCCTGCCCCCGCTCCGTATGTGAATCGAGCTAACTTGTGATGAAATCCTCTGCAAACGAAGACGTATCGGCCTTGAGAAGCTCTGGGCCGGTTCACGGTGATTGAGGGCCGGCACGGCTTGGACCCCTGCTCATATCTTAGTCTCAGTGGGGCTCCGTTGCAAATTGTGTACGTAGTGCTACAATATCATTAATGGTTCACCGAGAATACGCGGGCTCTGTAACCCGCAAAGACCAGGGAAGCTTAACCGACCTTCACCGCCCATTGTAATCTCAAGTGGTTGACCCATTCGTGATGAAGGGCGCCGCCTTGCGGATAATAAGAGCATTCGCGGTGAACGAACGCTTACCCATAGTAGAAGAACTTCGGCGTTTATACAATTGCGCCGCGGTATCGGTCCTGCAGACCTCTTGGCTCGCCAACGGGCCGTATACGCTTACAACATCGACGCAAAGAATTGCTCCAGAGGATTCTACAATGAAAGAAGCCAAAAGCTTCAGGAAAGTGGCCCTGTTTACCCTAACCGCAGCGGTATTCGTGGGTTTTGTCGCAGCGGGAATTTCCTATACCGCTCGGGATCTCTATCCCTTCTTTATGAGTCGTCCTTCCGTGAATGCGGCCATTGCCGTTCTCGGATTACTTGGCTTGACGATATCGTTTACCAGGCTCGCAGGATTCCTCCGACAGAGTCGAGTCTTAGATCGATTGAGCAAACTCGCCAAGGACCACTCGCCCGCCGGAATCGAACGCATGTTGGAGAGACTTGACGGCGGAATTGTCAGGGATCGCATTCAGCGGTCCGTGGATTTGGCCGCAAAGGACCGCCTGGATATGGAAGCCATCGGCTTCATGTCCGACGCCGACCTTGGGGAACAAGAAGCCAAGGGCGCATTCGTGCGATACGTCTTGGGGGTCATGGTCTTCCTTGGGCTCATCGGCACCTTCTGGGGCGTGCTGATTACGGTTCGGGGCGTCCAACAGGTTCTCGAAGCACTGGAACCCGCGCGGGTCGCCGATCCCGTGAGTTTTGTGACGCAACTCAAAACATCCATGGGCGGGATGCTGGCCGGACTTTCCACTGCGTTCAGCACCTCGCTTTTCGGTTTGGCGGGATCGGTGGTCCTGGGCTTTGTGGATCTCCAAGTCCGAAAGGCCGCATCGGTATTGACCACCGATCTTGACCGGCAAATGGTTACCATGATAGCGCCGGCGCTCTATTCCGCTCCAAGGGAGCACGTGTTGGAAGCCCGTCCGGTGGAGTCTCCGGCCGACGCCCTTTACCACGTGGCATCTCAGGAGACGTTGGGACAACACCTACGGGACTTGGCCGACGTTTTCTGTCAGCGATCCGATATGGATGACAAGATTACCTCCGCTATCGTCGAGATGAAGAGCCTCCTCGAGATCTCACACGAGGAAAGAGTTGTGGAAAAGGAGTCCTCTCAGAAAGCGGACACTGCGCGTCAGGGCCTCCTGGAACGCATGGACAATCTGAATCGCAATGTCGAACGCATGATCCGTGAGGCCAAGCTTTCGCGGGAAGCCTCGGACTCCGTAACCAAGGCTCTTGTGGAGCGCTTGAAGCTCGAAGGCGAAATCACGAACAAGACGCTCTCTCTGGGGTTCTCGGATCTCAGCCGTCGCCTGGAGACTGTTGCATCGCGACCCACGACACGGCCTGAGGAATAACCATGAGGCGCAAACAAACGAGTTCCTTTAGGGATTCACTGAATGTCTGGCCCGGTTTTACGGACGTTGTCGTGGGTTTGCTCTTGGTCTTCATATTCGTTGTAACCCTGTTCACCATCACCCAGGCGGTGCTCTCGGTGTCTCTCTCCAAAAAGGATGTGGCGCTCCATAAGCTTGAAAGCGAACTCAACCTCAAGATGGATGAAATCCGGAAGCTTATTGAGCAAGTCACCTCACTGGAAAACCTCTTCCATACGGAATCCATCCAAAAAACCGATTTGGAGAAGGCCCTCGCCGCTAAGACACGAGACCTAGACGACACCTTGACCACTCTTAAGACGCGCGATGCGGATCTTCAGGATAAGGAACGCCTTCTCGCTGCTAAGCTTCAAGAGATTGAAGGCCTCCAGAGCCTTGTGGATGAAAGGACACAAGCCCTAGCCCAACGTGAACAGGACATTACCGTTAACAAGACTCAACTTCAGGCGACCCTTGACCAACTCGCACAAACGACCGACGAACTCAAACAGAAGCAAAAAACTGCCGACGAGATGGGCGCCGCTATGGGAGAGGTCAAATCGGCATTGGAACAAGCCAAGTCCGATCTAGCCTCGAAGATCGCTGCCATAGGCGAACTCAAGGCGCGCATAGAGCAAATGAACGACAACATGACGTCGCTCAATTCGCGAATGGCCGGGTATCTTACTGAGATCGACAAGCTCAACAAGATGCTCGTTGATGCGAAGACAACCGAAAACACCGAGAAAACCAGGGTTGCGGGCCTGAACAAGGAAATTGTGTCACTCCGGTCAAAGCTCGACGACATATCTTCTCGCTTGGAAGAGGTCAAGGCCGAAAAGGAACACGCCTTCAAGGTCACTCAGCTTGTGGACTTGCTCGGCAAAAAAGACGTAGAAATCGAGAGATTGCGCACCTTGGCCAAGTACAGGAGCGAGTTCTTCGCTCGTTTGGAAACGGTTTTCTCGGGTGTGGGCGACATTAAGGTGCAGGGGGACCGCTTTGTCTTTCAATCGGAAATATTGTTCGGCTCCGGTCGCACCGACATCAACGAAAGCGGCAAGGAAGAATTGGACAAATTCGCCGCCATATACCGAGATATGATTCCGCGTATTCCCCCGAATTTGGACCTCATCATCCTTGTGCAAGGGCATACGGACACGGACCCGGTTCGGTCCGCCCGATACGCCTCAAACTGGGAGCTGTCCGCAGCGCGCGCTATGCAGGTGGTGCGGTATCTTGCTCAAAAAGGTATCCCCTTCAGCCGGCTTGCCGCAGCGGCCTTCTCGGAGTTTCACCCCGTAACGGACGAAGTCGGCCCTGAAGGCAAACGCCTCAACCGGCGCATTGAAATCAAGATCACATCGTTGTGACCGGTTTCGCCTTTGATCCGCGATTTCCTGAAACTGAAGACTCAATGGGTCTCTACGTCCATATCCCCTTCTGTTTGAACCGTTGTCACTACTGCGGGTTCTCCACGAGTCCGTATGCCCAGGGTCAAATCGACCCGTACGTGGATGGCGTTTGCCGTGAAGCGTCCCTCCGGGCCGATTCGACACCTGTGCAATCCATTTACTTCGGGGGTGGGACCCCTTCACTCCTGGGAGCGTCAGCCACGGCAAGCATGCTGGACGCCTGCCGAGCCCATTTCTCCCTCACCGCTTCGCCCGAGATCACGTTGGAAATCAACCCAGTCGGCCCGAACCTTGATCCCAAGGCCCTACGCAGCATCGGCGTCAACAGGGTGAGCCTGGGCGCGCAGTCATTTATTGATGCGGAACTCAAGCTGATGGGCCGGCGCCATTCGGCGGTGGAGGCTATCGCCGCTTTTCACGCCTTAAGAAAAGCGGGCTTTACGGACATCTCTGTGGATTTGTTGGCGGGCTATCCGACCCAAAATCCGGCCTCCTTGGGGCGCAGCATCAAGACGGCGCTTGACCTCGACCCGGAACATGTGTCCGTCTACCTGCTCGAAGTAAAGGAAGATACACCCCTTGCCCGACACATCAGCGACGGGCTTATCGCCGCTCCTGATGACGACGCGACCGCGGACCTCTACGAGCTGCTGTGCGAAACACTTACCAACGCGGGTTACGAACACTACGAGATCTCGAACTTCGCCAAACCGGGCCATAGATCCCAACACAACCTCGGCTATTGGCGGGATCGTCTCTATGTGGGCTTGGGCGCCGGCGCTCACGGGATGCTGCGGGTAATCGGTCACCAGGAACCCTGCAACCCTTTGCAACCACTGAGTCTCCTCGCAGGCTTTCACCGGACGCAGACCAGCCTTCAAGCCGGTGCATTATCGGAGCGCGGCCGACGCTACGCGAACGTGAGCGACCCGATCGAGTACGTGCGTCTCATTGAGGAAGGCCGGACTCCCGAAGCGGCGGTATGGGAGCAATCCCCCCTTGAGCGCTTCCGAGATGCGCTGATTATGGGCTCCCGCCTCACCGAAGGCGTGGACTTGCGCCTCCTGGGCAGGCGCTACGGCATGGACGCTCACCGGTACGTGCAGGAGACCGTGGGTGACCTGGCGGACGCAGGTTTGTTCACGCTTACCGCCGAACGTTTGCGACTTACGGCCAGGGGCATACTGCTCTCCAATGTGGTGTTCGCTCGGTGGGTGGATTGACACCTCCACAAGCTGAACATACAATCAGGGAAGCGTGATAAGGTTCACCGTCTTTTTCCAAGCGGTTAGGCTTGTCGGTGGACGGTTGAGATAACGATCGTTCTCATGCATCTATCAGGGCGACCTCACAGGCGCACGAGAGCGAACCATTTGAGAGACACGAGTAGGACACGAGGACGTAATGGCAGGAGACACACTGGAATCAATTCGGTTAAAGGGCGTGGAAATCCACCTGGTGGACCCGCCTGAACTCGATGTGGAATGGATAGGCATGCAGGAACCTTTGACGCAGTTGCTGGCGTCGTGGTCCGAAGACGGCGATGATCCGCCTATGCAACCACGCATACTCGGGAAACCGGGCGTAGGCAAGACTTCCCTGGCCATCACTGCGGCTAAACGGATGGGGTTGGCTCTCTTTATCATGCAGTGCACGGTAGACACTAAACCTGAAGACCTCATTATCTCTCCTGTGATCAGCGACAACGGCAAGATCCGGTATGTGGCGTCCCCTCTCGTATCCGCTATGGTGAAGGGCGGCGTGTGTCTTCTGGATGAAGGTAACCGCATGAGCGAAAAGAGCTGGGCCTCCATCGCCCCGTTGCTGGACATGCGTCGCAGTGTGTACTCCATAGTTGCGGGCGTTGAGATCAAGGCCAAGCCCGAGTTTCGCGTGTGCGTGACCATGAACGAAGACGCATCCACCTTCGAGGTGCCCGAATACATCCACTCAAGATTACAGCCGGCTATCCACATGGATTACCCCACTCGGGAAGAAGAATTTCGCATCCTGCGCGGCAAACTTGTCGGTCCCTCCGACACGCTGCTGGAGCAGGTGGTGAGCATATTGCAGAAGTCTCATTCCAGGGATGAGGATCTCAGTGTGCGCGACGGCTTGAACATAGCCCGATATGCGCACCGCCTCATGAAAAGTAACGCAGTTAAAGACGAACGGAAAGCTTTGGATCAGTCGGTCCAGCAAGTGACGGGGGAATATGGCGCCTCAATGCATGGGCCAACACTGGTCTGAGATAACTCGGGTCGACAACATCGCTCTCGTGGGGGTCCTGCATTACCGCGTCGAGTTTGCGGTTCAGGTGAACACCCTTATTCGGAACGAACAGCCTGCGTGCATCTGCGTAGAGCTGCCTCACGCCTTGCGGAACGAGGTCATACGAGCCATCAGAAACCTGCCCGCGCATTCAGTCCTCCTCTACGAAACAGCGGACGGCGAAAATGCCGTCCTCATCATCGAGGGCTCGGATGGCGTGATCGAGGGAGTGCGCTCGGGGCTGGAATCGGACACTCCCGTATTGTTTGTCGATCCCATTCCCAATAGATTTCCGTTTTTTAAAGACAATGTGCCTGACCCGTACCTGGTGGATCAGATCGGCCAGACGCGCATACTGGAAACCGTGTTTCCCAAGGCCGGCGTGCGCCTCGAGACAGATGCCGAAAACGACAAGCGCGAAACCTACATGGCGGCACGGCTCCAGGAGGCGGCTCGCCAATACGAGACGGTTCTGTTTGTGGGCGGGCTCTCCCATATTCCGCCTTTGGTGGAGAAGCTTCAGGAACCGCAAGCCCTACCCCTCATGAAAACCGGGGTCAAGGCCGTGGTAAGTGCGCCGCTCCACCCTGAATCGCTTAAGAAGGGTTTTGGTGACATTCCGCGTCTCCTGGAGGCATTCGAGGAATGGCGCACGGCTCCGGCCTCGCCTCTGGAGAACCGCCACGAGTTGATTCTTGGTTTTATGGAGAATGCGGCGGCCTACTTCACGAGCCGAACACGGGAGGAAGTGCCGGATTACGTTCGCGTCACGTGGTTCAAGTTCTTGAGGAAATGGCTTCACTACAGGGGAGAAGTCCTCCCGGATCTCTACGAACTGGTAGCTGCGGCCCGTTCGGCTATGGATGAGGATTTTGCTTACCATGTTCATGAATACCTCTCAGATTACAAGTGGGCCAATGATCCTAATGATCCCTCGGCCGTTATCCTGAACGAAGACAATCTTCTGCTTTTCGGGCACAAGATCACCCTTCACAAAAAGCTGCGCAATTTCTTTCCTATGCCGCGGCGGTACCGCATGAAGGCGGTGAACTCCAGCAAATGGAAGGACCACCTCAAACGCAAATGGGATGAGGACAATCCCGGCGAAGTGGATATCTGCTCATATCCCCCCGAAGATGTGGCCGTGGAGAAGTGGGGGGAAACCCTCATGAAACACGCCAACCACATGCTGCAAACCAGCAGAAGCAACACCGAGCCCTTTGTCGCGGATTTTGGGGAAGGCCCGGACGTTCGCGAAACACTGCGGCGCTTTTACGAGCAACGGCTTTATGTGAAAACCGGCAGCGTCGGAGACATAGACTTCGGCGCAGTGGTCATCATCTTTGACGAGGACCGCGATAACCAGGACTACCCTTTCCAGATGACGTGGCTGGGTGAGCACTCCCAGGAGTCGGACATGGCCTTCTATTCCACGCCGCCGGGCTCCCAGGTTATTGGACCGGGAATCAGCAGGATGGAACACGGCGGTTTTGTGATGTCCTATCCGCCCATGCGTATGTACGACGTGTGGAAAGACTCCTTTTTCGACTTCGTTGAGACACGACCGGAGCGGCTTTTGATGGCCGGGATAGTTTACTCGGAGAAGCCCGGTATCGTGTATGTGGCGAAGAAGCCCGCGGCCCCGCGATGGAAAAAGTTCGCCAAGAGCATGGGAAAACGGATTATTTACATCCCGCTTGGTTCATTGAACCCCGTTCACGTGAGAAAGATGCGCACCTTTCACATGTTGCGAAACAAGGGAATCCGTAATTCCGCTCATGAGTACCTAAAAAAAGATTGACCCAGCGACGGCTTTAGGAATATGACGCCGCATGGGGCGCCAAACATTAGATGACCGTAACTGTTCACAAGAAGCCACTCAACGACTTGGAACGACCTAGCGAGCGCTCAGGAGAGAAGACTCCGGAGCAGCTCATGGCGCCGTAGAGCCGCCTCAAACCCGTTAATCCACACAACGAAAGGTCTCACCATGAACGTCACAATCCAAAAACTACCGAAGATACGCGTCGCCTGCAAACGGCATACAGGGCCGTATGAAGAAACCAAAGGCGTCTGGGAAGAACTCGTTGCCTGGGCCGCCCCCAAGGGCATCTTGGGTCCTGAAACCATATTCCTCGGTGTGTGCTACGATAACCCCCAAATCACCCCGGCGGACCAGATTCGATACGACGCATGCGTCAGCCTTGACGAGCACCAACAAGCCGTCGGCGATGTGAACGAAATGGAAGTAGGCGGCCGTTCATACGCCGTCGCTACGCATAAGGGGCCGTACAGCAGTTTAGGCTCCGTCTACGACTATATTTATCACGTGTGGGCCGGGAAAAGCGGCAAGACCCTCGAGTCGGGGCCGTGCATCGAAATCTACAAGAATGATCCCCAAGATACCGCTCCTGAAGATCTATTGACCGACGTCTACGTGCCTTTAGCCTAAAGGCGCCGAGGAACATGATGCGACAACAGGATAACGTCGCCGGCGGCTGGGTGTTTGTATCCTATGCGGTGACTATCCTGCCGTCCCGGAAGGCCTTCCATGTGTCGTTGTAGCCTTCCTCCATCCAGCCGAGGACGGTTTCTTTGGTGAACTTGAAGGTCGCAAATGGGAACCTCCCAAGTGACCGTGACGGATTAATGACCACCACATTGCAATCCGGGTGGCTCGTGTACTTTGATCCTACATGGGCCTTGGTGCCTATGGCGATGATTTGCTTGAACCCGTTCTCCTGGAGAGGCTTCACGGGTAACCAAACGCCCAGTCCACCATCCACATACCGTTGGCCGTTCACATGTATGGGAGAGAAGAAGAGCGGGATGGCCATAGAAGCGGTGACAAGACGCCAAGCCTCTTCCTCGGACTGTTCGTGAATAGGGAACCAACATCCCGTGCCGATGATCTGCGTGTAGTACGGTTGCGCGCATACGGTGACATAAAGCGGCGTGCGGTGGCGCATCACGCGCTCGATCTCGATGTGCTCTTGCAGCACTGGCAAAACGCCTTCCAAGCGAAAGAAGCCGAAATTTCGAAGGCGAGCCAACGTGCTCTGGTTTGAAGCCATTTTCACCGCTGCGGACATGTATTTCACGGTGCGCCAGATCTTGATGTTTGGCACGGGAAGAAACACAAGCCCTATATCAGCGGCCAAGGACAGTAATAACTTGCCGAAATGGTCGTAATTTATGTCGGGCGTGCTCAGTTCGGTCAGTTTCAGCCACAGATTATAGGCGCGGTCCCAATCACCTTGCACAATCAGCGCCCCGTTCAGAGCTCCGATGGAACTCCCTGCGACTGCGGAAAACCGGATCCGCTTTTCCAGAAAGGCCTTCCAGCAACCAAGCTGATATGCCCCTCGAGCCCCGCCGCCGGATAAGGCCAGACCCACGGACGTTTCCGTGACTCGTGGCACTTTCATAGCCGGTGATACAATTTTGTTCATGCCTGTACACGATCCTTATGGCGGGCGCCGCGAACATCCGGGTGATAGTATGCGAGCAATGTAAGCACGAAGTCCCCGGATTACAAGCAGAGACTCGGAAAGGGGGCGTATAGTTCCCATCGCGTCCTGAGGACTACGGGCGTTTCCTGTTGGTGGAACGCAATCGTAAACGTCCATGCGTCGTGGGTCAACCGCCTGGAATTGCAAACAGGTGGTCGGGAGAGAAATGACTCGGCGCCGCACGTCTAATCGGTGAGGTCTGGTCCGCTTCTCCAAGTGAACCATTCCGCTGACACGATTTCGCCGGTATTGACAAGCCGAGCGAGCGGCGGTATGCTGAGTTTTTATAGCGCGGCGGCTTAGCCAAGTGGTAAGGCGACGGTCTGCAAAATCGTTATTCGGCGGTTCAAATCCGCCAGCCGCCTCCAAATACGCCTTATCAAAGAAGTAATATCGAAGAGAACCTTCTTGAAAGAAGTTTCTCCACAAAACCCGCTTTAAGGCTTTTTCAATTGCCGAAACCGGCTTATCTCAAGGTGAACATGCCGCTTTCGGCGATTATCACAAATTTCTCAGAATGAGGTTAGAAAAACCTGCTTTGCAATAAAAGCCCCGCCGATCTTACTTATTTTTTTGAAAGCACATCGGTATCACGAGGTCGACGTTTCGTCGGCCTTTTTTATTGCCGTTAGTATAGCGCCGGCCCCCTGCTGCGCTTTCATGTATTTTGGTGAAATTAGATATAATAATCTAATATTTGAGCCCAATAGCCACAACCCTGAACAGCCTTGTGCTTCAAACAGCTTTATCTTTCAGTATTAACCATTGACATATTCTCCTTATTTTCGCTACAATGATGAAAAATTTGGTCGGAGCTTGTCATGCGATATACTTTACGCGCGTCCGCAGTCATCATAGCCCTGCTCATAGTGTCGCCCTGGTCGGCGTATTCGCAGGCGTTGAACCCATACGCGCCCATGAACGCCACTGCAGCCGAGCCGCTCACGCCGTACAACCTGTGGGACATTCCCGCGTGTTCCAGGACATCGTACCTCCCCTGCCCCGCGCCTATTCCCTTTTCCATGCAGTTTCCCGATGTGCCGCCCGTGTATGCGCCGTTTCCGGGTCCCTTCGGCATTCCTGTGCCTGTGCCGTAGCTTCAATTGGATTGCAACGGCGCGCCTCTTAAAAAGCTGTTCCGATAAGGGCTTGGCGTCGGCCCTCACGAGGTACTCATAAGAGGCCTGTCACAACAGGCGACCGGGAATTTTACGGCGCCGCGTAATACCAATGTGCTGTCGAACGAGGAATATAGGTGAAGGACATTTTTGTAAGAGCAGGTTTCCCTAACTACTATGAAAGAATGTTTAAATGCACCGCAAGTGGCTTTTTCTCCTTGAGAAAAGGCACTTGCGGCTATTTTTA
>JBBRBO010000128.1:0-11268 GCA_038205805.1 Desulfomonilales bacterium
TGTAGAGGGCGCGCAATTCAGCGGCGGCGGCCTTTTCCGCTTTGTGCTGAAGCAGCTCGTCACCGAGATCTTCGATGAGCAGCACCCCAAGCCGCCCGTCGTGGCAATGAACAGCGGGAACCGGGAGACCCAGGTCGGCAAGGTACGCTTGTATCGCGAGGAAATCCTTTTCTTCACCCGTTCCCGGATTGGGCAGAACCATGGCCACGACGCTTGCGCCGTCTTCGTAGCGTACCCTGTAGTATTCACGAGTAGACGCGTCCCCTTGGAGTTTGGTGAGCGACACCTTCTCCCCGTTAAACGCTTGGGTCAACCGCAGGTATGAGGAAAGGCTACTCATGACCGATGTCTTTAACGCCGCTAGTGGTAATGACTTGGCTTTTGACGTGGCGGTCAAGAACCACGCCCGAGCCGACAATGCACGAATCCACGGTAATTTCTCGTTTTACTACTACATTGTCCCACAAGATGGAGTCGCTGACCACGGCGCCCTCCTCAACACGACACTCGTTCCCGACACTCGAGCATCCCATCAGCTCGCCTGCGCACACGCTCTTGTCGCCTATCCGAATGCCGCTCTCGGAGTCGGCGCCATACAGCCAACGCTGAGCCGACAGATAACTTAGTGGAGTTCCCAAATCATTCCAATATCCGGCCGCAGGGAAGGCCTTCACACGCCCATCGTGCGCCAGGAGTCGCGGGTACACCTCGTCATTGATCTCGCTGTAACGACCCGGTGGAATAGCGTCAAGTATTTCCGGTTCCAGGATGTGGATCCCGGTAAACACGTATGTTTCCGGTAGAGGCTCGCCGCCGGACCAATCGCCCTTGAAGTGAAGCAGGCCGCCGTCGCCGGCTATTTTGATTTGATAATGCGGAAAAGGCGGCCTTTGCGGGACCATCACGAGCGTCGCAGCAGCTCCCGATGACCGGTGGAACCGTATGGCGCCCGCCAGGTCGAGGTCAAAGAGCACATCCCCGTTCACCATGAGAAACGTGCCGTCACGAAAGAAGGTGTCGTTCGCCTTGAGCCCACCCGCCGTACCCAGGATTTCCGGCTCGTACGAGAAAGAAATGTGCTCGGATGAGGCGTCAAACACCCGTTCAATGGTTTCCGGCAGGTGATGGAGGTTTATTCTGAATTGATCCACTCCAAAGCCGTTCAGCTTGGCGCATATACGTCGAATAAGCGGAACGCCGAACAGCGGCACGCTAGGCTTCGCCCGTTCGTATGTCAAAGGTCGCAGGCGGGTTCCGTACCCGGCGGCTAAAATCATGGCCTTCATGGGAATATCCACGGAGCTTGAGATGTCTGTGCGTTTTATAAGCGCGGGAGTGAAGACGCCTCTCTACTCCCGACATGATTGTAATTCCAAGTGATTACATCTTTCCGGCGCAGGCTTTGATAGAATTAATGCCTGCTCGTCACCAGACGGCGCTTTTCCGTGTGTCGTTCCACGGCAAGTTGCACCAAGCGGTCGAGCAAATCCGGGTAGCTCAATCCCGAGACTTCCCATAGCTTCGGGTACATGCTGATCGAGGTAAAACCAGGCAATGTGTTGATCTCGTTTACGATAATTTCACCGCTCGGGGTGAGAAACATATCGACTCGGCCCAGGCCGGACCCATTCACCGCCTGAAATGAGCGCACGGCAATGCGCTTTGCTTCCTCTACCACTCGAGGCTCTAATTCCGACGGTATTTTCAGCTCGGCCGTGTTGCGCAGGTATTTTTCCTCGTAATCATAAAACTCCGCTCCTGCAATTACCTCACCAGGTAGCGAAGCCTCGGGTTTATCATTGCCGAGCACACTCACTTCCAGTTCTCTGCCGGGTATTCCATCCTCCACAAGAATCTTATGGTCAAACGGCAGCGCATGTTCCACAGCCTTCTCAAAAGCATCCACGGTCTTGACCATGCTGATTCCCACGGAAGATCCCAGGTTCGCCGGTTTTACGAAAACGGGAAATTTACTAAGCTTGAGTTTTTCCGTCACAGAGGCCCTATTCTCCCGCCAATCCAGATAGGTAAACCAAAAGAATGGCCCCACTTTGACGCCTGCGCGGAGAAACGCGTTCTTCATGAAAACCTTGTCCATACCGACAGCGGATGAGAGCACTCCACAGCCGACGTAGGGCTTGTCCGAAAGCTCAAACAGACCCTGAATCGTGCCGTCTTCTCCATACGTGCCGTGGAGCACGGGGAAGAGCACATCCACATGGACGGCGTCCCACTCCCCATCCCTCAATGAGATGAAGCCCCCATGATTCGGATCCGGCGAGAGTATCGTGCGGACGGCTTTGCTCCTATCCGGGGCCGTAAACGAAATGTCCTCGGTGGGCATTCGCCACCAGCCGCCGCGAGGACTGATGAAAATGGGGATGGGCGTATACTTAGTTCTGTTCAGCGCCTTGTAAATGGAATGCGCCGAACGTAGGGATACCTCGTGTTCTGCGGATCTGCCGCCGTAAATGACGGCAAGGGTGAGAGATTGCTGTGTCATGAGGTCTCCTAGGCGTTCGAGATAAGCGGTGATACCATAGCGACCGGCCATATTCAATAATGCTGGGGAAACCGGTCGCCACGAATCGGCGCCCATTTGGAATCACGATACTGTAGCCGGTCAGCCGTTGAATAGCTACCGTCTTGAGACTATAATGACATAAGCATACCGGCCCGACTTTCTCAACGAGCTTCACTATGGATGGTGTTGTATGGCTCTTCGCGTTCGATCCAAGATATGGCTCGAAAACGAACAAGGACAACTGGTAATTGGAACCGGGAGACTAAAGATTCTTCAGGCAATTCGTGACGTGGGCTCGATGAACAAGGCCGCGGGCAAGCTCAAGCAGCCTTTTCGCGCCGTTTGGGGCAAGATCAAGGCCACCGAAGAGCGATGCGGCTTTAAACTCGTGGAAAGCACCAGTGGAGGATCTAAACTCACACCCGAAGGACTGGACTTACTCGAGCAATACACTCGGTTGCGAAACAGGTGTGAAAAGTTTACCGATCAGCAGTTTCGCGATCTTTTTGAAGATTCCCACTCGAACTACAGGCGCCGCAAAGAAGATTAGCGTAGTGGTTCACGCGCACAGAGTCGCCCCCGTTCAGTGGGCTATCGCAGAATGGGGAGCGCATCGTCCGATACGCTCGTGCACAAACTGAAGTCATATCCGAAACTCACTAGGTAATCGACATTTATGGAAGAGCTAATTTATGTGGCGCCGGCCAAACGCTACAACAAGGGCGTGATGGAATCTCGGCCCGTGAGTTTAGCACGGGAAGTGCCGTACACACTCTTTGTAAACGACGAAGAGATCCTTGCCGTCGCTACATTACCCGTGCGCTTGGAGGAGCTTTTTGTCGGATTTCTCGTGGCTGAGGGCGTCCTGGAGATGCCTGAAGAGATTGTGGAAAACCAAGTGGATCACGGGTCGCACATCGTGAGGATGGACGTAGATGTTCCACATGACCGGCTCGCACGAATCCACAAAAAGGGAATGCTTACTTCCGGATGCGCGGGGGGCGTTCTTTTCTCGACCGAGACCGCCTTGGAATCGCGACCGAACACCGGAAAGCCGCTGGAAGTTACCGCAGCCTCCATTCTGGCGCGGATGCGTGAACTAGACACACATTCAGGGATTTACAGCCAAACGCGTGGAGTCCACGCCGCATCCGTAGCCGATCAACACAAAACCATCGCCACAATGGAAGACCTGGGCCGTCACAACGCAATAGACAAGGTGGTGGGCTATTGCTTCCTAAATCGCATCACCACGGGCGATAAGCTCCTGCTGACCACCGGACGCATCACCTCCGAGGCTATCATCAAGACCCATCGGGCAGGATTTCCCGTCATCATCAGCCGCTCCAGCGCCAGCGCTCTCGCTGTGCGCATGGCCGGAACCTCTCGTGTAGACGTAATCACCTATGTGAGAGGCGGCCGCTTCGACTATTTTTCCCACGGCCGAGTTATGTTGGCGTAGGGTCGCCAGCCGGCGGCCTCGCTTCTCATCGAACGGTACGTGATGCCGGCGCCTCTCAGCCGACGGTCACGTTTCGAAGAGACACGCATCGCCATAGCTATAGAAGCGATACCTACGCTTTATCGCCTGCTCATAGGCCGCTATGACCAGTGATCGACCCACAAGAGCGCACACCAAGAGAAACAAGGTCGATCCCGGTAGGTGAAAGTTCGTGATGAGATTGCGCACGATCTTGAAGCGATAGCCGGGATAAACGAACAGGTCGGAAGCACCCGAAACCGGCTGAATTACTCCGCCGGAGTCCGCAGCCGTCTCAAGGCTTCGTAACGCAGTACTGCCGACTGCGATGATCCGCCTGCCCTCACGAGATGCCGAATTCACGGCCTCCGCGGCTTGAGCGCTGATCGCGAAGCGCTCCGCGGCCATTGTATGTTCCCGAATATCTTGACTACGAATGGGTTGGAACGTGCCGGGACCTACATGGAGCGTGATCCGCGCCGTGTGGACATCCTTCTCTTCGAGCCGCGCCAGAAGCTCAGGGGTGAAATGGAGTCCGGCGGTGGGAGCCGCAACTGAACCGGGCTGCTTTGAAAACACCGTTTGGTAGCGCTCCCCGTCGCGAGCATTGTGGGCGGCGTCGGTCTTGATATACGGCGGTAATGGCATGGAGCCGTGGTGTTCTAGGTATCCGAGGAAGTCTTTTTCCTCCACCGGGAAAAGGGCCTTGACGCAGCCCCGACCGGTGACCTCCAGAATGTGCACGGCGTCTCCGTTCCCGAGGTAAATCACGGCCCCGCTCCGAATACCTTTGCTCGTCTTGGCCAAACACGTCCTCACAGCGGGTTCATTGTTGCCGGCGCCATTAAATGGAGACACGGGATCGATAATCAGCAGCTCGGCTTTGCCGCCGCTTGCTTTGCGTAGCCTCAGGAGGCACCGCACCACCTTGGTTTCGTTCAACACAAGGAGATCACCCGACCGGAGCAGCTCCGGTAAGTCCGCAAACTGACGGTGGCGTATCTGTTGACCGCGTGAGTTCACGGTGAGCAGGCGGGACTGATCTCTAATCGGCGCAGGCTCTTGAGCAATGAGTTCCTGCGGCAGATCGTAAAGGTATGACGTTAAGTCAAATTCTTCGGCCTCAAGCGCCCCGGTTCTTTCATGCGGATCGCTCATGGGCCGCTGACAGCCCTTCGAGCCAAGAATACCACCGCCAGACCAGCAAGAATAAGAACCCCCCCTAATACGCGCAGGGTTAGGTCCTCTTGTTCTTCGAGTCTGCGTATGACCTCTTTCATCATCTCAGGGGCGGCGAAATAGGGCAATCCCTCGATAATCATGACCATTCCGATTACGCATAGGAAAAATTCTAGGCCTCTATCGGGCATTGACTACTCTCTGTTGCGATTACGACATCCTATTGGTTCAAAGGACACGAAATTATTCCTGCCCAGAAAGCCCTTTGCCTTCACACGTTCGAAGGGAGCCATAACGTTTGTCGGGCTGTTACCGCGCTCCGTCACAATTCCATTTGCGCCGGGGGTTCTACGGTTCTTGTGAGATACAAGTCTAAGATCATGCCGCCCATCATGAACAAGTAGAGCCCCACGTACGCCCCCACCCCTGAGGACAGTCTTCCGGTGGAGCCGTATAGGACATCCAGCAACACGGCGGGAATCAGGGCCACAATAGCAAGTTTGACAAAACCCCCATAGCTCACGTCCAATTGGAAGGCTCGGCCAACGAGAAGCCCTAAGAGGGCAAAGATCAACACTTGAAATACCTTGGCCACGGTGAAATAAATCAGGAGTATTCCGGAGGCCAAACGATAGGCCAGAGGCTCATATTGTTCGAATGCCGCTCGAAGAGTCTTAGAGTTCACCACCATATTCGGAGCATCAGTCAGGGAGATCTCCTGAATGCGCTGTTCATTCTTGACGATCAAGGACTTGCGCGTGAGCACCGCCCCCGCCTTTTTATCTCGGAAGTAGTCCAAGGCGTCCTTTTGTCGCTCCTCTCGTGTATCTATCACCAACACCACGTCTTTGCTTTTGGTTTCAATAAAGAACGGCTGTTCAGCTTGAGTGGTTGCGACGCCGTTCTGTATGGTGATCTCAGGAGCCATGGCGTCGTAGCTGTTGATGATCTGTTCGACAACAGGGCGCAGTTCAGCCCAAAGAGAGTGTGTAAAATTGTATGTGGCGACACCTATACACGTAAGCAATATGAGCGCCGCAAGCAGACCCGTCAGTCGCTGAATTCTTCGCGAGAATCCCATTTCCTCACCTTCCCGATCGGAACCGGTTCACCGGCGTAAGGCCGCTCGACGCCCGCGAAGGCCCATGTGAGACTCATCTTGCTCACTGACCTTCCCGGCGCGTTCCTAAGCCGATGCCTGCTCCCGGTAAACGCTTGCCCCAATCGTTGGTTTTCAAAGACGATTTCACGGCCAAAGCCGCAAAACACTGCGGGCCGCAACTAAAGGCGCCTACTAAGAGGTCCGTGCGCCCGAACCTAAGCCCCTGCTCCAGTGTCGATTTTTTCCACGATCTCCGCCTCTCCGGAAGTGATCCGGAGGAGCTTTCCTCTTTCATCTCTCAAGATAAGAGCCCCTGATGCGTCTATGTGTTCCGCAGTACCGACGGCATCCGGCCGCCGCACGAGACGACCCTTGTGCACCCATCGTTGTTCCCAGAGTCTCGCCACACCCGCAAGATCGTTTTCGAGCGCCTGGTCATACAGCCCGGTAAACCGTTCAATGAGCAATTCAGCGACAGTCGAGAGATCCCGCATGCGGCCCGTCTCCGCGTAAACGGATGTGGCGCGCGTTTTTAACGACGCAGGAAATTCGCCGGCGCGGGTGTTCACATTAACGCCTACGCCTACGATTACGAAATCCAATCGATTACCGTGGATGCTCGCTTCCGAAAGAATACCTGCGATCTTCCTATTGGAGCACAGTACATCGTTGGGCCACTTGAGACCCAGATTGAGCCCAAGCCCCAGATCGGCGAGAGTCTCCATCACGGCCACTGAGGCCAGCATCCCGAGTAGAGCGCCTCGCTCCGGGTGAACAGCCGGTCGCAAGAGCAAGGAAAGCGCTATGTTTTTACCCGCAGGCGAGGCCCATGTTCGGCCTTGTCTCCCTCGACCACTCGTCTGGTTGAAACTGAGGATCGCCGTAATCTCGGGAGCGCCCATTGCCGCATGGGTGCGAGCCGCATCTTGGGTGGATTCTACCTCATCGAGAACAAGAGTGCGTACCCGGTTCATGCCGATTTGAGGGACTGCATCTTTTCAAGCGCCTGGACGAGCCCCGTGGATTTTGCGGAAAGTTCCGCTTCACGGTCCTGCTGCTTCTTGATTGCTTCCGGGTCCGCTTTCGACATGAAATCCGGGTTTGTGAGCTTCTTATTCACCGCTGTGTAGTCTTTTTGTATTTTACCGAGTTCCTTCTGCAATCGCGCTATTTCGACGTCCGGGTCAATGATACCCTGGAGCGGCACAAAGACTCGCATATCGCCCACCACCGCGGCTGCCGCCATCTTCGGGGACTCGTCAGCGGGCGCGTTCACGGTAAGCTCGGATAGTTTCGCCAGCGCGGCAACAACTCGTGCATTCGACCGCACAAGGGAAGCGTCGGTGCCCGAAGCCATTATCACGGCAGGCAAGGCTTTCCCCGGAGCAATATTCATCTCCGCACGAATAGTGCGTATCGAGGTAATGATTTCCATAAGCGTGTCCATCAGGTTTTCGGCCTTAGTGTCCATCAGGGATTCGTCCACGGTCGGGAATGGCCCATTGATGATTGTGGCATGCTGAGAGTCCACCTTGGAAGCGACCTCCTCCGTAATAAATGGAATAAAGGGGTGCAGGAGCCGCATGAGCGCGTCCAAGACATGTCGCAGCACCGCGGCGGTATTCGCTGCGGCGGGCGTGTTCTCTTGGGACAACGGTAGCTTAGCTTCTTCGATGTACCAGTCGCAGAACTCGTGCCATGTGAAATGGTAGAGCGATTGGGCCGCGTCATTGAAGAGATAGTTCTCGATGCTGTGTCGCACGTCCCGCACGGTGGCGTTCAGCCTCGAGAGTATCCAGCGATCGGGGAGAGAAAGCGCGTCCCGATCCATTACCACATCCGGGTGGGCTGCGATGTATGGGAGTGCGAACCGCGTGGAGTTCCAAATCTTGTTCATGAAGTTCCGGTAACCCTCGATACGGGACTCCGAGAGGCGAATATCGCGACCTTGAGCCGCCAATGCCGCCAGTGTGAACCGGAATGCGTCCGTGCCGAATTTGTCCATCACCTGCAAGGGATCAATGACGTTCCCCAGGGACTTACTCATTTTCTTGCCGGCTTCATCGCGCACCAGCGCGTGGATGTAGACGTCTTTGAAGGGAACGTCGTCCATGAACTTGAGGCCCATCATCATCATGCGGGCCACCCAGAAAAAGAGGATGTCGAAGCCGGTGACCAGAACCGATGTGGGATAAAAGGCGTCGAGTAGCGGCGTCTTATCCGGCCATCCCATAGTCGAGAAAGGCCATAGGGCGGACGAAAACCACGTATCCAGCACGTCGGTTTCCTGTTCAAGACGTGATCCGGAGCACTGCGGACACAAGGTGGGCGTTTCACGGGCCACGATGATCTCACCGCAATCCCGGCAGGTCCATGCGGGGATACGATGGCCCCACCAGATCTGCCTGGAAACGCACCAATCACGGATGTTCGTCATCCAGTCGTAGTAGGTCTTGGTCCAGTGCTCGGGTATGATTGTGGTACGACCGTCCTCTACGGCGCGTAGGGCCTGTTCCGCCAGGGGAGCCACCTTTACAAACCATTGTTTCGAGATGAGCGGCTCGACTACATCCTTGCACCGGTAGCACTTACCCAAGCCCACGGTGTAGGGCTCGACTTTCACGAGGAAGCCCTTCTCCTCCAGCTCCTTCACAATAGCCTTGCGACACTCATACCGATCCATGCCCTGGAAGTGTATGCCCGCAGCGGTGATACGGCCATTCGAGTCCATAATGGTCACGTGTTCCAGGTTGTGACGCGCGCCGATCTCGAAGTCCGTCATGTCGTGTGAGGGAGTCACTTTGAGGGCTCCTGTGCCGAAATCCACGGCGACCACATTGTCGCCCACGATCTTCAGCTTTCGGCCGACCAGGGGAAGCACGGCGTTTTTCCCGACAAGGTGCGCATACCTCGTATCCGTGGGGTTCACCGCCACCGCGGTGTCGCCTAGCATAGTTTCAGGTCGAGTGGTAGCCACCACTAGGACCTCGTCCGAATCCTCCACGGGATAGCGGATGTGCCACAGGCTGCCCGACGCGTCTTCGTGTTCAACTTCGAGATCCGACAGCGCGGTGTGACAACGAGGACACCAGTTCACGATATAATCGCCCTTGTAGATCAGTCCGTCTTCATAGAGCCGAACGAACACTTCTCGCACCGCTCGGGACAAACCCTCATCCATGGTGAATCGTTCCCGGTCCCAATCGCATGAGCAGCCCAGCCGCTTAAGCTGGTTGATGATGATTCCCCCCGAGTGTTTCTTCCAGGTCCAGACGCGCTCGATGAATTTCTCTCGCCCGAGGTCGCCGCGGCCAAGAGATTCTTCCGCAAGTTGGCGTTCCACCACGTTTTGCGTGGCTATGCCCGCGTGGTCCATACCCGGCATCCACAGCGTGTTGAACCCGTTCATACGATGATAGCGAATGAGTATATCTTGCAGCGTATTGTTGAGCGCATGCCCCATGTGGAGGGACCCCGTCACGTTCGGCGGCGGTATCACGATGGAGTATTCACGGCCCACTTTGTGGTCATCGGCGTGAAAGAGCTTGTTCTCCTGCCAATATTCGTACCATCGTTTTTCGATTTCAACCGGTTCATAGGCCTTGGGGAGCTGATCTGGACCCATACACACCTCGGATTTCCGGAAAGATTTGTCAGGCAATTTGTAAAACTACCATCAAACTTTTGCTGAAACAAGCCGTAAGCCGCGTTGGATGACGATTCCGAAGCCTGCCTTACTTGACTGTAAGCGCACATAATGCTACATATCCGTTGTTCTACGGGCAGTGTTCTGAGTGAGTCTCAATCACTCATTCAACGGATTATCCACTACAGGAAAATACGTTGGAGAATATCACAGGATAATCGTCGGTTCGCAATGGTACCCCCGGCCTGAGACGGCTCTGCGCAGGGTGAACGGTTGCGCAATTCAGCGCAAGGATCTTTGGAGCGCGCCGCCGTGAGCTTTTAATTCACTATTCCCAATGGGCCGTGAAGGTAGGCCGTGGAACTTTCCCCTACTCCGCCCGCCCGAGGTAATGATGCTTACTTTTCAAGGACTTATACTGGCGCTGGAAAAATTCTGGTCCGACAGAGGGTGCATAATTCAGCAGCCGTACGACATGGAAAAGGGCGCAGGCACTATGAATCCCGCCACCTTTCTTCGAGTGTTGGGACCCGAGCCCTGGAACGTTGCATACGTCGAGCCCTCCCGTCGCCCAACAGACGGCCGGTACGGCGAAAATCCCAATCGCCTGCAACATTACTACCAGTATCAAGTAATCCTGAAGCCCTCACCGCTCAACGTGCAAGAACTCTATATTGAGTCCCTCAAGGCCTTCGGTATTGATCCCATGGCCCACGATATTCGCTTTGTGGAAGATGACTGGGAGTCCCCAACCTTGGGCGCATGGGGCGTAGGCTGGGAAGTGTGGCTGGACGGCATGGAGATTACGCAGTTCACCTACTTCCAGCAGGCGGGCGGCATCGACCTTAGACCCGTCTCAGTCGAACTCACGTACGGCATCGAACGTATTGCCATGTACTTGCAGGGTGTCGAAAGCGTCTATGACCTTACGTGGACGGGCGACATCACCTACGGCGATATTCACCACCAATCCGAGGTGGAAGGCTCCACCTACAACTTCGATAGAGCCGACTCGGATATGCTCTTCAAGCTTTTCGACATGTATGAAGCGGAATCCGAGAAGATGCTGGGCGGGAAGACTCCCCTTGTGCTCCCCGGGTACGACTACTGCCTCAAGTGTTCTCATGTCTTCAACATCCTCGATGCACGGGGCTCGATCAGTGTAGCTGAACGCACAGCCTACATCCACAGGGTGAGAAACTTGGCTCGCCAAGCGGCCGCCGCATACGTGGCTCAGCGTGAACAAAAGGGTTTTCCGCTGTTGGGCAGATTCAGCGGCAATGGAGTTGAACGATGACCGGTGAATTTTTGCTCGAGATAGGCACTGAAGAAATACC
>JBBRBO010000129.1:0-11253 GCA_038205805.1 Desulfomonilales bacterium
TAAATGACCGAAACCGGCTTTTCTCAAGGAGAAAAGGCCGCTTTCGGCATAGTAAACATTCTCAGATAGACGTCGAAAAAACCTACCTTCCCAAAAAGAGTCATCACCAATGTTACTCGTTGGAAAGCACTTTGGTATAAGACCGCTTTGCGCCCGGTAAAAGGCGGAAGGGAGATTCATCTCTCCTCCCAACGATCCCATACGTGATGTCAGTGGGTGGCAGGGTTCCTGGTGACGTTTAGCTTCATTTTCGGTGAGCGATGCGGAAAGGTCCCACAACGCGTATGCTCGACCGAACTCCCATGAAACATGAAACCTCATGGAGCGGAAGCCAGCGTCTTCTTCATACCTTGAATGTCTTTGCGCAGTCGCTCATAGGCGACGGCATTGTCCAAGGCCCTGCCGGCCTGGGCTGCGAACTGCGACAGGATATGCAGTTCCGCATCGGAAAAAGAGGCGTGCTCGGCAAAGTAAACACGTAAAAAGCCGACGGTTTCAGACTTGAGGGACACCGGCGCCGACACGATTGCATGGATACCTTCTTCTCTCGTCTCTTCCGGGTACTCGAGAGCCGTTTGGAAATCAGCGGCCTGAATGGTTATCGGCTCCGTGGGCCGCCGCTGATGCAAAATATCCATTTCACCGGACACCGACCCTGTGCCGATCAAGGTATCGTCGATCCCTCGGCTCGATACCATTTCCAATTGAGTGTCCTTGGGCTTGAGAAATAACAGGGCCGCTCCCTTGGCTTGGGTTAAGGCGAGAACTTGTTCGCAAATGAGGCCCAAAAGCTCTTTGAGATCCAAACTCGATACCAGGGCCTTTTGCGTTCCAGGGAACGTTTGTTCCATCTCCTTGAGCCGTGAGCCCGCCGCCGACTGCGCGAGGGCTCGTCGCACGGACTGGAGCAGTTCATCAGGAGAAAAGGGCTTCGGGAGATAATCAAGTGTCCCCAGCTTAAGGGATTGGACCACGCTGCTCAACTCTGGGTAGCCGGTAAAGATAATCACCGCCGTGTTGGGAAACTTCGCAGCTACGGCCTTTACAACTTCCATTCCGTGACCTTCCGGCATCATCAAGTCTGTCAAGACAAGATCATACGGACCCTTATCCAGAAGATTCAGGGCCTCTTTCTCACGTCGGGCCGAATCCACGGAAAAACCGTTCTCTTCAAGGATCAGTCGCACACTTTCTTGGACAATGTCCTCATCATCAACAACCAGAATTCTTGTGGTCTTTGAAGCCGAGTCACTCATGGAGATCTCCTTCACGCCTGGAGGTTACGGAGTTATATCAACTCACCGAAGGTAATGCCAATACGTAATCAAACAAGTAATATTGGAGCGCCTTCTTGAAAGAAGTTGCTCCCCAAACCCCCATAGGCGCTAACTTAAGGGTTGTAACTACCTGAAATCATTAAAACCGGTAATTCAAAATCCGTAATGATTTCCACTTAAAGTTAACGCTTATGCCCCAAACCCCTCTTAAAGAACTTTCGCAACTGCCGCTTCCGGCGATTATCACAAATGTCTTAGAAAGAGATTGAAAAAACTTGCTTTGCAACAAAAGCTCCGCCGATTTTACGTTTTTGAAAGCACATCGGTATGAGATCACGCGCTGTTGTGCGTCGCGTCTTTGCACGATGTGTGTGGGGCAATGGTTCGTCCTTATCCGGAAGATGCGTCTCCCTGCGCAGAGCCGCCTCCAACCCGGAAGCGCTACCTAAGTATATACCGTTATTCCCTCTCGAGGCGAGAGGCGGCCGCGCTCTATGACAAAAAAACTCGTCTCACGTGGGCGGGTTCATGGCGTTATGTAAGTGGGGGCAGTTTGGCAAAGAACCGCCTTTAGCTTTTTGCACCCCTTCCAAAATTTACCGATATTTTTCTGAAATAAAAGATTGCCTAAGCCTTACTTTCTATGATAGAATATTGATTTCTATTGTCAAGCCAAAAAAGTAAAATCCCTACTGGAGCCATCCAGCGCCACCTCGGCGCCCTATGCCGGCGGCAGCCGTTTTCATATTGGGGCCTCACTGGACGCCTACGATGGTCCGCAATCAGCCTTCTTACAAGAAGTACCCGGCGGTTACTCCTTTGATTCAGCATCGGGAACAGGCCCCACGGTCAACAAACCGCTGCTCTTCAGTCCTTCGGCTACAAGACCGGACACAAGGAGAAAACCTTTGTCCGTGTAATGCACGTCATCGTAGATGTACTCGAGTGTCTTAGGCGTATGGGCCTCCAAGTCGATGAGAAGCGCGTCCAGGTCCCGTGCGGTGTCTCTCAGGACGTCGTTATACTGCCGAAAGGCCGAAACCGCCGTGGCGAGACTCCACCGGTGGTGCGGCCCTAGAGCCTCGCGATTCAGCATGATAAGCGAAGCCCGTTCTTTAGCGGTCATTACGGGTTTTTCCAGGTAGGGTTGAGTCATGAGGATCATGCGGGCGCCGTCGGCTCGTACGAGGCTCGCTAGGGTTCTCACGTTACGCTGGTATGGGGACAATCCCGGAAAGGAATCCGTATTCACCACTTCGCGATTTGGCGCATACCAAAATTGCCGCGCTATGCGAGGGGCTGCGGAGATTAAATCGGGCGCGGTGATAAGGCGAGCTACCGGCCCCAAGAAGTGGCCGTAATCCTCTCGAAAAGGCCCCGTGCTGAAATAACTGAAGTCTGCGTTTTGTAGAAGGTCGTTTACCGCTTCCATTACGATTACGACATCGGGTTTGTAGAGCCGAACGGTGGTCTCGTAAAAATGCAGGACATGGAGCGTGGTGTACCACTGACGTCCGAAATTCACCATCTCAACACGGGAGTCTTGTTTGTCCAGGAGGAGCTGAACGCGCTCGGGCCACCCGAGGCCGGATGAGTCCGTGAATTCCGTGGTGGACCCGCCTAAGCAAACTACCCGTATAACGCCGGCGCGCTTCTGCGCCTGTGGACCGGCAGGGGGCGCCAGTTGCAGGTATGGATGGAATTCCTTGCGCTTCTCTGAGCCCATACGTTGGTAGAGGGTATTGGCGGGCAAATATGCGGCGCTGACGAGAATCAGAGAGATGAGCGCGCCTACGAGAACAAACCCTGCACGCATCCGACCTTGTCGTACGCGTACATAGATAAAAAGCGCGCTTACGCCGATAAGAAGCGCCCCCATCCGGCATATCCAAAGCGCCGCCCTTACGAGCGCGTGACTGCCGGCGCCGAAGACAAAGCCATCAGGACAGAAAAAGCCTATTTCAACATAAGCTGTTGCTACTACTATTAAAACAACCACTATTCCATCAAGCGCGCGGGAGAATGTTGGTTTAGTCAATGTGTGTTCCGCTATCAAAAAGCTTTTCGCAAAATGTATCAATATCACAGCAAAAGAGATGACGTCTTCTTTTGTTGAAAATAGACGTTTTTTTTTTCACAGAAATTGCAAAAAATCGGCGCCGTTTTTCGACGAGCGGCATCTATATGAACAAGATAATAAAAACGGCGTCCGGCGAAAGGACATGTATCAACTTACCGCTCTTTCGGCGCCGCACGAGAGATGCGCCACCTGAAAATGGGAACGCTGAAAACACGTATGCAATTATTCAGTTCGGGATAACCCCGACCTCAAAGGTAACTGTTCAATTATTAAAGCGGAGGCTTAACATGTTAGGATTAGCAATAACATTCTTGATTATAGCGATTATCGCAGGTTTTATGGGTTTTATGGGTATAGCAGGCGCGGCTGTTGGTATCGCCAAGATCGTCTTCTTTGTCTTCTTGGTGCTCTTCCTCATCTCCTTGCTTGCGGGCGGTTTGCGCAGACCCGTAGTTTAGGCTTTCATGACGGCCGACCTTGCGAACACATCGTAAGCGCAGTTCACTAACCCCAAGAGACGGATCGGATTTTCCTTTCCGTCTCTTTTTATTTGAACATCCTGCTGTTGCGCCTCAAATGCGCATGTATGAAAACTCAACCCCTACTCTGCCGGTATAGTCTTTTGGCGTCCCACTTCCAGGTCGTGAACGGGAATGATAATGTCGCCCTCTTCAACGATTCGTTTCATGCTTTCGTAGGCTTCGATTGCGTTTATATGCACTCCAGGGGCGACGACCCCTCCGCCGGCGGGAAAATTCTCAGCATTGCAACATAACCCTGTGATAAGGGCTTTCCCTTTGGCGGTGTTAATTATTACGGATTGCCCCCCAGGAGTATGTCCCGGCGTGAGAATCACGCGAATGCCGTCGAGAATTTCCGCGTCGCCTTCCACCACCTTGATGTTAACCCCTTCGAGAACATCGGGATAGTAACGGTGATCCAAAGGATGCGGATTGTTGAAAAAATCCAACTCAGCTCGCTGGACGTAGACCTCGGCATTAGAACACAGGGCGTCGTTCTCGCAGTGATCGTTGTGAAGATGTGTATGGATAATGATATCAACATCTTCCGGCGTCCAGCCGATGGTTTCAAGGGCTTCTTCGAACGGGAGCACGGGAAAGCCCGTCTTTTCTTCCAGGTCCGGTGGCGCCATGAAGTCTTCAACACCGGTATCCACCAGGATCTTCTTGTCACCGCCCATAATGGCGAAGGCGTATATCGGGAGAATAATGCGCTTCCCATATTGTCTTTGATAGGTCATGATTCCTTGGTCCGTTTCGTTGAAACCCACCGCAAGGGGATGAATGGTATAGGTTTGCACGATGTTCCTCCGCTTCTTTTGGGGCGTCCGATCCGGCGCCATTCGGTGACGGACGCTATTTCACACGGCAGTTCGTAGGACGTTCGGCCTTTCCGACATAGTAGGTCTCTCAACAATGGCGTGTCAACCACCGCTCTCGGGGAGTTCATACCAATGCCTAACCAGATAAGTATTATGGGGAGAACCTTCTTGAAAGAAGTTTCTTCCCAAACCTCTCTCCAAGAACTTTCGCAGTTGCCGGAATCGGCTTGTCTCAAGGAGAAAATGCCGCTTCCGGCGATCATGCCAAATTTCTTAGAAAGAGATTGAACAAACCCGCTGTGCAATAAAAGCTCCGCGGATCTTACTTTTTGAAAAGCACATCGGTATTAGGCGTCGGTCTCGTCACTTACTTCTATAGAGCGGCGTCGACGAAGCGTTCACGAACAATGCGCCCGCCTTCGGGCAGGCAGGAGAATCTATGCCGCAAGTCCGAATCATACCGGTCACATCCTCGAAGGACTGGGACCGATTCATCAATCTTCCGTGGTATATATACAAAAATGAGCCCAATTGGGTCCCGCCTCTGAAAAATGCCGTGCGAAAGCTGCTGGATACCCAAAAACACCCCTTCTGGCGGTTCTCGAAGCAGGCGATTTTTCTCGCTATGCGAGGCGATCAGGCGGTGGGGCGCATCGTGGGCATTATCGACGGGAACAGCAATTCCTACCATTCCGAACGCGCCTGCGCCTGGGGTTTCTTTGAATGTGAGGACAACCCGGAAACCGCTCGCTTGATCATTGGGGCTGTGGAAGAGTGGGGTCGCAGCCACGAAATGGATTTCCTCCGTGGGCCGCTCAATCCCTCGACAAATTACGAAGTGGGCATGCTCTTTGAGGGCTTTGAGCATCCCCCTTCCTTAATGATGCCGTATAATCCCCCGTATTACCTTCAGCTTGTCGAGGCCGCGGGGTTCGTCAAAGAAAAGGATCTGTACGCCCTTACCGTGGATCAATCCTATAAGATCACGGAGCGGCTGGAGCGCCTTTGCAAGCGTGTGACCCGAAAAACGAACGTCACCGTGCGGCATGCGATCAAGAGCAAATTCGCCCAGGAGCTGGCCATCGTGCAGGAAATCTACAATTCCGCGTGGTCGGACAACTGGGGATTCGTTCCCATGACCGAGCCTGAATTGGAAGAAACCGCAAAGGAAATGAAGGCGATTATGGATGAGGATATTATTCTCTTCATATATCAGGGAGCGGAACCTGTAGGCGTGCTTATCATGCTGCCGGACATCAGCCCTTTACTGAAGCGCTTTAACGGCAAAATCGGGCTATCGGGACTCTTGAAGGTAGTGCTCTACAAGAAAGAAATCTCCGGCGTGCGATGTTTGGCTATGGGAATCAAGAAGAGCTACCAGGGCCTGGGGCTGCCCCTGGTGGCGTTTAATCACCTGTTCAAAGTGTGGGAGAGCAAACGGCAGTATAAGACCTGCGAAGTCGGGTGGAATTTGGAAGATAACCACGATGTTATCAACCTGGAACAACAAGTGGGGTGCCGTATCTACAAGAAATACCGGATCTTCCGCAAAGACTTCTGATACTAATGCGTAATCAAAGAAGTAATCGTGGGGAGACCCTTCTTGAAAGAAGTTTCTCCCTAAACCCCTCTCCAAGAACTTTCACAATTGCCGGAATTGGCTTTTCTCAAACAGAAAAATGCCGCTTCCGGCGATCATGCCAAAGTTCTTAGAAAGCGATTGGAAAAACTGCTTTGCAAAAGCTCCACCGATCTCACTTTTTGCGAAGCGCATCGGTATGAGCGAGTTCAGGGGCGACTGTATTGAGCGACGAACGTTCCCGAATAGTGTGTCGGCGGCTTGAGGATGAGTCTCTTTCATGAACGCGCGCAAAGTTTTTCTAATACTATTCCCCACACTCTTGCTTGTACACGAATACATCCTCTGTTCGAGCCGGCTGTTCCCGTTTGTGGATCTCCCGGACCATCTCGCCACTGCGACCATAATGCGCTATTTCCATGCGCCGGGTTTGGTCTTGAGTGAGTACTACTCTCTTGGGGGTCTGTTTCTCAAACCCAACTCTCTCCATCTCCTGTTTTGCTCTTGGTCGCTTTTTCCGGACGTGGAGTTTGCAAATCGGGTGTGGTATGCGCTCTATGCGGTCTTGACGCCGTTGTCTATCCTGCTCGTTATTCGGGCGGTGGGCGGCTCGGCCTTTTGGGCGCTCGGGTCGTTTCTCCTTATGTATAACATGAATGTCTCTTGGGGATTTGCGGGCTTTACCATGGGCATTCCCCTGCTGTTTCTCCTGGTCTATGCGTTTATTCTCTATGTACGTCGGGGCGGCGTGCTGTTATATCTTTTTCAAATAATGCTGTTGATTCTGCTTTTCTTGACCCACGCTCTAATGTGCGTTGTTGCAATTTCGACGCTTGCGATCTGCATTATGGTGTTCTACGGAACGCGGCTCTCGGCGGCGGCCAAACATGCCGTGATATTCGCGCCGACGCTGATACTGATTGTGCGTTGGTGGGCGCTGCGTGAGGTTTCTCCGGCCGGGGCCGGTTTCTTTCTACCCTTAGCGCAGTACTACGCGCATACGTACTTGGCTGATTTACCGGGTCGGGTGCGGCTGGTGTTTCTTGATAACTACGCTCTGTCAGCAGGTTGGGCGGGCTATGCCGTGGGCGCCGTCTTTTCAGGCGTGACGCTTATCCCGCTGATGTGTGCTGCGCGTTCGATGATTTTGTTGGGGAAACGGCCCATTGACCCGATGCTCAGGGTGGTAATCGCTCTTGTGGTGTGGCCTTTGGTGTGTTTTTTCCTCTTGCCCGACCAAGTCTTTAACTTCCAGATCATGTATCAGCGGTTTTCAGCGATATTTCTCCTGAGCGCCCTGGTTTTCTTGTCCGTGGCCTTGCCGACTCCGCCGAACTGGTACGTTTACGGCGTCTTGGCGCCCGTTCTCGTGGCCCACACCATTTTGTGGTTCGGGTATTTCGGCGAATTTAACCAGCGAAACCACTGCTTCGCGAGGGAATTCTTCCCACCTGCAGTAACCACGAGTGCAACCGGCGCCCTAGTCTATGACGTAGCCTTCCGCGGTAAGCCCGTGTACGTGCACATGCCGAGCTATTCCATAGTGTGGACCAAGGGACCGGCCACCTTCCGGATTGTGGATTTCGTGGATTTCGCGCCGCCGCTCAGGCGCAAAGCAGGCGGCAAGGCTATACCCGTTTACAAAGAATGGGAGTGGCGGCATGCGTCCAATTCGCAAACTTATGCAGGGCTGGATTACCTGCTGGTGCGCGGGCCGGCCAAGCTGCCCCAGGGACTCTATACGGAAGCGTTCACCCCTATCAATCGGTGTAACGAATGGCTGCTGTTGCAGCGGACGCAAACGGGGAACTGATGGCGATACGAATTCAAAGAAGTACTATTGGGGAGAACCTTCTTGAAAAAAGTTTCTCCCCAAACTCTTATCCAAGAACTGTACCATGGCCAAAACGAGCATTTCTCCAGGAGAGATGCTTTGTCGCGGCGAAGATTACATTTACTGAGAGAGAAGCTGGGAAACCTAACTTTCTAAAAACGATCTTCACCGATAGTATTTTTGCGAAAGCACATCGATATAAAATAAATAGTGAGAGAAACCATGGAAACACTCCTGAATGTGACCATCCCGTCCGGAACCCTCAGCCTCGAGGGTATACTTGAATACCCTGAAGAAGCGGCGGGGCCTTTCCCTGGAGCGGTCATTTGCCACCCACATCCGCAATTCGGCGGAAATATGCACAATAACGTGGTGCGGTCCGTGAGAAAGGCGCTCATTGAGCGTGGATTCGCATGCCTGCGGTTCAACTTCCGTGGCGTCGGTCGCAGTTGGGGTTCATACGGCGGTGGAGTGGACGAACTAGCGGACGTCGCCGCTGCCGTGGATTTCATGGTTCATCTCGACAGAGTAAGGCCGAGCGGCATGCTTGTGGCGGGATATTCCTTCGGCAGTTGGGTGGGACTCAAGGCCGGAGCGCGTGACAAGCGGGTCAATCGGCTTATCGGCGTGTCTCCGCCCATTAATGAGTATAATTACGGCTTCCTGAACACCTATACCGAACCCAAGTTCCTCATCGTGGGTGACAATGACTTCGTGTGCTCAGTCGAGAACTTCCGTCGTGTGATGGACGACATACCGGAACCCAAATACGGAGTTGTCCTTCCCGGTGTGGATCACTTCCATGTGGGGACCGAACCGGCGCTCATCACCGAGATCAACACCTTTCTTGATAAGTTCCTCCAGTAGCCGCGGCGGACTCGGAGACGTATACCAATGCACGGTCAGCGAATCACTATTGGGGAGAACCTTCATATCCATTCGCCTTCAAGCAAGTACTATCGGCGAAGATAATTTTGTAAGCGGGTTCCCCTACTTCTGCTCAGAACATGTAATCTTCGCCGAAACGAAGCATTTCTCATCGAGAAATGCTCGTTTCGACCATGATGCAGTTGTTGGAGAAGGGGTTGAGGAGACCCTTCTTCGAAATTGGCGCTCCACAACTCTTGTTCTTTATTCGTAATTGTTTACCGAGCTTCAGGCGGCTCTGCGCTCGGTGAAGACCGGATGGGAGACTCATCTCCCCTCCGGACCACTCCATAAGTTATTTCAAACACTTGCAGGGTTCCTGGCAAACAGTTCCCTTATTCTTCTTCTTGAGCTTTTTTCGCTTCCATGGCCTCAACCACAAGTTCTATGAGGGACTTAATTTCAACAGGCATGTTGTAGCGGTCTTTAAGGTCCTGGATTTGGCTCATGCAGTTTTGGCACGAACTGGTGACGATGGAGGCGCCTGACGCAAGTATCTGATCCCGCTTGGCTTCGGCGTGCTCCAGGCGTTTGGAGCCCATTTCGGTGTTTTGGGCGACGCTCCCGCCGCCTCCGCAACAGATGCCGTATTTACGGTTCGGTGTAAGCTCGACAAAATCCGCGGCCACTGCTTGCAGCAGTTCACGTGGAGGCTCATAGACGCCGAGTTTACGGCCTACATTGCAGGGATCATGGTAGGTTACTTTCCCTTCAATGGAATGGGGAGCAAACGAAAGCTTCCCTTCCTTGAGGTAGCGGTGCGCAAGTTCCACCACTGAGATAACGTCGAAACCCAGGGGCTCGCCCAGCCAACCTTCGGCGTCTTTTCTCAGAATCTTAAAACCGTGACCGCATTCCGTGGAGAGCAGTGTTTTCACCTTGAGGCGACGGGCTTCTTCAACGAGGTTGCGCACAAGCTTTACCGCATCTTCATGAGTTCCTAAATAATAGGGCCAGTTAGTGATGTCGAAGATCTTCGACGACATGGTCCAATCGACATTCATATAGTTCAAAAACTTGATGTACGTCTGAAACATTGTCGGATTGGAGGTGTATTCCCGTGGATTTGGAACGTACAACAGCTCGGCGCCTTCTTTATCGATAGGAGCGACAAACCCGCCCTCGGGAGGGTTTTCCACTTCGTCGGTAAGCTCCTCGAGCATCCACTCCACTGTGTCGGCGAACTCTTCCGAGTCTATACCGGTGTTGTTCCCGACCTCGAAGGCCTTTTGTATGCCTACCATGAGGCGCTCAGGGGCTTTCCCTCGACGTGAGGCGATTCCACGCAATCTACGGATAACGGCGTCCATTTCAATGCCCTTGGGGCAATCCGTCGTGCATCGTCCGCAGAGGGTGCACGCCCAGATGAATTCCGAATTCGACATGGATTCTGTTTTACCGGAGGCTATACCATGCACAAGCTTACGCGGGTTCATTTCGGGATACCCGTCCGTGAGAAAACATCGCGAAATACACTGACCGCACGTCATACACTGGTTGTAGACGCTCCCATCAATGGCAGGGGTATCCGGGGATGTGGATTCCGTTTCTTCTTTATGTGTAGGATCGGACATAACTGTCTCCTCTTGAATAACTACTCGAGCGTCGTCGGTGATTGCCGTATGGCACGTGACGGTCATGGCTGCACGGCCCTCACACGCGAGCAGGCAGAGCCTCGACAAAGTCCGTCAGCAATCGCCGAAGCCGAGCGGCTTCGTTGGACGCCACGGTCACATACCCCAATCGAGGGGTTTCGGCCGGAAAGATTCCCGCATGTAGGCCGCGTCGCACGCGAGCCGCAGCCCAATCGGTTCCGTTGTCGGAGGCGCAGTTCCCATGATGACAGCCCACCACGAGAACACCTTTCGCGCCTGCGGCCAAGGCCGCCCACATGATATGTTCCCCTATGCGGCCGGCGCACGGCACGGGAATGAACCGAACGTTCTCCGGCGTCTCAATACTTGAGGCCATTAAGCCCGCCGACCTCTCACACCCGAACACGAACACGGTGGAGGCCATTTCCGTGGGCTCAACGGTCTTGATGGAATCAAGTAGATCAGCGTCAGGGGATCGCTTAATGTCTATGGCGCCGCTGGGGCATACGGCTGCGCAAATGCCGCACTCCCGGCAGAGCGCTCCCCAGGATTCCACGGACGGTCGCCCCATCACCGGTCGTATGGTGATGGCCCCGTGCGGACAGATGCGGTAACAAGT
>JBBRBO010000130.1:0-11130 GCA_038205805.1 Desulfomonilales bacterium
AACCGTCACAACGCCGTGATGTTCATGGTGGTGGTTGTGTTTTCATCCCAGCCGTCCCACAGGAAGGCCTGTTCGCGTCCATCGGCGATGAGTCTCATAGCGTAGCGGGCCTGCTCCTCGTAGAGTTCACAGAATGCGCCCGGTTGATTCATGCCGCCGTTCATTTCGTGGGCTTCAGCGGGGCACGGTGAGCCGCAGAAGTGGCGGACCGCACACGAAGAACACGGGGTGATGTTCTCCACTTTCCGGCCCGTAACCGCCTGAAAACCCTGAGTCTTCAGTGCGGCGGATATATCATCCCGGAAGATATTCCCCCCGGAGAACTCGGGAACTCCAACGAACTCGCTGCACGGGAAGAGATCTCCGCCGGCGCCTAGGGCGAAAAAGGCCCTGCCTCCGCCGCATGGGGAAATATCGCACATAAGCCGCCTCGCTAAAGGAGCCACAATACCGACCAGCACGTTCGCGAAGTTCGCAATCACCAGTTTGCGACCGGTTTTCTCATAGAGTTCATACGTTCTATCCAACGCTTGGAGGTAATAATGCGACAACTCGGAATCAAGAGGCTTCACGTCCCGCGCCCCCTGCCGCGTGCACCGCACGGGGTTGAGCATACCCACAGGCACTTCCCGTTCATGCAGGAAATCCACCATGGGGAGGAGAAAGCGCATGTTTTCCGTAGTGGTGGTGCAGATCACGTTGTAATTGGGGTAGCTTTGCAGCTTCTCCAGGACCGTCGTGATCTTGTTGAAGTAGCCTTCCCCGGCCCAGTTCTTTCTCGTGAGGTTAGCTACCTCCTCGACATGACCGTCCAAAGAGAGCCCCAACCCAATCCCCCGTGACGTCAGGAACTCTATGGCGCCGTCATCCAGGAGTGTCCCGTTGGTTTGCACGCCGAAGGTGAAATCATCCCTATATGCGTCGATGCCGGCGAACATGGCGTCTCGGGCGAGCATCGGTTCGGAACCGTGGAACACGATCTGCGGCTTGACGCCGGGTTCAAGAGTAGCGGCAAAATGCTCCTTGAGGATCCTTAATGCCTTGTGGAGCGTTTCCTCGGACATCTGATCGCCGCTCCGCCGCATATCCTCAGGGATGTAACAATACGTGCAGTTCAGATTGCAGCGTTCGGTGGGATTAAAATACACGGCTGAGGGTTTGAGGCCGAACCGCAAGAGATCCATCTCTTTTACAAAGGATTCTCTCTTTGCGAGAAACTCCTCCATGAAGGAGCTTGTGCGTTCCAGGGCAGTCCAGATCTTGTCTTTCTTCAAGAGAGACCAGAAGGCGACATCAGGGTCTATAACCGCGACATAGTCGGGATGTTCGATGTCCATGAGCTGAATAGTGGGGCCGTTTCCGGTGTTCCAATGCCGACCGCTCGAGGAAGCCGCTCTTGGGAGCGGCGCAACATGGTTCATGATATGCTCCGGTGGGAAAGCTATGGATTTGTAGAGCTTTCCGGGTGAGGGCGTACAGGGAACCGATAGGCGCCCGTACGCAGTGAAGGAATGTCGTGGTCGTGGCCGCCGGCTGTTGGGCGGCCCCTCAGCCGTCATGATGGGCCGGCCTGGAGGAGAGAAGGGTCTCGCCCCCGGCCTTCACCGAGCGAGAGCGGTCTCGGCTCGGTCAACCAACGAGAACGTGGAATAGCTATTTGGCTTTGTTGACGATCATGATGTAGTGGGAAAGTCCCACACCGTCGGCGGCGCATGTCTTGCGATAGGCGATTACGTCTTTCATGTTGGTTCACCTCCTTTTTTGCGGCGTTCGAAAACAAAAAACCCTACGCATAAAGCGCAGGGTCTTCGTTTGCCATCGGATCACCCTCGTCTGGACGCCCGTCTTCCGGCTTTCGGGTCAACCTCCGCCCACCCTTCCCATCCGGTTGGGACCGGACAGTGGCTATGTGGGCTTCGTAACCGATTACGGCGGCGGGACCGCCACGGATTCGCACCGTGTTCCGTTAGCGTCCTGACGTATATATGGCCAGCTTGCCATATTGTATACGAGGTGTAAAGAAAAAGGCCCATCATTCCAGGCTCATTATCTCCGCCGCCACATCATGTAGACTCTGAGCTTTTTCGCGTTGATAGCCGATGCGCCTTGACTTTAAACCAGTGTCATAATATCGTCTAAAACATTAAGGTGTTGGCCGCTATTGAGCTAATGCGCTTGAACACGGAGCGGCCCGCCACGCAATTCGGCGCTCAAGCGACCGTGATGGTTCAATATGACCCGGCGCCGTGCGTAGAGCAGTCCCAAACCCGGTGAGCCGTTCCAAGTCAACGGCGGAGCGGCCGGCTGAAATCGCGGGTCAATACGGCCCAAAACCGAAGAGGAAATGGATCACACGCACCAAAAGGAAATCCTCAGAGGGTTCGCCGTTCATCCCCAGTGGCGAGCCGCCCTGGAGAATATCCGTGTTGTCCTGGTGGGCACGACCCATCCCGGCAACATAGGCGCCATTGCCCGTGTGATGAAGAACACCGGCCTCAGCCGCATGGTTCTTGTAGCCACGGTGGAGTGCGGCCCTGAAACCGAATCCTTGACCATAGCAGGCCGAGCATACGATATCATTGAGTCCGCCGATCGGACGGCTACTCTCGAAGAGGCCCTCACCGGAACCATTTTGGCGTGTGGGACGTCCGGCAGGTTGAGCGAAAAGCGCTCTTTCTCCAAGACACCCGATGAGTCCGCCGGCGAGCTGCTCAACGTCGCATTGCTCGGCCCGGTCGCCGTGGTGTTCGGCCGCGAATCCCGTGGGCTCACCAACGAAGAGCTGAAGTTGTGCACCCATCATATGGTGATACCCACGGACGGCGCTTACGCCTCGCTGAACGTGTCGCACGCAGCGGCCATCATCGGATATGAGCTGTTCAAGAACGCGTGTCGGCCCACAGGCGTCAAAGCCATGCTGACACAGCCCGCTCAGGTCGACGTGCGCGAGGGAATGTACAAGCACATAGAAACAACGCTCATCGAGAGCGGTTTCTTCGAGGAGGGTAACTCCCTGATAATGATGCGGGAAATACGCAGAATCCTAAACAGCGCACAACTCGACGACCGCGACGCACGCATCATTCGCGGGGTCTTCCGGAAGATGGGAAACGCCGTTCGATTCGCCCGCAGCGGCGCTAATTCGACGGAGTAATATCGGGGAGAACCTTCTTGAAAGAAGGCTTCTCCCCGAACCCCTCTCCAAGAACTTCTAAAATAGCCGAAACCGGCTTTTCTCAAGGAGAAAATGCCGCTTTCGGCGAATGTTACAAATTCTCAGAAAGAAGTTGAGAAAACCTGCTTTGCAAAAATGATTGTCACCGATTTTATTCGTTAAAAGCAAATCGGTATACGAAAGAAAGCACTGTATGCGCCTGACATGCCCGTTCATTGATCCCGTGCTTGTACGAATCGGCCCTATCGAAATCCGATGGTACGGCTTTATGTACCTCTTGGGGTTCATTGCGGCGCTTTTCATCATCAGGTCCGAGCTTAAACGCAAGAACGGCCCCATCCCGGTGGAACAAGCCGACGACTTCCTCTTTTACCTCATTGTGGGATTGCTGCTCGGCGCCAGATTCGGGTACGCCCTGTTTTACAATTTGCCCGATTACATGGCAGCCCCATGGGAGATTCTGTTCGTGTGGCACGGCGGCATGAGCTTTCATGGCGGCTTGATCGGCATGGTCCTGGGCGGGTCGCTCTTCGCTTGGAAACGCCATGCCTCATACTGGGATCTTGCGGACATCGGAGCCCTCTCAGCGCCCATAGGATTGCTGCTGGGGCGCATCGGCAACTTTATCAATTGCGAACTCTACGGCCGAGTCACGGACGTGCCCTGGGGCGTCGTATTCCCAGGCGGCGGCCCTTTGCCGCGACATCCGTCACAACTCTACGAGTCGTTTCTCGAAGGGTTCGTGATGTTTCTCGTCCTCTGGTTCGCTCGCACCAGGATCAAGGTTCAAGGTGGATTGCTTGCGCTTTTCATCACGCTCTACGGGGCATTCCGATTCCTCGTGGAGTTCGTGCGAGAGCCGGACCCGCAACTCGGGTTTATCTTTATGGGACTCACCATGGGACAGATCTTGTGCGGGCTCATGATTATTGCCGGACCGGCTTTGTGGATTTACCTAACCCTGCATGGGAAGAGATCTGCGGTGAAAGAGGCCTCGGCCTGAGCAGCCGTTCCTCGAAGCGGTGTAAAGGCGGTAAGCGCCGCAATGTGCTTGCGGCCGCTCGATCTGATGGGATTATTCCCATGACCCTTGATTCGCTCGATTAGGCGCCCCTTGACGCCTTGGAGGTTCTTGGAAACATGTTCTCGATAAGACGAGTATTCCGTAGGCTGATTCCATTCCTCGTTCTGGGAGTCTCTTGCGTAGCGGTTCCCGCGGGCTCCGTCGCTCAGGATTCAGCCGGCGGCCCGGGCGGGACTCCCCTGGAAGTGAAGAGCGAAGAATCCATGTACCCCCAGGTAAGCGCGGGGCAAGGGAATCCCGAGGCTGAAAAGCCCCAAGCTGCGTCTACGGAAGCGGCGAAAGATACCCCGGCGGCAGAGGGTGATTCAAAACCCGCCGCTGCCCCCGAAAAGCCCAAGGCCCCACGAGCGGCCAAGAAAGATAAAGCCGCCGGTAAGGTCGATCACAAAAAGAAACCCGAAGCGGCTCCCCAATCCCGCAATGGGTCAGCGGAGGATCTCATAACGGTTTTAAGGGCCGCCGGCGAAGACGTAAAGAACAAGGAATACGCCGCCGCCCTGGAGAAATACGACGAAATCCGCTTCAAGGCCGACCGCACGGAACCCAAGTACATAGGGGCCGCCTTTTCGGGAGGGGCTCGCGCCCTGGCCGGTCTGGGACAAAACGCCAAGGCCCACGAATACCTTGCCAAGGCCGTCTCCATCCACCATACGCTCAAGAACGCCCACGCCCGCGGCCTTGATTTGCTCTTCGCCGGCCGGCTCTACGTTGCGGAATCCCAGTACAAGCAAGGGCTCGAACATCTTGAAGACGCCGTGAAGCTCCTCCCCGCGTCGGAAGCCTCAGAGACGGCGAAAGCCTACCAGGAGATAGCTACCTGCCGCCGGCATCTTCAGAACCCCGCCGAGGCCCTGACCGCCTACAACAAGGCCATCTCCATGCTGGCGAAGACGGGCGATGAGGTTCAAGCCGCCCACGTGCACACCGCCGTGGGCGATTTATTGCTCGCCAGGTCCGACTTTAAGGGCGCAAAGGCCGCATTTAAGCGGGCGCAAAAGATCTATCGAGATCACAAGAAGACCATCGAGCTGGGCGAAACCCTGTACCGAATCGCCTACATGGAACAGCTCGCAGGCGATGTGTGCGCCTCCCGGAAGACCATTGAAGAGGCCCAAGCCATAGCCGGCCCCGACAACGAATTCGCTGACGCATTGCCGCTCCTGGTCAAGGGAAAAGCCGTCTACGCCGCCGGAAAGACCGCTCAAGGTATCAAGTATGTCAATGATTCCCTCGTGCAGTATCAGAGGATGGGGGATCGCCTCCAGGCGGCTCGTGTCCGTTTGATCCTTGCGGGTATGGAACTCGACCGCGCGAGGTTGACCTCGGCCCTCGAGCTGGCCGGCAAGAGCCTGGATGAGTTTCGTGACTTGGGGTCCTCCTCGGGAGAATCCGCCGCACTCCAGATCATTGGGGATGTGTACCAGCTTCAGGGATTCGTGCAAAAGGCCCTCGAGTACGCCCAGGAATCCCTGAATCTCACACGAAAGATCGGGGATAAGACTCAGTTTATTCAGACGGCCATTCTCCTTAGCGAGATTTACATTGGACTTGGGGACGCCGAAGCAGCGGCCAAGATCCTTAAGGAAGCGGTGGACGAATCCAAGAACCTCACGAATACCAAGCTCAGAGGGCAACTTAAACTAGCCGTCGCAAAGTACAGGTTTTCCCGCGAAGCCACGGACAAGGCGTTCCACGATGCGATGGAGGCGCGCAAGGACTTCATTGAGGCGCAGGATCGTCGAGGCGCGGCGGATTCCAATCATCTCCTCGGCGTGATCTTTGATTTTCGGGGAGAAAGGGAGAAGGCGCTTACCTTGCTTCAGCAGGCCCTTGATGAACACACGGCTATATGGGACCGCTTCGGGGAAGGGCGTGATCTCACGGCCCTTGGAGTGCATTATAAGAACATCGGTGATTACGACAAGGCCTTAGAGATCTTTGAGAAGGCCCTGGATCTCCGCAAGGGTATCGGCGATCAGCGCGGGTACGCCGCAAATCTCGCCAACATAGGAAACCTGCTCAGGCGAAAGAGCCGCAATCCCGAGGCTCTGAAAAACCTGGAACAGGCCCTGAACGTCTACAGAGAACTAGGGGACAAAAAGGGTGAAGCGGATATCCTCACCAATTTGGCGAATGTAGACGCAAGCCGCGGATTGCAAGCCCCTGCCATGGAAAAGTACACGCAGGCGCTCAAGTTGCACGAGCAAGCCCAGGATCATCGCGGCATGGCCACGGATTACGTGGGGCTCGGCAAACTCTATCTCTCTCGCGGGGATCTGGCAAATGCGACGGAAAGCCTCAACCAGGCGGAGCAGCACAACAAGAAAATCCATAATCCCAAAGGAGACATTGCCATTCTCTCCGAGATGGCCATGCTTCAGCGTGTAAAAGGCTTCTCGAAACAGGCGTTGGCCCTGCTGGAACAAGCCATCGAGTTGGCGAAAAAAGGCGAGGACGGCCAGTCGGTATCGTCGCTCAATCTAAGGCTGGCGACCCTGCTGGAAGACTCGGGGGATTATAAAAAGGCCCTAGCGCTCCTGAAAGAGACGCTCAAGACCATGCAAGCCCAAGGCGACAAAAAGGGTGAGCTGTGGGCGCTCGGCGGCATAGGCGTGATTCAAGCGAAAATGGAGGACTACGAGAACGCCCTGCCGAACCTGAACGCCGCAATGGCTCTGAGAACGGAACTCGGCGCGCCTGTGACGCAATCAAGAGATCTGGACTTTTACATCGGCGAAATCTATGAAGGCTTTCGTGATTACGACCGAGCCCTGGAACATTATCAGAAGGCGCTCACCGAGGCGCAAACCCCCGGGAACGACGGAAGCGCAGGCAAGATTTATGACAGGATAGCCTCCATTTACTATCGTATGGAAGAATACTCCAAGGCGCGGGATTTCTACGAGGACGCAGTACGGGTGCATTCGGACTTGCGAAACTCAGACATCCAGAAAACGGAACTTATCAGACTGGGGGACATCGCCGGCAAGCTTGGGGACTTGGAGACCGCGCTCAAATACCAGCAACGCGCCCTAGCCCTCGCCGTTGAAACCAAGGATGAGCGCACACGAGCCCGCGTTCTGAGCAGAATCGGAACACTCAACCAGCTCATGGGCAAACCCAGGACCGCATTGGACTTCTACGAAGAAGCCAAGGAACAGCGCATCAAACTTGGGGACAAGCGCGGGGTGAGCGAAAACCTCTTGCAGATTGCATTTGTCACCTCGAACCTTGGAAACTTCGACGACGCGGTCACCGACCTCAAGAAGGCCTTCGAGATAGCCCATTGTTCCGAAGACCGAAGTATGTTGTGGAAGGCCTACTTCATCATGGGTCGGGCGCTCGAAAACAAAAACAAATACGGTGAGGCGCTGGAATCCTACAGAAAGGCCATGGCCGTCCTCGACACCATGGAAGCGGATATCATCGAGGACTCCGAGGAAGACGACTTCATCTTCGGCGGTAAAGCCACACTGTACGACAACTCTTTGCGCGCCCTCATGCGGCTCGCCAAGAAGGATCCCGAAGGCGCCTATGACAAGCAGGCCCTGCGCATCGTGGAAAAGCTCAAGGCCGCTGAATTCGAGAACATGCTCTCGCGAATTAACGTGGAGCGTTTCTCCGATCTACCTCAGGAGTTACTTATCAAGGAGAAGAGCCTCAAGCTGAGTCTGGGGAAGCTCAACACCCGTATTTTCGAGGAGCTTTCCAAGATCACGCCGGATAAAACCGTTGCGCAGAAGCTCACGGAGGAGCGCCGCGCAAAGGAAAAGGCCTATAGCGCGCTCAAGGAAAAACTGAAAAAGGAGTACCCCTCCTACGCCGAGCTACGGTATCCCAAGGCGGTGTCCATCGCTCAGCTCCAGAAGAACATGGTGGATCCCGACGAGACGATCCTTGAATACATGGTTACCCGCAGCAAGACATACGTCTTTGTCTTGGACAAGCAGCGTTTCTATACCCACACCATAGACCTGTCGAGCAAAGAACTGGAGCGGGATGTGGAGTCCTTAACCAAACCTCTCCACCGAGCGGACACCCCGGCGAGCTGGGAGCCTGCTACGGCGTATCGGCTCTATTCGCAAATTATTCACCCTGTCGAGTCGTTTCTCATCGGGAAAAAGGCGGTTGTGGTGATTCCCCACGGGCCGTTGTCTATGCTGCCCTTTGAAATTCTTGTGGATTCAAAGAGCCATGAGAACAAGAGATTCTGGTCCGCTGCGGATCGACCGGGGTATCTCCTTGAGAAATACGCCTTTTCTTATGCCCCGAGTTTGTCGGTCTTCAGTCAACTGAGGAGCCGCGACAAAAGACCCCGACCCGGCTGGAATTTGGTGGCCTTCGGGGATGCAGTGTGTCAGGACCCGGACAAGAGGCACGAGATGAATCCCGGCGCGGAAAAGGTTATGGCGTCGCTTGCCGCGGGCTCGAAGAACGACCGTGGACAGGAACTTACATCACTCCCCGGCGCCCGCAAAGAGATCACGGAGATCGTTAAGGCCGTGGGCGGATCAACCCAGGTCTATCTCGGCGCCGAAGCCACGGAAACCCTCTTCAAGAAAGTGGATCTCAGCCGATACAACTACATACACCTTGCGACCCACGGGGTACTGGTGTCCGGCGCAGGCACCCTTCAGCGGCAGCCCGCCATCGTGTTCTCGCTCTACGGGGATCACGAAAACGACGGTTTCTTGCGCATGGGCGAGGTGTTCGGCCTTAAGCTCAACGCCGATATGGTGATGCTCTCTTCGTGTCTTATTCCCCCCAAGAATAACCAGAGCGAAGCGGGCGGGCTGTACGGTCTATCGCGGGCGTTTCTTTTTGCCGGCGCTGATTCGGTGCTTTTGAGCATGTGGCGAATCTCGGATGACAACGCCGCGAAGATCGCCGTGGGCTTCTATCGAAACCTCAAAGAATACTCGAAGGCTGAAGCGCTCCAGAGGGCTAAGCTCGCCTTGCTGAACAACCCCACCACGGCGCACCCTTACTATTGGGCGCCTCTTGTCCTTGTGGGGAACTGGAACGTGAGAACCAACGGGCAATCGCCTTTGCCGTCCTCCCCTAACACGCGCTTCAAGGGAGTCTCCGCATGGCGCAAGCTGCTCAGCATGTGAAACAAACTACTATTGGGGAGGGCCATCTTGAAAGAACTCTTCTCTCTGAACCTCTCTTCAAGTCTTTAAACCACGGCCGAAACGGGCATTTCTCCAGCAGAAATGCCCGGTTCGACGAAGATCAACCTTTACAAGCATTGAAAAGACCTGTTTTAGGAAAACGGTTTCACCAACCTTATTCGTTCGGACATGAAAGAGTATGAAACTCCTCACACTGATAGCTGCGGGAATTCTGTTGGGATTTCCAGGGTATGTTCAAGCCGGGAACTCCGGATGCTCCGCGATGACCAAGAATCTTCAGAAGTTGCGGCTGGAGTACAAGAACTATGCTGCTTCCAAAACTAAGGATCACCCCTTGAACTTTGACGAATTGACGAAAATACTCGACAAGATTGTGGATCTCAAGCACGAGATGCGCAAGAAAAACTGCGAGATCCCGCCACGAAAATAGTCCCGCTTCGCGATCAAGAGAGTAGGCGTGGAGACAACCGTCTCGCCGGCAGTTTTGTCCGACAACGCTTGTTTGTCCGCAAACGGATACCAGGAAAATCTACTCCCCTGGATCGCTTAGAAGAGCGTCTCCGTAATTCCCATTGCAGCCCGGTATATAAAAGTTGCTTACAACTGAGCACTTATGCTATAATCATCAACGATCATACTAATATATTGGAAAGGGCTGCTTCATGAAACCGAAAAAGGTGGTTGTGACCATCGTGTCCGCGCTTGTTCTCTTCGGGATGGCGTCCGCCGTTTTTGCTGCGGATACCTATGTGGTGAAGAAGGGGGATCGTTACACCGTATACAACACGAAACATAAGTGTCAGATGATCTGCAAGGCCCCTAAGCCGGCTTTGGAGATCCTCGAAGACGGGTTGGCCTATCTCGTGGATCTACCTCTGGCTCTTTTGAGTCCCATAACATGTCCCATTTTTGCCCCTGTGAGAGATTATATAGACCCGGTGGAGAAAAGAAGCTATAGGAGACGATAGGGGCGATGCTTCACCCAGTGGACCTCTTACTGAATGCCGACAAGAACCGTATTTACTTCAGCAGAGTAGTGGACCTGGCGGTTTTTCAGGGACTGCTCACCAATGACCCTGATTCGGAGATAGGACATTTTGCCTTCTCCCAATATTATCGCGAAGGCAAAGACCTGGACACAGCCTTACGTTGGGACGTGCAGCGGTATGAGTCCGAAAAGCCCCTGGTTACCCAAGACAGGCGCCGAACACTTTCTACAACGTTGGATCAGGCCGCCGAGGACTTTCTCGTCATGGAAAACCAGGACAAGCTCAAGGAGCTGATCCTCGTTGGCGCCTCGTACGCCGTGTGGCCCAAGGGCACTTCCTTTGTCCTGACATATCCCTGGGAACCGGATGGATCGTGCAAACCCGTGCGATTCAGACCGGATCTCTCGGAATTCCAGAAGCGCAGGATCGTGGAAATCCTCAAGAAAACACACACGTATAGGGGCCAAGATCCCTTCGAGTAAGTATGGGTCAAATTGACCTGCAGATGCTGCGCCCCATGTTACCCGCGAATAAACCCAGCGGAAAACGCCTCCGGAGCGATTCGGCGTCACGGCGTTTTATCTAAAATAAGTAGAATTGGTGAGCCTTATACCAAAGTGCTTTCCAACGAGTAACATTGGTGATGACTCTTTTTGGGAAGGTAGGTTTTTTCGACGTCTATCTGAGAATGTTTACTATGCCGAAAGCGGCCTTTTCTCCTTGAGAAAAGCCGGTTTCGGTCATTTA
>JBBRBO010000131.1:0-11045 GCA_038205805.1 Desulfomonilales bacterium
GCAAGCAGCATAGGTAATTAGCAGGGCCGACTCTACAGGTCTGCCCAAAAAACGGCTAAATTTGCTGAAGACCCAAACAAATTAAGTCACAAAGGGGTGAGTTTGAAAAATCCTCAGAAAAGGAGTGTAGCCAGCACATGCTGGCCATCATTTTTCAAACATTTTGCAAGAACCTCTCCATATAGAGCTTTTGATCCAATATAATATTGACTGGCTTCCAATCTGTCTTCGTGGAGAGGGGCCGTACGCACCTCTCTAATACAGCAGTCGGCGCCGCGTACGCGCTCTTTAGCGTAGCATCACCGTCGTTCAGCTCAATCTCTGTAGATGGCGCCGTATTCGGACCAAATATGGGTCAATGTTAGTGCAAACTTACGTGTAGGTCATCTCGACTACAGCTTTCTATATTTTAGTTTGAAGGGCTTTTTACGTTATTGCTTTACAAGGTTTCAAAACTATTTTATTCTAATAATAGATACTTACACGTCTCGACTCAACACTCTTTCTATTCAAAAACAGTCGTTTGGTGATCCGTCAAAAACTTTTTCGGCTTCACCAAGAGGGTTCAAAGGAGAAGTATGTCCAATCACATTAGTCTACCGATGTTCTCCCGAAAACAGCGCCATAGAGTCCGTATTCGATGGTATAAAGCGTCACTCGGGCCGTAACATTAGGAGATGTTTGGGTAAAGAGCGCATGCACAACGTCGATGTGCTATCAAAGAAACAAGAACAGCGGAGCTTGTACGCCAAAGAAGGTTCTCCCCAACAGCACTTCTTTGACTGCGCTGTGATATTCCATAGCAAGCGCTCTTACCGCTCCTGCTTGCGGTATTTCGTCATGCGTTCGAGTTCGCGGCGCTGGTCCTTTTTCTTGATGGATTCTCGTTTGTCGTAGGTCTTTTTGCCTCGGGCTAAGGCCAGTTCCACCTTCACCTTGCCCCGCTTAAAATACAGCTTGAGCGGGATAAGCGAATACCCTCGCTCCGTGATCTTGCCCGTGAGTTTGCGGATTTCGTTGCGGTGGAGCAGGAGTTTTCTGTCCCGTAAGGGTTCGTGGTTTTCACGGTTGGCTTGCTCATAGCTCGCTATGTGAGCGTCCACCAGAAACATCTCGCCTTTGCGGATTTTGGCGTATGCGTCGGAAAGATTCGCCTTGCCGTTGCGCAGGGATTTGACTTCCGAACCCATAAGACTCAGGCCGGCTTCCATGGTGTCTTCTATCTCGAAGTTGAAGAAGGCCTTCTTGTTCTTACAGATTATCTTGATGCCGCCCTCACTGTGGGCCGTCATGAGGACTGATCCAGGAAGTAATCGGATGGGAATCGCTCGTTGATCCAGAATTCCATAAAGGCGTGTATGTCCTTTGCGTCGGATAGTTGAAAGGCGTGATCCGTCAAGGTGCGGCATTCATCCATGGTGACGGAACGCACGAGCTTCTTTATCATGGGAATCACCAGAGCGTTCATGGACAACTCGTTAATCCCCAAAGACAAGAGTATGGGGATGTTCACCGGGTCGCCCGCCATTTCGCCGCACATCGAGACATAGATGCCCCGAGCCTGGGCCGCCGCCGTAATCTGGCGGATGAGCCGCAGCACCGCAGGGTGGAGTGTGTCATATAGATAGTTAACGTGCTCGTTCACACGATCTATGGCCAGGGCGTATTGGATGAGATCATTGGTGCCGATGCTGAAAAAATCCACTTCCTTGGCGAGAATGTCCGCAATGGCCACGGCAGCGGGCACCTCCACCAGTATCCCGAGCATCATGTGAGCGTCGTGGGGCTTGCCTTCGGCCTCCAGCTCGGCGCTGACCTCCGCCATGATTTCCTTGGTGGTCTGCACTTCGGATAGGCAGGAGATCATGGGGATGAGCAATCGACAATTCCCGTGGGCCGCAGCTTGAAAGATAGCCCGGAGCTGCGTCTTGAACAGCTCTCGCTGACTCAGGCACAGGCGAATCGCACGCAAGCCCAGCGCAGGGTTCGTCTCGGAGGCCAGATTCAGACTCCGCGCGATCTTGTCTCCGCCGATGTCCAGCGTTCGGATGGTCACGGGATTCGGATGGTTCTTCTCGAGAACCATTCGGTAGGCGTTGTACTGCTCACGCTCACTGGGGAGATCCAAACGGCCCAGGAAAAGGTATTCCGTGCGGAAGAGTCCTATTCCCTCGCACCCATGCTCGAGGGCGATTTCCACTTCGTCAACGAGTTCTATATTCGCGGTGATGCGCACCGAATGTGATCCGTCCCGGGTGACGGCCGGCAGCTTACCGTAGGCCATCAAGGATTGATGATATTTACTGTAGAGATCCTGGCGTAGCCTGTAACGGAATATGTCTTCCGGGTCGGGATTGAGCAGGATAATGCCCGTGCTGCCGTCTATGATGATAGTGTCCCCGGTTTGACAATGCCTGGTTATCTTTTCCAGACCGGTTACGGCCGGGATTTTAAGCGATCTGGCCATAATAGCCGTATGAGATGTGCGGCCGCCCATGTCCAGCGCCAAGCCCAGGACACTTTCACGCTTGATTTGGGCCGTGTCCGCCGGGGAGAGATCATGGGCCACGATGACGGAATTCGGCGGCAGTTGGTGGATCTTGCTCTCGGAACTTACCCCCATAAGGATGCGAAGCACACGTTCGCCCACAAAATAGATGTCGCGGGCTCGCTCACGCAGGTACTCATCTTCAATGGTGGCGAAGGCTTCGGTAATCTTGCCGATTATGTCCGTGACGGCCCATTCCGCATTCTGATGATCCTCGTCAATGAGACGCTTTGTTCCTTCGTAGAACATCTTGTCTCGAAGGAGCAACATGTGCGTATCGAGTATATAGACGTGATCACCCAGAGGATGATCGTCGGAAATATGGCTCTTAATGCGCTGAAGGCGATCGGCCGCCTTTGAGACCGCAGCCTCGAATCGCGCGATCTCGGCGGGGACTTCACCAGGGCTGAGAATGCGGCGCGGGTGAACATCGGTGGAAATACGTTCCAGAACGACCACTTGGCCGATACAAACGCCTCCGGAAACCGGAATGCCTTTGAACAGCCTGTTGATTTCGCTCTCATTGAGGGACGCCTGAGAGAGCAAGGTCTTTTCGAGATTATCAGTGATGTTCATTTTGTAGTAAACGGGATAGCGCTGTGACGGCGAGCTTGCAATCCGGACCATGGGCCTTGAGGATGATTTCGGAGCCAGGGGTTGCGGCAAGCAACAGCAAACCCAAGATACTCCTCGCGTCAACCTCCACACCGTCTTTCGAGAGGGTGACCTTGCAACTGAAATTTTTCATGGCCTGCGCCAGCATAGTGGCGACACGCGCATGTAATCCCATCTCATTTCCCACGATAACGGTGGCCTGGAAGCATTCCGTTTCTTGTATCATCCGTTATTTTCCCTGGAAGCTCAATAGTAACATAAATGTAACACAAATTACACCAAAGCACACAAGAAGCTCCGCCCTCACCTTTCGCCGCAATCCCATGATCAGCGCGGAAGTGAGGACCAACCCCAATCCCAATACACCGACGCCGACCGAACCGGTTTTCGCCACGGCGGGATCTTTGACGCACAAGATCACAAGCAATCCCGCCAAGGCGCCGAGCGCCAAAGACGTAAAGGATCGAACGCCCGTTATGGCCGCCTCCAACCGCCATGACCGAAAGAAGGACAAAATGTCTAAACCCTTTTGCCAACCGAAAGAAAAACCGAATCCCCGTAGGATTAGTTGCGGCGTATTGTATACCAGCAAGGCTGCAATTGAACCTACAAGCGTTCCAAAGAAACATAGACCCATCAACACGCCCAGAATCGCCGCAAGCGGTCGTACATGGCCCCAAAAGATTCTATCCCCCTGGCTCGCAAAGGTGGCCATGAGTGATTTGCGATACGATACGGCGTCCTTGGAACTGAGGCCCCGTTCGAGGTTCGCAAGGACGCCGATCAGGAGCGGCGCCATTGCGGGATGCGTGTTAACCGTCGATAAATGGCGGCAAATAGCCTCTTTTCGTTGATCAGGGTCAGGATAAAGGCGCTCCAATACCGGGATTATGCAATATGTAAAGCCTATATTTTGTAGTTTAAGATTATTCCAAACCGTTTCCAGGAAAAATGATCGCAGGAAAACCCGACAGCTCACCCCTTGCATACTCGTCGGATCAGGAAGATTTTCTTGCATGCCAATGCTTACCGTACGTCCCTTCGCGTGTCAACGGACGGAATAATAATTCGGGAGAGTGAACCGACTGCAAAGCGGCGGATTCTCGTAGCTGACCGAGTAGACGCGCCCGCTTGAGCGACGATGAACCAGCTAACCCACCTTCTCACGGGGGCGGACGTCGGCTCCGAGTAAAGGGACGTCAGGCAGTATCCGTACATCCCCATGACAAGGGGGAAAAAGGGGAGTTAACCCTTAAGCTTACCAAGCTATGGGATACTTTCATGCTTCGGTGTGACGATACGTCATGGTCGTTCTTAGAGGGGAGTTGAGGAAAAACTTCTTTCACGAACGTTCTCCTCAATATTACTTTTTTGATTAGGCTCTTGTAATCCGAGGTCGTTGCGAAATACGGTGAATCACTGGAAATCACGGATTTGGGCGGGTACGGCCACCCTCTTCCCGGTGTCCATCCTAGTTTCACCTGTGGGAGAATCCATGTCCACCATGCCGAAGTACTTATCCATGGTGGCGCATCCGCCGGTGAGCAATGTTGACATGAGGGTGAGGATCACTGCCGTTACGTATACGGACCTGCGCATGATCGGCGCCTCCTTTTGGTGAAATAGGGGGGTGCGCCGGAGAACCACGTATTCGCTTGGGGAATTCACCGGACGTTCTCCGTGAAAAGTCTTGTACACTACTTTAAGGAAATTAGCTAGTCTTCGGAGAATAAATAATCATTCGGAAAGATCTTACCCGAATATTCGCAGTGAAGAGGATGGCGTTTACCGAAAGCAATCTTTCGTAAGCGTTCACCAGGAATTCCAATTCCTCGTGAAATAGCGTAAGGGGCGGATCGAAAGTGAGAAGAGTTTCGCCTGCGGCTTTTCCCCGGCGCAGAGCCGATTCAATCTAGGTTTAAAGTTTCTTTACGCAGAGAGTTGACTTTGTAATACGTTTTGAAGTATGGTGCTACACAGGCGACATGGAGGTTGACCGATGAACCGGCGTCTTTTTACGATATCCGTAGGTCTGGCGGGAATATTCCTTTCAACGTGGAGCTTCGCCCATTTCGGGATGCTCATTCCGTCAAAAGATGTGGTGAGCGCTCAGGACCCCAAAGAAATTGCTCTTCTCCTTCAGTTTACCCATCCGTTTGCGGGCGGCCCTCAGATGCAAATGGACAAGCCCGAGCAATTCGGGGTCATCATGGACGGCAAGGTAACGGATCTCCTGGAAACCCTCAAGGAAAAGAAGGTGGACGGGCAATCCACCTGGGAAACTTCCTATAAGATAACACGACCTGGGGACTACATCTTTTTTACTCGGCCGAAACCCTATTGGGAACGCACGGAAGAAAAATTCATCGTGCACGTCACCAAGGTTATTGTGGACGCAATGGGCGCTGAAGAAGGCTGGGACAAACCTATAGCCGAGTCGGCGGGCATACCCATTGAGATAGTCCCCCGAGTGAAACCGTACGGCCTGTACGCCGGCAATATATTCTCCGGGCAAGCCCTGAAAGGCGGTAAGCCCCTCGCCGACACGAATGTCGAAATGGAATGGTGGGGAAAAGGCAAAACCAAGGCCCCTACCCCGGCACATGTTACCCAAGTAGTAAAAACCGACGACAACGGCGTGTTTTCCTTCGCTATGCCAAAGGCCGGTTGGTGGGGTTTTTCAGCGTTGACCGAGGCGGAAAAGGGTATCCAGGCGGACGGGAAAGAGAAGAAGGTCGAACTCGCCGGCGTGATCTGGGTATACGCTCACCCAATGCAGTAGCCGTCCTCGACCATAGAATATCGAAGTTTTGGAAGCTGCGGCTTTGCTCAACACCTCAAAACGGCCCAGCAGCTTCTACTTTTACACTGTTTCCTTTGTTGTGTCCAGTGTCTTGAAATGGGTCACCGTGCTGAGAAGACCCTGCGCTCGGGCGCCGGAACGCTTTACAATGAAGGAACACCGCTTTGCCCGATGAATGAAGATTTCAAAGGAGCGCTTCCGGGGCGCTCTTGATGGCCGTCCGAGAAGCCGCTTCGAGGTGGGGGAGCTTCCCCGACGACACAAGGTGAATCATGCACATTTCTGAAGGAGTTCTTGCGCCGTCGATACTCATTGTAGGAGCGGGATTGACCGCAGCGGGATTAGCCGTCGGCTTGAGATCCATAGATTACGAGAAAATTCCACAAGTGGGGGTTATGTCCGCGGTATTCTTTGTGGCTTCCCTGATCCATGTGCCCATTGGTCCATCGGCTGCGCATCTTGTGCTCAATGGATTATGCGGGGTTCTCCTGGGGTGGGCGGCTGTTCCGGCGATCTTTGTGGGTTTGAGCCTGCAAGCCCTGCTCTTCCAGTTCGGCGGATTGACTACCCTTGGGGTCAATACCTTCGTTATGGCGGCGCCGGCGGTCATAGCCTATTACTTTGGGGGCTTGGGCGTGAACAGCCCAAATCCTTTTAAACGCCGAATCGTGGAGTTTCTTGTGGGGGCCTCCGCCATCGCAATTACGGCGGTATTTGCGGGCTTGGCGCTGTTTGAAACGAGCGCATCCTTCCTAGGCGCAGTCAAGCTCATCCTGGCGGCTCATATTCCCATTATGATCGTCGAGGGATTCATCACGATGTTCATCTTGGAATTCCTGCGACGGGTTAAACCGGAAATTTTGCCGGGATACAGCCCGCAACTGACCGGCGCCGACATGTCCCATAGGCCGGTTGAAAGCCCCTAGGCGCCGTTTGGGAATAGAAGAGCCTCAATTCATTCGCAGAGGGGAGCCTTCTTGACGGCTTTTGCTCCCAAAGCTCCATAACTCGGCTCGTCAAAAGGGCCGAAACTCTTCAGATCTGCTGCCGTAGGGGTTCGATCAATCACCCTTTATGAGTCGGCTTACTGTCAACCCCTAATAGTGCTTGTCTTTTCTGGAACCTGCTCGATAATACTATTATTACGCAGGATGTGGCATGATATGACTATGAATAGGTTACAAACCTACCGAATACGACGCTTCTTCCTTCTTTGGAGCCTCTTAGTCGCCATTGCCGCCGGCGCCCTGACTGCCGATCGGGCCTGCGCTCATAAGGTGAATGCCTTTGCGTACGTGCAGGGCGATAAAGTCATAGTGGAGGCCTACTTCAGCGGTAACGTCAGGATGCGAGACGGTAAGGTGCAGGTGTTTGACGCAGTCGGCAATATGTTCAAAGAGGGCCGCACGGACGAAAACGGTGAGTTTTCCTTTCCCGTAGCCGACATATCGAAAGACGCAGGCGACGTACGCATCCTCGTAGACGCGGAAATGGGACATCAAGCTGAGTATATCTTGAGCGCCGCCGATATTCCCGGCAGGGCCGCACAGGTGAGCGTTCCGCAGCCCCCGGAGAAATCCTCGTCGGCAAAGCCTGGGCCGAAGGAAATCTCGGCGCCGCTGGCTGACATGGGAAAACTGCTCGATGACAAGCTTCAGCCCCTCATCACCATGCTCGGGACTCAACAGAAACTCCTGCTTGCAGAGAAGAACAACGGCCCTTCCTTCAGGGAAATTGTCGGCGGACTCGGCTGGATAATGGGGATATTCGGTCTATGGAGCTATATGTCGTCAAGGAACAAACATAAGGAATAAAAATCCTGGGGCTCAGACCGGATTCGACCGTTCCGCCCTATCTTGCTCCTGAATTGACGAGCACAGTATTAGGATGTGCTTTCACATTCGTAAGATAGGCGGGAGCTTTATTACAAAGCAGGTTTTCACAACCTCTTCCACAGAAAATGTATATTCGCCGAAACAAAGCATTTCTCCTGGAGAAAAGCCGGTTTCGGCCATTGCAAAAGTTCTTGGAAAGGGGTTTGGGGAGAAACTTCTTTCAAGAAGGTTCTTTCCAATAGTGCTTCTACGGAGTTGCTTGAATGAATATGGAAGAGTTCGCATTGGGGGATTCTATCATCCACAAGATGGATCCCCGTTCCAAGCTGCTCACGGCCTTTGCCTTTTCCGTGGTGGTGGCCTTGACCGGTGATCCCATGGCGCTCTATCTTGCGCCTGTGTTTCCTTTGGTTCTACTTGGACTTGCTGGGGTCAACTTCAGGGGCGTTTTGCGCAGGTTGGTGACGGCGAATGTCTTTATAGCTTTCTTGTGGATTTTCTTGCCTTTCAGTCATGGTGAGACCGTCGTGTACTCTTTGGGGCCGCTTCACGTTTACCGCGAGGGGCTTTGGTTCGCCCTTTTCATCACGTTGAAGTCAAATGCGATCATTCTCATGATAATAGCGCTGCTGGGGACGTCGTCGGTTTTCAGTGTGGTTCACGCCTTGAGTCACCTTCATGTCCCGGACAAGCTTGTGCACGTGTTCTTCTTTTGCTTCCGCTACCTCGAGACGATCCAGGACGAATATCAGAGGCTCGTCACGGCTATGAAGATTCGCGGCTTCAAACCCGGCCCGAACATGCGCACGTACCGGGCATACGCAAATCTTATGGGGATACTCTTGGTTCGCAGCTTCGAGCGCTCCGCCCGCATCGTGGCCGCCATGAAGTGTAGAGGCTTTCGCAATAAATTCTACATTCTCCATCATTATGAGATGCAAACCCGTGACTTTGCGCTCTGCGCCTCCTCCGTGGCGTTTCTTGCGACGCTCATGGTGGTGTGATGATCCGGCTGAAGGATGTGCGGTTTGGGTATGAATCACGAATAATATTGGACGGCTTGGATCTCACGGTGAACGCCGGTGACCGCATAGGGCTCATTGGGCCGAACGGTTCGGGGAAGACCACACTGTGTCATATCATTATGGGATTGATCTTTCCCCAAAGCGGAACCGTTGAGATCTTCGGAAAGCCAAGAACAAAGGAAGAGGATTTCGCCGAAGTGCGAGGGAGATTGGGATTCGTGTTTCAGGACGCCGACGACCAGCTCTTTTGCCCCACCGTTCTGGAAGATGTGGCTTTCGGGCCGTTGAATATGGGCAAGTCCACGGCCGAGGCCAAACACATCGCCCTCAACACCTTGAAAGAGCTGAATCTAACCGGCTTCGAGGAACGCATCACGTACAAGCTTTCAGGCGGAGAAAAAAGGCTGGTGTCGCTCGCCACGGTTCTCTCCATGGAGCCCGAGATCCTCATTTTAGATGAACCCACGGCCGGACTCGATGAGGCCACGACCATACGGCTCATTGACATCCTAAACCAATCCACATTGACGTATCTTATAATCTCCCATGATAAGGAATTTCTGTCACTGACCACTTCCACCATGATGCTGATGAAAAAAGGCCGCATTACTCCAGTGGAATAAAATGTCTTATACCGATGTGCTTTGGTCTTATTCAATGCAAATCATGGAGTTTCGGTGTGAGGGCTGCGGCTACGTGTTAGAACAGCTCGTAACATTGACCGACGGGGGTCTTGTTGACATCGAAGTAGAAGATTTTCGAGCCGTTTTGGTCGGGGAGTGCGAATTTGACGGTGTTTTTCGTTCCCGTCTTGAGGAGTGGTCCTGCGTAGAGTAGCTGAAAAGACGTGATCTTCCCGCGGTCGGAATTCGGATGCGCTTCCACTACGGCGCCGTTGACCGTCCAAACCGGTCGGGGGACAAAGAAGGTGTAGACGGGAAATGACCCCATAGCCTCAATGTGGGGGCTGACCGCGCCTGATCCGGTGCGGCAAATCTTGATACTGGTGATCTTCCACTGGGCGGCGTAATCCGCTGCGGCCGCGTGGAGAATGCACACGGCTGAAACCAGACAAAGGGCTATAAAGAACCGGGCGGATTTCAGCATGTCGTTTCCTGCCGTAACTTTTCTGAGCAGCGGACTTGAGGTGGCTCTGAGCCTCCACATACGTTGTTTCAAAGCGGCGGCTGTGGTCCTGGTAAATGGTTACCTACTCACGCAACGTTGCGCTATTTGCTCTCATAAAACTATACGTTACTACACCCGAATACGTACATGAAAACGTCCTTGGGTCTTCCGAAATCGCACAAAGTATTCACCTTTCTAAATGACGGTGAGTTATTGAAAATAAAACGCAATTGGAACTCCCATTCCGTTGTTTCTACATAAACCTATATCCGAGATTGTACGGGAACACAAGTATAAATAAAGGAGATTGACGAGTGTAATAAAATCCGGTACACTTTTCTATGTTTTAATACCACGAGGGAGGCAATTATATGCCCGTAAGAATAGCCATCAATGGATTCGGACGCATCGGCCGCACCGTCATGCGCAGCGCCCTCTCGAATTCCAATGTGGAAGTTGTCGCAATCAATGATAAAATGGATCCCGAACTTGCAACTTTCCTCTTCAAACACGACTCAGTGCATGGCCCGTTCCACGGCGACGTGAAGGTCGAATCAGACAACCTTATTCTGGACGGAAAAAAAGTCCGCTCCCTGAACATCACCAGTGATCTCCTAGACCTCCCGTGGAAAGATCTAGGCGTTGATGTAGTAATGGAATGCACCGGCATTTTTACGGATGGAACCAAGGCGAAAAAGCATCTTGAAGCAGGCGCCAAAAAGGTCGTGATTTCCGCTCCGGGTAAAAACGTAGACGCCACCATCGTTATGGGCGTCAACGAGAACACCTATGATCCCAATCACGACAACATTATTTCCAACGCCTCGTGTACCACAAACTGCCTTGCACCGCCCCTCAAGGTTATCTTTGACGAATTCGGTGTGGAAAAAGGCGTGATGACCACGATTCACTCCTACACCATGGACCAAAGCCTCTTGGACACCGTGCACAAAGACAAACGCAGGGCACGCGCAGCGGCCATGAACATCATCCCGAGCACCACCGGCGCAGCCAAGGCCATCGGCTTGGTTATCCCCGATATGGCCGGTAAACTCGACGGCATGGCGATTCGCGTCCCCACTCCGAATGTG
>JBBRBO010000132.1:0-10529 GCA_038205805.1 Desulfomonilales bacterium
AGAAGGACGGGGTTCTGTTTGAAATACCTGAATACAGTTATGGTCTGTGGGTGACCAACCTTGGACTGAGGCCGTTGAAAACGCAAGAGTTCTACAACAAGAGAGCGGTAGCGGAGAATTTTATTGGAGCCGGAAAGAACCGGATGGCGTTCGGGTCCATGCTGGTTCACAAATTTTGGGCAAATCATGCCCTTCTCCAAGCTGCGGTATTGGCTTACAACCTGATGATCTGGTTCCAGCGCATGGCGCTTGACCGAGGAGGGCGAAGAAATCACCCTGGATATCCGGCAAGGCGGAGACTTCATCGGCGAAAACATGCTTAATGAGGAAATGCGTTATCCTGTGACCGCCACCTGTATCGAAGATTCCTTAACCTGCGGTTTCACCAAAAGCAAGTTCGAGCGACTTGTTCTGTCTCACCCCACAATAGGTTTGCAAGTAATCAAAAATCTCAGCAAACGCATTGACTCACTCAGTGAACGAATCCGCGACATGTCCATGACGAAACTCGAAGACAGACTGTAAAGAGTGCTCATGAACATGGAGTGCAGGACGCCTTCGGACGTAAGATAGTTTTCCCCTTGACCCATGAGGAGTTGAGCTTTTTGGCCGGAGCGCAGCGAGTCAGTGTAACGCGAGCTATTAAGGCTCTCAAACAATCCGGCAAAGTAATTCAGGACGGAAAAAACTTCAATGTCCAGGCTGTGTAGATGAACCTGCTTTTCCGCTCGGCCGGTCGCTTTTCGTTCACACTACACTCAAGGGGCTCGTAACATTCATTTCCGAGTTTTTCGCTGTTCGTGTCAACAAACGCCGAGGTTCTTACCCCAAATATCTGCCGGCGCTACGTCGTCGAGGAATTCTCCCGTAAATCTCCGCTCACACATGCGTTCGCCTCGCGCAGAGCAGGTAACCCGCTTCGTCGTCTGAAAACAAATCAACTTCGAGACCGAATTCTCGTAGCATTGCCCTCATTTCGTGCTCCGGCGGCATGAAATCACTCATGACCGAAGCGTCCGTCTTCCGGTGGAGATCATTTATTTCATCTGAATTCATGAAATGAAAGACAATGAAGCGTCCTCCTTCTCTGAGAGCCGCGGTCAGGTGAGCGACCGTTTTGCGCTTGTCGTCAAAATGGGGAAACACGTTGTGGCACACCACCACGTCAAAGCTTTGCGGCGCAAAGTCGTAGCCCTCTATGCTACCGTTCTTTAGCGCCAGGTTCGGTCGCTCACCGACACGCTTACGAGCCGTCGCCGTCATCTTTTCGCTCGTATCTGCGGCAAAGACAAAACCTTGCGGTGCCACGAGGTCAGCGAGAATCGCCGTGAGCCGTCCTGTGCCGCTACCTGGCTCGATCACTCGCATGCCTTTTCCCACGTGGGCCGCTGTCAACATGCGGCCAATCTTATGTAGTTCTTCCGGATTATACTCCGAAGCCGCCCACGGCGCTTCAATCTGAGAATCAAAAAATCGCGACTTTTCTCTATTCATGGATAGCCTCTCGCCGGGCTGCTTCTGCGTGCGCGTAGGTCCGCCGCAAGTGAGTATTCGGTCTACATTAGCCGTGGGCGGCAAGTTTGACTGCGTGGTATTTCTTCTTAACTACCAGCCCCTAGAAATTCACTTGCAAAGCTACTTCACCACCTATGATCGGGTCAATAGAGCGCCCCGGATTTGCGCCGAAGGGGTAAAAGGGCGTGCCGCCCGTTTGCCTATCCCAACCCGGAACGCTTCTGTCAATACATGCGAAGTTAAACCATTTACCGGGGCGCCAGTATGAAACAAGGCCGCTCAAGGTGTAGCGGTCCAGGATTTGCCAGTTGAAGCCGCCGCCCGCCTCCCAGCCCAGACCGGTGTCGTGGATATTCGGAGCGCCGGCATGTTGCCTGTACGCCACTGCCGGCGTCCAGGTAAGGCTGTCTGCAACAGCTCCTGCCGGATTGAGCGTTCGGGATACAGTCGCCGTTTGATTCGGTCGCAGAAATCCCCACCCATATCCGTGGGAGCTACGCTCCGCCCACAAAAATGACCCGAATACATTCAGGTTGGCGGCTACCGCATGATCCACCCGTGTAGCCAGCGTCCATGCGGCGTTGATATATCCGTCTCCATTGATATTGAACGCATTTACCCCGGAACCGTACGCATACCCTAGGAGATAGCTGTATGGCCGAAACACGTCGTATGCCCCTTGGCCTGCGCCTTGGACGTATGGTTGTTTATTGATAAGCTTACCGCGGCGACGATCAGGACCGGGCATAAAAGCATAGAGGAAGCTCACCTTTGTGGGACCGGCGACACATCCCGTCTCGATCATATATCGCCAGGATTCTTTATATCGAGGACCCGGAGCGTTTGTAGCAATAGTAGCCGTTTCGAGGAAATACGCCGCTTCCGTGTTGAAGAACACACGGCCGTTGAAGTACTTTAGGTAGAACGTGCCTAAGTCCATGACGAGATCGTAAGAATTAAATGCTGCTCGTGTTCCGGGCGGGGGTTCGGTAGTGAAGATACCTTGGGTTTCTTTGCCGGCGTGCCACCGCATCCCCGCCCAGAATACCCCCAGGTCAAGGGGGCCGCTTCGGTATGTGGTAAAGAAGCGCACACTCAGCCGACGAATGTTATTTTTGTCTAAAATGTTAAAAAAATTGTATCGTTGATTGATCTCTGGATCCGGTTGAAGCTGCCACTGCGGGCGACAAGCAAAGCTGAACCGAAAGGGTCCGTAGGGCGCCACCAGGGCCAGCCCTTCAGTGGTGTTGTTGCTTGCCCCGTTAAACTGTAAACCAGTACCAAAGGCCTCCGGCCGCTTACCGACCACGATTTGGCCCATGGGGGTTTGAGCAACCAGCCACCACATGGTCCACTGACCATCAGAGGTGGCCACGTTCACGCCGGGACGCGTGTTCGTCAAGTAATCGGAATTGATGGGTTCGCCGTATTGCCCGAGCCGGTATTTCGCCTTAAACCTCAGCGCCTTAGTTATATCGAATTCCGGCCATAGCTCGAGGTTTTGGTAAGCCTTTACCGCGTCGGTTCCCGCAGCGAAATCGTTTGCCGATCGACCAATTTGTCGGCCTACCCACCCGTTCAGGTTTGCGTAATCGCCTGCGGCTAATCCGGCCACGCCTACGCTCCTATCGACGTTGAAGGGACCGAAAAAGCCTTTTGGACCCTGCTGCATGTAATATTCATAATTGTAGTTGAAAGTTCCGTCCATACGGAACTCCCACGCAAGGGCATAGGACGAATAGAGCAGGCCCAGCACAAGAACTTTGGTGAGAAAAATGAACAAACCTCGCCACATAGGCAAACCTCCAAATTCGCAGACGGCGGACGCACAAGGATCTTGGCGGACAACCAGCGTTCGTCCGTGCGCCTATTATTACAAAAAATAGCATTAAGTGATACGTCGTATATTTACGTACCACGGGAGCCATTGTCAAGCGTTTTTTTGAGGACAGTGGCGCTGCGTACGCGCTCCGACGCATACCACCCCATTGGCTTAGGTTTCGTTAACTTCAGACGATGCCTCTTTAAGGTCCAAATCGGCCGATTTGGACCAAAATCCGTCCTGTTGAAAACGCCTGAACTCCGCTCTATGGGTGATTTTTAAGGGTTTTTTCATTTACCACTTGACATCGGTTTCTGGCTTTGGTAATCTATTAAATAGAGCATCAAGATCTTATAATCATCAAAATTCACTGCCATCGCGAACACGGGGACATTTGCTCGCACTTGTGCGCGGCGTCGGTAGAGCAGTCTACGGGAAAGCTTCCTGCTGTGAGAACACTCTAGTGATTTGCCTCGGGAAGCGGTTATGTCGGCAAGAGATAGTTGCGTAGCTTCTTATACCCATGATTTTTACACAGGTAAGATTGGTGGAGCCTTCGTGCAGAGTGGCCTTTTTCAGCTGTTCCTACGCACGGCGTGAGAATCACCCAAAGCCGCGTCTTCCCCTTGAGAAAAGTGGGTTTCGCAATTGTGAAAGTTCTTGGAGAAGGGTTTGGGGAGAAGCCTTCTTTCGATAACGTTCTCCCCGATAACCTTCTTTGATCAGGCCTTGGTATTAGCGCACAAAATCCGCAGTGCGTCCGAGCGGGCCGAAGTCTCGTTCCATCAACTCATATACGGGTTTGCCGTAAAGGAACGCATAGATTTCATCAGCCTTGTGCCCTACATCTATGTCCGCAAAGCGATCCGGATAGAGTATCCGGCCCAGAGCATAGCTGTCGGCCATCGCTGTGCCTATATTCGTTACATAGTAGTTGAAAGGGTAGATGATGTAGACGTTATTGTTCGAGAAGGCTAGTAATCCCTTGTAAAATTCGGGATTTTTCGCAAAGTCTCGCCGCACCACGTCGAGACCCCCCGCATCCAAAATAATGATGGGCGGATTCCATTCGAGCAGCTTTTCCTTCTGTACAAAGACGTGACCATCTGCGGGAAGGGCTTTCGCTATGTTGCGGCCACCCGCCCATTCCAGTGGAGTAAAAGCCGCATCCGTGCTCTCGATACCCTGGACGCCTTTGTAACCCACGGAACCTACATAAACGGGCTTCCGTTTCGATTCCGGCATACCGGCGATCCGTGCCGCCAAGTCCTTGCGCGTCTTCTCGACGAAGGCGATAACCTCCTCAGCGCGTTGCTCCTTATTGAGCACCTTCCCCGCTACTCGCAGGGAGGTGAAGATGAGTTCGTCAAACGACGCAAATCTGCCGTGAGACAGTATAACCACGGGAATGCCGATCTTTTTCTGAAGAGTGTCCGCGTTGGCGACTTCCATGTATGAAATGAAGATAACCTCGGGCTTGAGCTTCAGAACAGCCTCTAAGTCTGGTTCTTTGTTAATACTGCCCGGTCCGCCTGTGCCTATGGCGGGTAACTTAGCCAGTTCGGGGTGCGCTAAAATGTAAGGTCTACCCGTAGGTCTGTTCTTCTCAAAGTCCTCGACACCCACGACTCGGTTGCCGGCGCCAAGGGCAACAATGAGTCGTAATGTGCCGGGACTCAGGGCGATTATGCGTTGGGGATTCGCTGGAACCTCAACTGAGCGTCCACCCAAGTCCGTGACAGCCACTGTACTAGTGGCTGGGGCATAACTCGGCAGAAGCGCCGGCATACACATTGCGACAAACAAGAGCAAAGCCGCACAAAGTCTTTTGCTCACCACTGTCCTCCTCCATTCTTATGATTTGCAGCATCTCGTAGGGACGATAATAGGAATGCCGTCGATTGTTTGCATGATACTGTGGACACCATAAACCGCCTCGATTACTTCGGAAGTCAGTGTTTCTTTTGGGCCGGCGGCGTGCACTAAACCATCTTTCAGAATAAGAAACCGATCAGCGTAGCGCAGGGCCAAATTGAGGTCGTGAATCGCGATCACGGCGCATACACCTTCGGACTTGACCACGGACGCTACGAGATCCATCACATCGAGCTGATTGCCGAGATCCAGACTGCTGGTGGGCTCATCGAGCAACAGCGCCTTGGGTTCTTGAGCCAGCGCTCGCGCAATAATGACCTTTTGCGCCTCTCCACCGCTCAAGGTGGAAACGGGACGCAATGCGTGGTCTTTTAGACCTATTGACGTGAGAAGCCTCTCCACGACTTGTATATCGCGGTTTGTGGCCACCCATTTGATGTGCGGTTTTCGCCCCAGGAGCACCGCATCGAACACGCTGATTCGCTCGGCGTCGTATCGCTGCGGCACATAGCCGATCCGCCTCGCTATTGCGTCGCCCCTGAGCTTGAGCGTGTCGGTTCCTTCTACAAGCACCGAACCGGAGCTGGGCCGGAGCACTTTGTTGATGCACTTGAGCAGCGTGGATTTGCCGGCGCCGTTCACCCCCAGCACGGCAAGGATTTCCCCCCGAGCGAGTTGAAAGGAGATGTCTTCTAGCACGGGTCGGCCGTTGTAACGGAAGCTTATGTTGTTCACCTTGAGAATCATCGGTCATGCCCCCGAATCAGGAGGTAGAGAAACAACGGGGCGCCCATAAACGAGGTCAGCACCCCCACAGGGAGTGTTCCTGAGCCCACGAGTGTTCGTCCCACCGTGTCGGCGGCCAGCAGCAGCAAGGCCCCGATTACGCTGCTGAACGGGATAACGAAACGATGGTCGCCGCCGATCAGTCGCCGTGCGATGTGGGGCGCCAATAGTCCCACAAACGCAATGACTCCAAGAAAGGCGGTAACCAGCGCCGCTATGAGTGCGATGAGAAACATGCCCAGCAGCCGGATTCTATCCACATCCACACCCAGGCTCTTGGCCGTGTCTTCTCCTGCGGAAAGGGCGTTCAAGTCCCAGCGCTTCGCGATGAAGTAGACGGTGACGAGGAAGGTCGCCACAGCCATGACGGTGATTTCGCGCCAGTTCGATCGCCCCACGTCACCAAAGGTCCAGAACACGACGGAAGCGATTTCCACTTCCGTGGCAAAATACTGAACGAGAATGGTTCCCGACACAAACAAGGATGAAAGCGCTACCCCGGCTAGGATGATCGACTCGGCGGCCATTTTCTTTATACGCGCCAGCGCCGTTATCGCCATTGTGCCGGCCAGCGCTCCAAGAAAAGCGCACATGGTGACGGAGTATATGTTGCGGATGGTCAGCGGTCCGGCTGCGCTGACGCTTTGGACTGCCGCCCCGTGGGTTCCGGCGGATTGAGCGCCCCCGGCGGCCAATACGACAATGGCAAATGCTGCGCCGAAGGCTGCCCCTTGGCTGATACCGAGGGTAAACGGTGAGGCAAGGGGATTCTTAAACAGACACTGCATCACTGCGCCGGACAGGCCCAAGCACCACCCGGCGGTAATGGCCGCGACTATCCGAGGAAGGCGTATGTTCCAGACGATGATGTTGACCGGCCCTTCCGCTGTGCCGGCCAGGGATTGCAGGATTGCGCTTATGGTCAGGTCGTAGCTTCCTGCTGCGATCGCATAGAGCGCCAATCCCACCAGCGTAACAAAGAACAACCCCAGCGCATACACTTTGCGGCGCACGTGTTCTTTGTAGGCGCCGGCAGGAGAAGCCGTCCGACTGAAATGGGCTGCCGAGTTATTCATAAGCGTAATCGATTGCGTCTCGCACTTCACTGTAGCGATATCCTAAACGTTTACGGCGGGTGCTACGTTATCAGCATAAGTGATAACTTGCAAGTTGACGAATGCTCGTCAATGCGATTATGGTGCAGTAGGTCAAGAGCGGAGACATCTGCTGCTTCGGAGCCGCTTTCAGTTCACTAAATCCCGGCCGCGAACATGGAACGAGTGTGGATTGAATGAATAAGCTGTCCGAATAGTAGCTTCGAGGCATCGTAGTATCTTCTCGCAATTTGCGCTCACTTGCATTATCGAATGGAAGACGCAATTTGCGTATATGCTTTCAACATTATAGGAGACTCGTGATTGAGGATAATGACTGAACTAAAAAACGCCATGGAGATCTTCAAGAAGTTACCAAGAACCAATTGCAAAGAATGTGGGATTCCCACGTGTTTCGCTTTTGCCGCAGCGGTGTTCAAAGGCGACAAGCGTCTGTGCGATTGTACACATGTGGATAAGGCTGTAATTGAAAACTATTCCATAGCGAACTCGGATTCCCGCACCTTGGAACGTGAAGAAGCAAAGGCCGTTGAAGAGCTGCGGTCCAGAGTTGCTGAAGTGGATTTGGCCGCCGCGGCCGAGCGTCTGGGGGGCGTGTACTCGGGAGAGCATCTGACTCTTAAGATGCTGGGTAAGGATTTTCACATAGACCAGAACGGCGTTATTACGTCGCTTTGCCACATTCACGGCTGGTTGACCATTCCCATGCTCAACTACATTCTCGAAAGTGAAGGCAAGACACCGGTTGGTGAGTGGACGCCCTTTCGCGAACTAAAGGATGGCTGGGTGCGGGCAGGGCTCTTCGAGCAACGCTGCGAGAAGCCGCTAAAACGCATTGCCGACGTCCATACGGATCTCTTTGAATTCATGGTGCAAATCTTTAGCGCCAAGCATGCTCCTCGGGCTTTCAATTCCGATATAGCCGTCACCCTGTACCCTCTGCCGAAAGTCCCCATGCTTATTTGCTACTGGAGGCCCGAGGGCGACATGCAGTCCTCAGTAAACATCTTCTTCGACAAGACCGCAGCCGACAATCTACCCATTGATTCCATTTACCGGATCACAGCAGGAATCGTGATGATGTTCGAGAAGATTGTCGTCACTCACGCAGCGTGACGCGAGACGTGACAGGCATGGAAGACGTGCGCAGGTTTCGTAGAAGTGACTTCGACGATCAAAGATCGCCGTCAAGCTCTTTCAGCGCATAAGAGACCGGCGCTTGAATTCGTGTCAAACAAAAAAGAATACTTCCCGAACGAATTAACAGAATCCTAATACTCCGTTAATAAACACCTGCTACCGTTTGTTTGCACGTGTCAAACACTTTTATTTTTTGCGATCGGTTAAAACCCCGCCGGATCGAGTCTCGATGTTGAGATCTCGTCCTGTGGAACGGGTTGCCGGCCGATCACCTTATTTTTTGAGGAGGAAAAGGCAGATGAAAGGCTTTGCAAATGGCTCATTATCGCGTTGATGTTAGCGGCCATGGCGGCGCCGGCCTTCGGCTGGGGATTCAGCATGAAGGGCGACGCGGAATGGCGCTACAGATACTGGACCCGCACCGGTGACACCGATATTTTCGGGCCTATGGACGGAAGTAAGGTTTACCTCGGTATTAACCACCTACAGACATTCCCGACGGGCGGCACACAAAACGGAATCGGTGGGGCTTTTGGAGTACAAGCGGGTGAAAACTGCTACGGCAAGGAGATGAGCTTTGTCGATTATCGCATGACGCTTTACCCGCAGATCAAGGTGAACCCTGCGGTTACACTGGACGCTTCGCTCAATCTCACGTCACTGGGTATTTGGTCTGACGGACAGCCCTATGACAGCTCCACGACATCAAACTACGGGTATGTGAATTCCTTGTATGTCCCTATCAGTAACCGCCCCGTAGCTACCGATGTTCCCAACACCTATCTCACCCTGCAATGGCTCAAACTAGGTATCGTTACTCCGATGCTCAACTTCAGCATCGGTTATAAATCGAGCCATTGGGCCATGGGATTGTGGAAACATAAATTCAATCGCGCCTCCAGCTCTTTTAGCGTAAGCGCGCATTACGGGCCGCTTACCATAGGATTTTCCCCGTACTTCGCGAGAAATGAGTCCTCATGGAGGACATACGGGGTCTCACGTAACGAAGGAGTAGGCTCTTACCAACGCCAAGAGCAGCGACGCAACTACTTCTTGGCAGCTGAGGGTGAAATCAAGTACTCAAGCGGCGACCTGGAACTCGGTCTTTTGTCCGATTCTTACACGGAGAGCCATTCCGATCGCGTAAACCCACGTCTGACGGCTTTGAGTCCTAACGCAAGACCTGCCACACAGGACATCGTGCGGTATCGGATTGATCCGTACATGAAATATTTTAATGGGCGTTTCTTCTTCAACGCCGAAGGCGCTTGGTTTACGAGGTGGAAATCCGGTAGAGCCGCAGCCGACCCGAGTTCCGGGATCGTTACCGCAGTAAATGCGAGAGTGCGCGAAAACATGTCCGACAACGGGTTCCTGTATGGAGTAGAACTCGGCACGGTTTGTGGACCCAGCAAGTGCACATTCAACTATGTGCGCGCCACAGGTGACGATCCCGCAACTCGTGTCGTAGCTGAAGATGCGGGTACAACCGAGCAAGGCGTATCCGCCGGTTATATGAAGGACTGGGGCCTCCTCATGTATTACATGTATGGCGCAGGCACGGGTTGGGACGCCGCGGGTTACGGACAGCCCACCAATTTTCAGCACTTGGGCGGACGACTCGACTACGCTGTGGCCACTAACTTGAACTGCTTTATGTTGTACTCTTACGCATGGAGAGACCAACCCAACGCCTACACACTGGGCGGCGACTATGCCGGAGGGGTTCGCCTCTTCACCAATAGTGACATCGTGCAATTCCAAGGACTCTCAGGGGGCTACTTCGGCCAGACAGCGGTTCCCGACAGCGCTCGCGACATTGGTTGGGAAGTAAACACGGGCTTCCAATGGAAGCTCCTCGAGAACCTGGTGTGGCAATCCACCTTCGCATATTGGAAACCGGGCACATGGTGGTCTTACGCCTACCCGAACACTGCGGCAATATACCGTTTAAACCCGCGGACTGCTATTCCAATGACGGGAGTGGCGGCTGCTAGTGCTCAGGGACAGGCTGCCTTGTCCAATCTCGGCAGAGACATCGACCCGCTCTTCGCAGTTGAAAGCAACCTGATGGTGCACTTCTAAATCTGGGTCAAGTTAGACTACTCAAGGCTAGGAAGAACTCCTCGGTATGGCTAATCTTCTACAGTTGATGTCGATTTTTGGAGTTATCCACAGGCTATGTAATTGAAATCATTTATCCGGACGGTTTTTGCTGTTTGCCGCATGGTGCCACGTCACTGCATTTTAGTGCTTGACAGTTGATGATGTGTAAC
>JBBRBO010000133.1:0-10514 GCA_038205805.1 Desulfomonilales bacterium
CTCTGCTGGGGCCTGCCCCCTCCATGCCTGATCCCGTCGACCCGACTCAGACATCCATATTGTAGTGCCAAACTTTTGTTGACCCATGTTAACATTCTGATACCATTAGTGTTTACATTTTAAACTGTCGAAGATGAGTAAAACGGCCCGTCCTCGGCGATGTTTGTGCATCATTAGCATTGTTCGACCACGCCGTTGTTACTATACTTGAACCAAGAGCAAGTAGCGCGATCGTCAAAGCAACAATAAGTACTTTCATAATGCTCCCGGGCCGATTTCCGATGTCGATAATTGCCATAAGAATAGCAAACGATATGCCAAATGCACTACAAGTTAATTTTATCAAAAGTTCTACGAGCTTAAAGAGCACAAAACCAGCAGCCACGTGCAGGCTTACGGGCAGGGGTAGGGCTATTTTTCATCGTGTCTGTGCATTATGGGTGTTTATAGCCCACAGCCGTTCCGCCTTGCACGTAATTGGGGAAGGCTACTCTAATGCAAGCCTTTATCCCCCCCACATGGGCGCTCCGATCGTAGGTAAGTAGTGTATCTTGCCAATATGACTAATGTTTGGTATAGTGTAAAAGCCGGTTTTCGGCCTGTTTACATTTTTTGTCTTTTTTTTAGGGTTTGAGTTGGAGGATCAGATGAAAGCTTTTTTTTGCGGTTCCATCATCGCTGCTCTATGCGCGTCGCTCCCATGTCCGTGCTGTGCAGAGAAGTTTTGCGGCACTCTCGAGAAGGTGGATATCAATACCATAACCTTATCGAGCGGTGATAGAAAGATTATCTTTCGCATAGACCCAGCCAAGCGTACTCTCGCCGCTCCCTTCCTGGGGAAGGCCGTGACGGTAGAAGCGTCCTTGGATCAAGGAGACGGTAAGGCTCTGGATTTAAAGAAGGCGGAGGCAAAGTAACGAGCTCAGGCCGACATGGGCGCGCCCCAGGGAACATTTAAGGTGAATGGGTCGTAACGATGCGAAAAAACATTTTTATTTGGATCTTTTTTGCTTGACAGGAGACAATAAAAAAGGGCAAATAAAACGCTTAATACTTCTCGCGGGGTCAACCCCAAGGGGCAGGAAATGAACCGGATACATTTTAACTTCATAGGCATGCTGCGTCCCTTATGCGCGGTTCCCGGCCTACCCGGTTCGATGTCTCGCGCCTGGTCTACCGTATTTTCCTCTGTTAAATTCTACACCGAAAGGATCTTGAGCGGGAAAACCTGTACTTTTGTTTTCCCCCTCCCAAGAATAAAACCCTGACGTTTCCCGCGAGGAATTCCATTCCTCATAGTATGGCGATCAGGTCGCTTCCAGGACACCACTCGGTTGAAGGCGGCCGTTCGTTTAGCATACGCGTTGGAATCCGGTCACGGCCGATCTTCGTTAGGAAGCGCGGTTCGATGGCATAGTAGTACACCGTCTACTATTCTTTCGAGAGGCATTTGTCCACTCGGTACGGGGGATGACGATGAACGCTTTGGGTATTCATCTTCTGATCGAGCTTTGGTCTTGTAATACACAGAAGCTAGACAATCTCGGTTACTTGGAAAAAATCATGTCGCAAGCCGCTGAAGTGGCGGGCGCAACGGTACTTCGCACCGCATTTCAAGACTTCAGCCCGCAAGGTGTTTCGGGCGTCGTCGTAATTGCGGAATCTCATCTCACCATCCACACATGGCCCGAACTGGGCTATGCTGCCGTCGATATTTTCACATGCGGGTCTAAAGTTGACCCTTGGAAAGCGGCCGGCTTCCTTCGTCAGGAACTCGAAGCACAGGACGTGGAAGTGCGCGATTTCCTTCGAGGAGTAAAGGATTCCGCTGAAATGAGACGGCCCGCTCATGGATTCGTCAACAATGTTGCATGCAGCAATAGTAACGGTTAGCGATCGTTCGTCACAGGGCGTGAGACCGGACGCCTCGGGTCCGCTCCTCCAGGAGTGGTTACAAGCTCGAGGCGTCAATATCGTGGAGATACTCATCACTCCCGATGAAGTTGACGAAATCTCACAAGCGCTTATCAGGCTCAGTGACCGCGACCAAACTGATCTCGTGTTCACCACCGGCGGAACAGGGGTGGCGCCCCGGGATGTCACTCCGGAAGCCACTGTCGCCGTATGTGATCGACTCGTACCCGGAATAGCGGAAGCAATGCGCGCAGCGAGTCTCGAAAAAACGCCCCACGCGGTGTTGTCTCGCGCTGTGGCCGGTATTCGAAGTCGAACCCTCATAATCAATCTACCGGGTAGCCCCAAAGGCGCACTTGAAAACCTCGAAGCAGTATTCAACGCCTTGGAACACGCGGTCGCCAAGATTCAAGGTGATCCCTCCGACTGCGCATGAGTGAGGACCGAAAGCGCCGCAAAGGTCTGCACAGCCCTGAAAAAGCCTCCGCCCTCCTGCGGGGAGTTCTCGCGAATTTAGGGCTCACCAACAGCGTCGTTCGACATGAGATCGTTCAAGTCTGGCCTAGAATAATGGACGCTACTATAGCGGCCCATACCTCGGCTGAGAAGGTCACCGGTTCAGTGCTACACATCGACGTGGATTCATCCGTTTGGATGACTGAATTAGCGGCTATGCAACCTGCTATTCTCGGAAAAGTGAACGCTTACCTTCCTCGTGGGGCGGCTCCTATTACGGAAATCCGACTGAAACAGCGCTCGTGGACACGGCCAAAAACCCCGGTCCAGCCCAAAACGACGCCCGTTCTACCCAAGCCGCAACTCGACGACAAAACTCTAGCGCACTTGGAAATCGTGAAGGATCCCGAGCTGCGAGCCCTTTTACAACGTCTCATGGAAAAGCAACAAACGCTAGACACCCAGCGCTCTATAAACGAGAAGAAGTAACCATTCACCGGCGTGTCCTAACCCCGGTGAACGATTCCCGTAAAGGAATGAGCTTCCAGCGAAATTTTACGTCATCGCGCCGCGTAAGCTAATCCTTATACCACTTGGGGTCGGCCAAAGGACGAGGCGAACCTCCTCGCCGGTGTTTACCGGTTCCGGTCATCTCGCCCAGCCGCCGCCGCGTTGTCAGCCTGACTGTTAGGCGGTCGATGTTTCGCGATACAAGTCCTTATAGCTCATACGCATTTCCCTCTTGAGTATCTTCCCGGTGGGGGTTTTTGGTAAGGCATCGAGAAAAATCACTCCTTTGGGGCATTTGAACGCGGCCAGCTCCTTTCTGCAAAGCTGAAGAATGTGTTCCTCAGAGATGTTTTCTCCTTGTTTCGGGACAACCACCGCAGTAACGGCCTCTACCCACTTTGTATGTGGTAGCCCGATTACTGCGACTTCCTGTACGCGTTTATCCATGTAGATGATTTCCTCCACTTCCCTTGTGGACACGTTCTCTCCGCCGGTTTTTATCATGTCCTTTTTGCGGTCCACAACGGAGATGTAGCGATCTTCGTCGAATGCGCCGATGTCTCCTGAATGAAACCATCCTTCGCGCATCACGTCCTCGGTCTTCTCCCAATCTTTAAAATAGAGAGCCATGGCGTGCGGACCACGACCGCATATCTCACCGGGTGGGCCGGTGGTGGTCACGGGTTGATCCTGCTCGTCGATAAGCTGAGTTTCCATGTTCAGTCCGGCCATACCAGCGGACCCGAGCTTTGTGGTGGCGTCCTCAGCTTTCAGAATCGTGTGGTACGGCGCGAGTTCGGTCTGGCCGTAGTAGTTGCATACCGAGGCCTCCGGTAAACGAGTGAGCAGCTCCTTCAACACTTCCACGGGCATGATAGAGGCGCCGTAGTAACACTTTGTCAGGCTGGAGAGATCGTGGGCGTCAAACTCGGCGTGTCGGAGTAGACCGATCCACACTGTAGGCGGAGCGAACAAAGTGGTGGCCTTGTATTTCGCGACGTTTCTGAGGATTTCACCCAAATCCGGACTCATGAGGATGTTTGTGCCGCCCAGCCAAAAAATGGGATTCATGAAAACGTCCCGCTGAGCGCAGTGATAGATAGGAAGCGCGTTTATGCTGATGTCCGAGGCCTCGTATTTGCCGTCGACGATGCAGCCCATATATTGAGCGATCAATGCCTGATTGGTGATGACCACCGCCTTGGGCGCGGATTCCGTGCCGCTTGTGTAGGTCATTTGACACGGATCTTCAATGTGAAGGAGCGCGTCGGGTTCGTCGGTTCCGTACGTCGCGGACCAGGTGTCGAAGTCGATGAACCGATCGTTTGCCGATGGGTTCCCACCACCCTGATTGCTCCAGATGAAGGTCTGCACGGACGGCATCTCATGGAGCACGTCCTTTACTAAATCGTAGAGGGAGTCTTCCACAATGAAGACCTTGCTCTCGGAGTGATTGATACAATAGGCGATATCTTTGCCGCGCAATAAGTAGTTGATCGCCAGGTAAACCGCGCCGATTTTTGCGCTGCCCATCCAGGTGAGCACGTGATGAAGGGTATTGTGGGCCAAAATGGCCACTCTATCGTATTTTTCAACCCCCAAGCCCCGGAGGGCGTTTGCCGTACGATTACACTCCTCTTCCAATCCGGTGTAGGACATTTCAGTGTTTCCGAAGATCACCGCAGTCTTGTCGGGATAGTGGTATGCCGATCGACGAAGCATATCCGCAACCACCCAGCGATTAACTTTGTTGTAGCGATCCATGACGAACGCCATGTTTTCCTTGTTGAGGGTGTTGAATCTCAGTTTGTCTTCAGCGGACAGCGGTAGGCCCTGGGTCATAGTGTCCCCTCCGTGAGAATAGGAATAAACGGTGATCGTTCACCTTGGTTAAGGAAGTCCAAGCGCGGCGGAGGCTGAAGGGAGAATCATCTCCCCGCAGCAATCAATCTATGATGTTCAGCGAGTACGTTGTTCGTGGGGAACGACTTCTACTGGGCGCCGCCGCCCTTTTGAGCGCAGAAACTGAGTAAAGACATGAGTTTCTCTGTTTTCTTATTCGCGTCATAATAGACACTGAATGGGAGCACGAGGGGATAGGTCTTGCTCTTGATGTTCGCCTCAGTGGGCGCCACAGCCGGAGAATCAGCGTCTTTCCTGAGGCTCAGGGGTTTAACCGCCGCTCTAGCATATATGGTGGGGACAACGCCTACAGGACAATCCGCGGCCGTAGCGCATACCTTTGCGATTGAGCTGAAGGTTTCCGCCATGGTTACACTTTTGCCGAAGGGTTCTTGATGTAACACCGTTTGCCAGAAGAAAACCGCAGCGCCCGACTCGGGGATTCGCCTGGAAAACGCTCGCATGGGAGAGGCGGCGCCTCCTATTTCGTTCCAGTTTGTAATTTCTCCGGTGTATATTCTCCGGAGTTGATCGAGGCTTAGTTCATTCACCTTGTTTGTGGGGCATGTCACGACGAGAAGTCCTGAATAGCCGATAGGCAAGTTACCGAGCCTGATTTCTTTCTCCTGTGCGATTTTGACTTCAGCAGGTGTTATTTCGCGGCTGGCTAGGGCTACTTCGGCCGTGCCTGCGAACAAGTCACGAAAACCCTTGCCGGCACTGGAACCCGTCACGACCACATTGATGTCTTTATGGGATTGCATGAACTCATTGGCCCACGTCTGCATCTGGTCTGCGGCAACCGCAGCGCCGCTGATCCGGATGATGGTCTTCTCCTGCCCAACGGCAGGCCCGTTTACGACAACGTGGATCACCAGAAGAATAGCAAACAACAAAAAAGACTTTCTCATATGCTCCTTCCTGTACGGCGCGCTCAGCGACGCCATTCCTGATGGATTTGAACGACCACGCGAATCACAATGTGTCACGCGGCGCTAAATGGGAATTAATAATGTCCGGGAGTTCGCGTGCGTGTAAAACTTGACCAGAGTTGAGCGGGTTTTACACCCAGTGAAGAGCCGAGGGGATAGTCGCCTTGCTCCCACTCATCGTACATTCAAATGGATTCCCTGTGTGACGATGGGTTTCCAGTATCGTTCCGGACAGAGAGGTTCACCGCTTTGCGGGTGTGGTTCCTGTAAGTCGCCGGAATTACCTATGATGCTACAAGTTAGTGTGGCAGCCTATCTCTAGTATCGTAAACAGTGTTAGCTCTGTCAACCCAAAAAAAGAAAATGTGTTCCAGAGCCCCTGAATCAGGCGGATAGTCCGAGTCACCCTAAGTAACTGAAACTGCGATCTTTTGGTCTCTTAGTGGCGGAATCGAGGCGCTCACTTGTCGTTGCGGTTCGGAAACGCAATGCGTCAAGCCGTGATAGAATCACGTCATCGTCGTGAGGTCCCATCGCCGCCGTTCCCACCTTTTTTCCGGGGCGAATGTCTGTGCTCAGCCCTATCGTATGTCCGGGAAGAGCAACTGAAAGGCCCTGCTCGACGTGCCGCCGACCTTCGGAGTATGGCCGGCGCTGCTCACGATTTGAGGGACAAGAGCTTCATGCGTTGGACATACCAGTGCCTTGACCCTCCGGAATCCTTTCAGAACTTTTTTGCCGTTATCCTGAAATAGAGATTCTCTCAGCTCTACTTTCTATGGTATACTACTAAATTAACCTGTCAAGCAATAAATGATAACGCCCCTCTAAATGGCTTCTGAAGCCTACTTCAGAAGCATGAGTCACCGTACTTATCTTGCAAATCTCATCAGTTATGTGTGGATGTAGTTCTTCCGAATTGGAATCATTATGCTTCTTTGGGGAAGTTCCCGCGCCCAGAATTAATCCGTCTATTGCGCTGTGGTATCACTCGGCGCAGCGCCCCGATTGAGGAGAAAGCTCAGGAAGAAAAGACCGGCGCCGACACACAGAGAAGCGTCCGCCACGTTGAAGGCCGGCCAATAATGCGAGCCGACGTGAAAGTACAGGAAATCAATCACTTCCCGAAAGCGTATTCTGTCAATCAGATTTCCCGCAGCCCCCGCAAAAAACATCGTGAGTCCCAGGAGCGTGAGGAGGTCGTCTTCGCGCGACGTAAATATGAGATACAGTATTGTGAGAAGCGCGACCAATGACAATCCGATGAAAAATAGAGACATGACACGTGAGCCGCCGCGCGCGAAAAGGCCGAAGGCCGCTCCCGGATTGCGAACATGCACGATATCCAAGAAGCCGCCGATGGCTTCGTAGCCCGAGTGGAGCGGCAAAGAAGACACGATGAGTGTTTTTGTTACCTGGTCCGCCGCAATAATGCAGATTGCAAGGCTGAAGAAGACGAGGAGCCGCTTGGTTAGAGACATGTGCTTTTGGCCGGATGATTACTTCTCAGCTTGTACCAAGGCGTAAGCAAATAAGTAATCTTGAGGAGAACCTTCTTATAAGAAGTTTCTCCCCAAAACCCTCTCCAAGAACTTTCAAAATAGCCGCAAGCGCCGTTTCTCAAGGAGAAAAAGCCACTGGCGGCGCATTTAAACATTCTTCCATAGTAGTTAAGGAAACCTGCTCTTACAAAAATGTCCTTCACCTATTTTTTTCGTTTGAAAGCACATCGGCGTTAGAGAGCGCGGTAGGGCATCTGAATGAGATGTGCCGCGCACAAAAAAGAAAGAATTGGGAAAAGTAGCGCCGGAAGGACTCTTCCCGACAGGAACATCGAGCGCAGGCAGACCGTATCACGCTTCGGCCGCGGGTTTGAAACCCTGCTCGTCCAACACTCCGGCGCACCGAGGGCACACATCCGGATAGAGGGCGTTTAAGCCCGTTTCTTTGCTCCAAACCCAGCATCTTGGGCATTTTGCGCCCTCGGCTTTGGAAATCGTAACGGAAACCGCCCCGGGTTCATCGGCGGCGCCGTCCACAGTCTGCAACTCCAGTTGAGACACTATGAAGAAGCCTTCCGCATCCTGGGTATCTCGGACGGCCTGAATCACGGCCGCGGGAGCAGTGAGCTGAACCTTTGCTTCCAAGGATGATCCAATGAGCTTTGCCGCTCGCGCTTCCTCGAGCTTCTTTGAGACGTCTTGCCGCAGGGCTATCATCAGTTCCCAGCGCTTTCGCTCCTCGTCCGTGAGGTTCACGCCGGACACGGGTTCAGGAAAGAGCGTAGCGTGCACGCTCACGCTATCAGGATTGGTGACCTTCCAGATCTCCTCAGCCGTAAACACCATAATCGGGGCCATGAGCTTCACAAGCGCCGACAGTATGTGTGTGAGCGCTGTTTGGGCCGACCTACGTTTCAAGCCGGTGGTGTCTTCCACGTAGAGGCGATCCTTGATGATGTCCAAATACAATGATGAAAGATCGACGATGCAATAGTTGTAAAGGGTATGAAACACCACATGAAAGTCGAAATTATCATATGCGCGACGCACCCGTTCGATGACGCGATTGAGCCTGTCCAGCGCAAAGCGGTCGAGATCGAGCATCCGGTCGATGTGGACGCAATCCTTTGCAGGGTCGAAATCAGCCACATTCCCCAGCAAGAACCGACAGGTGTTCCGGATGCGCCTATAAGCCTCGGAAAGACGTTCCAGGATCTCGTTGGAGATACGAATGTCATCCCGATAGTCTTCCGCGGATACCCACAACCTGAGAATGTCCGCGCCGTACTTGGTGATGATGGTCTGGGGCTGGATGACATTGCCCACGGATTTTGACATCTTCTTGCCTTGACCATCCACCACGAAGCCGTGGGTTAGCACTCCCTTGTACGGCGCTCGATCGCGCGTCCCGACTGAAGTCAGTAAGGCGCTGTGAAACCACCCACGATGCTGATCCGATCCTTCCAGGTAGAGATCCGCGGGGTACACTAGGTTGAGGCGTTCCTCGCAGACCGCGGCCCAGCTCACGCCGGAATCAAACCACACATCCAAGATGTCCGTTTCTTTTATGAGATCGGAGCTGCCGCACGATGGGCAGGACATCCCCGGAATAAGGAACTGAGAGGTGTCCTGCTCGAACCAACTGTCCGCTCCCTGTTGTTCGAAAATGTGCGCCGCATGTTCGAAGAATTCCGGCGGCGCAACCACAGTTTCGCATTCGGCGCACCGCATTGCCGTGATGGGCACTCCCCAGATGCGCTGCCTGGAAATGCACCAATCGGGCCGGTGTTCTATCATGCCGTAGATTCTATCCCGACCCCATTTGGGTATCCACGTAACGGTATTGATGGCCGCCAATGATCGGCCGCGTAGGTCGGTCTTGTCCATTGAGATGAACCACTGATGGGTAGCTCGGAAGATGACGGGACGTTTGCATCGCCAGCAATGGGGATAACTGTGCTGTATTTCCTCGGATGCGAGGAGAGCGCCCACTTCCTGAAGCTTTGCGATAACGTCTTTGTTTGCGGCGAACACGAATTTGCCGGCAAAGAATTCCACATCCTTTGTGAAAACGCCTTTGTCGTTCACGGGCGCATACACTTCGATGCCGTACTTTAGACCGACTTCGTAGTCTTCTTGACCGTGGCCGGGGGCTATGTGCACGCACCCTACGCCGGCGTCCAGCGTGACGAAATCGCCGAGAATCATTTGAGATTCGCGATCATACAGGGGATGTTTCAGCTTGAGACCTTCCAAAGCGGCGCCCGGAAAGGTGGCTAAGATCTTGTAGTCGGGAAACCCAAAGCCTTCCATGTTTATGGGAACAAGCCGTTCCGCAAGGATGAGGATTTGCTCGCCCACCTGGACTGCTGCGTACGACTCCTTTGGGTGTACGGCTACGGCCAAGTTTGCGGGCAGCGTCCATGGAGTGGTGGTCCAAATCACTACGGAAACGCGATCTTTTCCCTTGAGTTCCTCGATGCGCTCGGAGAAGTCGGAGATCGCCGGGAATTTGACGTACACGCTGGGTGACGCCGAGTCGGCGTATTCGACTTCAGCTTCGGCTAAGGCGGTAACGCATGAGGCGCACCAGTGAACCGGCTTCTTGCCGCGATACACGGCCCCTGTTTGGAAGAAAGCGCCCAACTCTCGCACGATGGTCGCTTGATACCGATATTTCATGGTGAGGTACGGGTCGTCCCACTCACCCAAGACGCCGAGGCGCTTGAACTCCTCTCGCTGTATATCTATGAACTTCTCGGCGTATTGCCTACACCGGCGCCGGATGTCTACGCTACTGAGATCGGCTTTCTTGCTTCCCAGTTCCTTGTCCACATTGTGCTCGATGGGCAGACCGTGACAATCCCATCCCGGTACATAATCCGAATCATACCCGGCCATGAACTTGGACTTTACGATCATGTCTTTTAAAATCTTATTGAGAGCAGTGCCCAGATGGATGTGGCCGTTTGCATATGGGGGGCCGTCGTGCAAAATATATTTGGGTCTGCCGCGACTTACGTCGAGAATTTGTTTGTATAATTCCTTGGAGTCCCATTCCTTGAGGAGTTCGGGCTCCCTTTTCGGTAAATTCGCTTTCATGGGAAAAGGAGTCTTGGGCAGATTGAGCGTATCTTTGTAGTCCATCTTTCCTCCGGGGGTCCGCCTCGTGGAGACGCCGGCAGCGTCAAGCGGGCGCGTGGCCGCTGAAACACCGTTCAGGCCGCGCTGTGACGAGATCGAAGTGGGATAGTCTATCAAGCGTGACGCCGAAGTCAAGGCGGAGCGCGAGGAAATG
>JBBRBO010000134.1:0-10433 GCA_038205805.1 Desulfomonilales bacterium
TACCAATGTGCTGTCGAACGAGGAATATAGGTGAAGGACATTTTTGTAAGAGCAGGTTTCCCTAACTACTATGAAAGAATGTTTAAATGCACCGCAAGTGGCTTTTTCTCCTTGAGAAAAGGCACTTGCGGCTATTTTTAAAGTTCTTGGAGAGGGGTTTGGGGAGAAACTTCTTTCAAGAAGGTTCTCTCCAATATTACTTGTTTTATTGCGCATTCGTATTACCTCGATAAAAGGTAGGGAAACCTAGTTTGCAAACATATCTTCACCAATCTTCGTTTTTTTGAAAGCGAATTGGTAATAATACTGTCCATCAGGTATATCTCGAAGAATTACGGATGTGACGTTACGGCAATAATTGTTATTTGCCCTTGCTCCGGTCCATAACACCAGAAGATCCTATACGCAGCAGGTGTCTTCTGTTGAGCATACGCTTCAAAGACCTTTTCGGCTTTGTTATACGGATTCGACAAAGACTTGAATTCATGCGTGTTTAGACCCGGATGTCTCGGATTTTCCAACAACAGGTCAATACATTTCTTGACTTGCCTAAAAAGCCCTTCTTGGTGAGAAGACTTGTTGGTCTTCGACTTTGCGCGATTCCTGAAGGCTGCGTCGGCTCTTGATTCCAGATCAAAATACACACCCGCGGCCTCGTCGGTCCAGATAGGAAAAAAGGTCATTCCGAATCCTCGATCTCATCCGGATGGGAATGATCACCCTTGAGATGCGGAGGGGATTTGCTGAATCGGCGCTCTTTCGCTTGACATAATCCCCTTAAGACGGTTGCTTGCGCCTCCGCATTCTCGTAAAGCCATGCTTCTCGCTCAGGGATAACGCGAGCAAGCTCGATTTTCAATTCCGTATCACTGATTCTCTCAATTATGAATGTCTTGTCGGCGAAGTCTTTACCGAAATTAATACGTCCTTTCGAATCGGCCGTTTTGGTTATCATGGTAGACCTCCGATGTACCGATATTTACCCATTCTCCCACCGCAGTCAAGTGGAGAATGGGCGCCGTGCAAGGTGGGACTTAAGGTTCACCGCAACCATTATCTTGTGAAGGCAACGTCCGGCGTACACTTTAAGAAAAAATGTAACCGTTCACCGAGAACAGTACAACTACAGATAGTTAAGTGTGGGGTAGCTCGAGGGGGAGATGAGTCTCCCCTCCGAGCTTCATCAGGCGCAGAGCCGCCTCAAGCCCGGTGAACCATTACACCGCCGACCGAAGCTTTCTTACCTCGTAGAGATCCAGCGTCCCTTCGATACCCTTGAGGCACGCTTCACACTTTGGCCCCACATCCAGCCGATCCGCCAACAAAGCGTAGGTTCGGCCTGTAATCATGATCTGTCCGCCCTGGGCAAACGCCTGAATGCGCTGGGTCTCATTCACCGCGGACCCGACAATGCCGTATTTGGCCCTCGTCTCACATCCTATATTTCCGACTATCACCTCGCCCGTGTGAACGCCTATTCCCATCGACAAGGCCGGCAAACCGGCCGGCAGACGGTCCTGAGACACCACCGTCAGTTCACGTTGCATTTCAGTGGCGCAGGTGACGGCGTTGGCGGCCCCCACTCGGACATCGGGTTCCAGCCCGTTGAAAAAGACCAGGATGGAATCACCCAGAAAATCCACAATAATTCCCTTATGTTTCTCTATGATTGGGATCATTCGTGAGAAAAATCCGTTCAGGAGTTGAATCACCTGATCCGGCCGCAGTTTCTTCGCCATCGGAGTAAACCCCCGCAGATCAGCCATGAGTATCGTGACCACGTGCTCTTCACCGCCCATGTGGAGCGCTTCCGGTTTGCTCAGCAACTCCTGGGCGATGCTCTTATCGACGTAGCGCCCGAAGGTTCGCTCGATGATCCTCTTTTGATGGAGGCCCTCGACCATGCGATTGAATCTGCGCCCCAGCCGCCCGATTTCATCAGCGCGCCTCTCGCTTAGTTTGACCGAGTAATCCCCCTGTTCCACTTTTTCAGCGGCCTCGGCTATCTCGGCGATGGAATCGGCCACAGGTTTTGTGTTTACCCTTATGAGGAGTCCTATCAAGAGCACGGCGGCGAGAACTGCGGATAGGTAACCGTATCTGAACCGCAACACCGGGGACAATATTTCGTTTTTGGGAGCAGTCAAAATGAGATACCACGGAGTCGTGGGAAGCCTGTAATAACCCATGACCATATCCGCTTGAGCCCCCTGCCCGAAAACCGCGCCGGACTCCCGGTTCTTCATCTCCTTGAGAACCTCCTCCTCCAGTGAGCGGCCTGTTTGTCCCAGCTTTTCCGGCCAGTTCCGAGTGTGGTCAGTATGCGCGAGATACTCGCCGTCAGCCGCTACAAGACAAGCAAAGCCGCCCTGCCACAGGCTTGCATGGAGCAATCCCTGCACAAGGTAATCCAAGCGCACGGTGACGCTAAGCCTGCGCAATTCGGTCCCGTTTTCCGACGGAAACTCGGTTACAAGTGTGAGATACCCCTTTTCCGCGTTTACATTCATCTGAACAGGGCGACCGTCGGAAGATTCGACGCCATGAGCAGAGTGGAATTCGCCTAAACCCTGAGCGACGGACAATTCAGGGGGATTGCCGCTATTCGCATTCGAGACCGTGTTCTCTTGCGCGGCGGCTGCCCCGTCCACAGGCGCCGTGTCAAACGTTACAGCGGTCACACCCTGCCGGCGCCTCAATTGTTCAATGAGGAACGGCTGCGCTGGATCTCCGTTTTGTTCCGCCAACACAATGAGCTTCATCATTTCGCGTTTTTCATCGAGTTTCATGCGGATCTCGTGAGCCGTCCTTGCGAGACTTAATCGTGTCGTGAGATTCCACTGATCGAGCAAGAAAGAGCGGGCATATAGATACGACGCCAAACCCACAATCGTGAGGACAAGCGTGACGGGAATAAGCAGCAGGACGAAAAATCTTCTTTGGAGTGAAAAAATCATACGCACCCTATCAGTTGCTCAGTCATGCCGGCGATGCCGCTCTATTGTGGGGAATAGTCCGGGGATCGTTTCAGTGTTCTGGAAGTCAGGATTATCCCTATCACCATAAGCGCCGCTATAATAAGCGAAGAAGTGATGCGGCTCAGATCAAAACCGCCTTGGGCATAAGGTTTGGTGAGGGTGTCCCCAAGTGTTGCCCCGAGAGGTCGCGTCAGAATATACGCAGACCAGAAAAGCACGCTCTTTGGGATATCCGTGAGCAGATGCCCCACGGCCGTCAAAACGATCAAGCCGGCGAACACAAGCGCTCCACGCTCGAACCCGAGACCTGCGCTGGTAGCGACAAAATCACCGAGAGCCGTGCCGAGCGTGTTTGACAACAAGATCGTTACCCAGTAGAAGACTTCATCCTTCCTGTCAATTATATTCTCGAACTGAATTGCTCCCATGACACGACGCCAGACAAAAAGAACGACGATAACTCCGCAAAGAAGCAGGATTGACGACTTCACATAACCGAGTCCCACCGTACGATCGAGGTAGTCCGACATTGTCGTGCCGACGGTTGTAGTCGCCACCACAACAGCCCAATAAGCAAAGGGGTGGAATCGTTTCGATGCGACCTGAACGGCAAGAGCGCCGCAGAAAAAAACAAGAAAAATTAGACTACTCTCGGCATAGCCTAATTTCAACGTCATTGAGAAGGCGTCACCTCCCGTCTCTCCTAATGTAGTCGCCAGGATCTTGATGAGCCAGAACCCGAGAGTCACGGCCGGTACTTTACTCAGGATGTCTCGTCGGGGGTATCCTTCCAAATGATTGTGTGTCGTCATCCTACGTCCTTTCGAGTGACGTTCCTTGGGTAAATGAAAAGAATAGCACGCTCAATTGCGCTGCTTGCTTCATAACGACTCTGCTGAACGTTGAAAGTTCTCCATTTGTTTATGCCATTCCCACAAGAAAGATATCTGAACCCTTTACGTCAAGACACCCCGCTTTCTCCATGTAGAATGAAGGTAACCGTTCACTACGAATGGGCAGTCTTTCAAAACCACGATGGATTGAACTGAGCGCAAAGCCCCCTAATACCCGATGAATGAGTATCATGAGACAAAGAGGAACAAGAAGATGGCTCGTACGTTTGCTGAACTCAGAGCAAAGATGTCCGATGAATCAAGGGCTCCGGCTCAGGCGCTCCATGACATAATGGCTGCCGAACCGGTTCCGGCGATGAACGGGCTGCATTGTCAATGCTGAAATATTGTAATATTATTCACTCAGCCTAATCATACGGTATTAAAACAATGAAACTACAAGTGGTCATTCATACGGCGGAAGAGGGTGGTTACTGGGCTGAAGTTCCCGCACTGCCGGGATGCGCAACCCAGGGCGATTCGTGGGAGGAACTGCTGCAAAACATTTATGAGGCAGTGGAAGGCGCACTTTCTGCGCCCGTGCCCCCAACTAAACTCCCTGAAGGCGATCGTATCATGGAAATTCGAGTTTGAAGATACGTTCAGGAAAGCATCTGTGCCGCATCTTGGAGCGGTGCGGTTGGACTTTGCTTCGGGTAAACGGAAGCCATCACATTTATGGCAAATCGGGAAGCAAAATTCGTGTCACAGTGCCCGTTCATGGAAATCGACCTTTGAAACGAGGCCTATTGGAGCATCTTCTGAAGGTCGCCGGCATATCTGAGTCCGATCAATAATGTGCGCCATCACTCAACGAATCCCAAAATGTCCTTCTTTCAAACGGGAATGTACGTGCGCGATTGTGCATCGAATCATAGGCGATCTGCGGACTGATACCAATGTGCTGTCGAACAAGGAATATAGGTGAGGGACATTTTTGTAAGAGCAGTTTTCCCTAACTACTATGAAAAAATGTTTAAATGCACCGCAAGTGGCTTTTTCTCCTTGAGAAAAGGCACTTGCGGCTATTTTGAAAGTTCTTGGAGAGGGGTTTGGGAGGGGTTTGGGGAGAAACTTCTTTCAAGAAGGTTCTCTCCAATATTACTTTTTATTGCGCATTCGTATGAACCGTATTGGTTCACCGGGTTTGACTCGCCTCCGAATAGTGCGCTGGGTAGTACGTTTACGCTGGTACGGTAATTTGGAGACGCCCTCTTCGAGAAGGTTCTCTCCGCTAGTATAACATCCTCTGCATCTCGACGAGACGCACCCTTAAGAACTCAACGTAATCCCCATGCGAGGCCCATTTATCTCGAAACGAGAATTCCCGCCGGCGGTCTTTCGTCCGGAGTGAATGAATTTTTTGCGTAAAGAAAAGCGGGTCGAGATAGATCAATTGCGCCGACCTATCGGGTAGTCCTTTCATACTTTCCAAACAATCGCCTTCAAAGATCTGAGAATTCTTTGTGCGCCTGTTCTCTCTGTCGCTATCTTGGCTAAAATTCCCCTACTCAATAATAGCCTTTTTCAGGGATACAATACCGAACACCGCCTTTCGGGTTTTCCATATCTCCCCAATAGCGTGGAATAACGTGGCAATGAAAGTGCATTATGGATTGCCCCGCAGCCGTTCCACAATTCATTCCGATATTGTAGCCATCAGGACCGTGATCTTTTTCTACAATGCCTTTCACGATGTCGATGATTCCGGTTAATTCTAACTTTTCCTGTGGAGACAAGGCAAAATAGTCTTCTTTCAAGGCTTTGGAAACTATCAAACAGTGACCTGGGGAAACGGGAAATCTATCTTCAATGACAAAGAAATATTCCGATTCATACATAATGGTTGCCTGATCGACTGAAAGAAAGTCTTTCATGCGTGCTTCCTATGGGAGAAGATAATTGTGAGCCTTCGAAGAACCCCATCTTTACCAGGACTGTAGGTATATACACTCCCCGAATGAGATGAACGCGGAACTTTCTCACGAGTCGTCGCGCTTTGGGAATAGGGCCGCCTTCAATCACCATCCGCGCCTGAGGTTGCGACGATACGCTTTCGGCGTGGACGCTTACCACCCATACTATCTATTCCCGGAGAAGTATGTGGAGAAAACCCTCTTCCACTACCTACTCCACACCATTGACGTCACCTGTATGCGCCCCTTTGGTGACCGCGTACGCGTGCCGGCCCGCGTATCATGCGCATGCAAAGCTGTTCATCGCGACCGGTTACGCGCTCGTACGCGGACCACCGTCGTCAATGTGGTTCCATTTCTATAGATTGACCTATTTTCAGACCGAATATAGGTCGTTTTAGGGCTTAACTTACCTGTAGGTCATCTCTATATTAGCTTTCTATATTTCAGTTAGAGGGGCTTTTAGCGATATTGGTTTACAGCTCCCAAAAACTCTCCTATCTTAGTACTTATAGGCTCAAGAATCCTATTCAAACAAACCTTTTTCGCAAATATTCAACCAGGGGTCCATTTCAACCACTCTTGTTCTCACCAGGAATGGCCCATAGGAGAGGAGTCTTCAATGAACTCGTTCAATTAGATCGCGGCTAGGTAGCGCTTGGGGAGAACCTTCCGAAGGAAGGCGCCGCCCAAACATTACCTCACCAAACGGGAAATCACGTCCGTCGGCGCAGGGCCGGCTTATACCAATAAGCTTTCACAGAAGCAATATTGTCGGAGCTTTTGTTGCAAGTAGGTTTTCCAATCTCTTTTTCAGAAAATGTAAACTTCGCCGAAACAAAGCATTACTTACGAAGAAATGCTCATTTCGGCCATGGTAAAATTCTTGGAGAGGGGTTTGGGACCCAGCTTTCTTTCAAGAAGGTTCTCCCCACTATTATTTCTTTGACGTATTGGTATTTACGCTCGCTGAACAGCGCCGCTAACGCAACAACGCAATCCACTCAAAATACTAAAGGGAGACCCATGGCTACCAAACAGCGAAAGAATGGGAAGGGCGCAGCTGCGACCTCTTCACTCGAAAAGGAAATACATAAGCTGGTGTGCGCAAAAACCAAGTACGACGCCATCTTTCCTCAGCACCGCAAGACCTTGGGAGACGACCATTTTGCTCGAATAGCCCGCGCGCGACTCATGGAACGTTGGTGTCGGCCGCTCGTCGGACCCGACGGATCCACCCCGGACCACCCGACCAGGAGGCGATCCCATGCCCGTTAGCTCTCCCGCTCCGGATACCACCCACCGGCCTGAACCGGCCTTCCAGGGGGAGGCCTTCGCCTACGTGAGCGCATGGATGGCCGCGTCAGGCCGCTTCATGGCCAAACGCACGGAAAAATGGGCGCTCTTGGGGGATCTCTACCATAACCGCCGGGATCTCAGGTCATGGTCCGTCACGGGCGACGGCGCAATCCGCAAACGTCCCACCGACACCGACGGAGATCGCTGGCAGGCCGACGTGTCACTCTCGCCGTCCTACTTGGTGGATTCGTGGACGGATCGGGCCTACCAATCCATCTTCAGCGGCCCGGAATGGCTCACTGTGCTGCCCGAACGCATGGAGCGCCAAGCGGGAGCCCAAGCCGCCGGCGCATTCAAGTTACAAGAGCTGCTGCTGGACAAGCTCGGCCAAGGCAATATCCACGCTCGGCTCTACGAGATCCTACAAAGCCTCGTGCTCTACGGGTCGGTCTATGCCAAGCTCGTGTGGAACTCCAAGCGCCGTTCCGTGCGCAGCTTCGACTACGAGAGCATGGATGTCCTCGAAACCACGGGCCGCATCTACGACTGCCCGATCCTCGAGCTGATCCCGCTCCCCAAGCTGCTGTCCGACTGGAACGCAACCCACGGGGACGTGCAGCGGCACTCCGGTGTCGGCCATCGCGTCGAAAAAAGCCGAAGATCCATTGTGGATCAGTTTGATTGCGGCGTCTACAACCTGCCCAAAGAGGCGTTCATCAAACGGTGGCCCACCGATACCGACACAGGCGCCGTCCTCAACGACCCGGACGACCTCGCCACGGGCCGCGGAGCCTTCACCGTATGGGAATGGCACGGGGAGATCCCCACCACCGGCGGAGCCCAGGAATGGTTGTGTTCCATCGTCACCGACGCACAGGCGCAATCCCCCGAAGAAGGCGTGATGGTGAGATTGCAACCCGGCCCGGTCCTCTGGAGCGGCCTGCGACCCTTTGTGGCCGCCCACTATGTCCCCGTGAGCGGCCCACTAGGCATCGGGGCCGTGGAAAGCAACCTAGACCTCATCCATTCCATCTCGCAATTCTTGAGCCAGTCGCAGGACAACGCGAGGCTCACCGCGAACGCTCAGCTGATGGTGCGGCGCTCTTCCTCGGCCGCTCGCCAGATCGGGGAGTCCGACCAGGCGATCTTCCCAGGTAAGGTCTGGCTCGTAGATGACCCCGACGATGTGCGACCGTTTCCACCGCTGAGTTTTCCGCAAGGGGACGTGAATTATCTCATCAACTATCTGAACCAGCTCCTGGAGAAACGCACGGGGGTCAACGATATTTCCCTGGGCATGTCGGTGGGCGGCCGCACTGCGACCGAAGCCCACATACTTCAGGAATCCGCGGTGACGCCCTTTTCCGTGCGCACGGACCTCTTTGCACGGAGTTTTCTCGAACCAATGGGGAGGATTGCCCTGTGCATGTTGCGGCAATTCCTCCTGGAGGATCGGGGTATCGCCACGCACGCTGCCGGGGATCGTGACGGAAACGGGCGGCTCACCACAGGCCGGCTTCAACAGGGAGCCTTCCGTGTCGCGGCCACACTTACCCGACAGGACTCCACTCGGATCGCAAAGGCCCAGAGCATCGAACGGGCGCTGCCTACGCTGGCCCAATTCCAAGAAACACTCGCCGCTGAAGGCATGAGCGTCTCCTTCAGCGAACTCATCAAACGCTACCTGGATCTCATAGGCGTTGACGCCGCCGACAGGGTGCTCCGCCGAGGACCCGCCCCAATCGTAACCGGTGACGCCCCCGAGCAGTCCCCTACGGAAGAAACCAACGGCCCCAAGCCCCTCAATCAAACAACAAACCCAACAGGCCACACCCCCACCGACTCGCGCCTTATGGCCCGCATCCTCAGCGCCCAAGCGACCGAGTAGTCGGCGGCGTGGAGGAGCAAGTGGTGAAGAGGGGGGAGCGAAGAGCGAAGAGAAGAAGGAAGAGAGAAGAAGGGAAAGAGAAGATAAAGCCTTTCCGGGGAGGGCCTTTTTGGAAAAAGGCTCCTCCCCGGACCCCTCCCAAAAAACTTTTACAATATGGCTAACGAGAGACGGGGTTCGCTGGGAGCAACACTATCAATACTTGGCGTGACGGGGCCGAGAATACAAGCAGGGGAAAAGACGGGCGTCAAACCCTTTAGAGCAAAGTGCTTTCCAATGAGTAACATTGGTGATGACTCTTTTTGAAAGGTAGGTTTTTTCGACGTCTATCTGAGAATGTTTAATCTGCCGAAAGTGGCCTTTTATCCTTGATAAAAGCCGGTTTCGGCCATTTTAAAAGTTCTTGGAGAGGGGTTCGGGGAGAAGCCTTCTTTCAAGAAGGTTCTCCCCGATATTACTTCTTTGGCTGCGCATTGGTATGAGAAATGCGGGTTTCGGCCATTGTGAAAGTTCTTGGAGAGGGGTTTGGGGAGGACCTTCTTTCAAGAAGGTCCTCCCCAATATTTCTTCTTTGATTTCTTTGGTTTCATTTGATTGATGCAAGGAGGTTACATGGAACATTCGTTCATAGATGACATTGCGGTGATTGACGGCGATCTTGAAGCACAGGAGGCGTCGCCGGACGCAGAACTCGAGCCCGAAACGACGTCCGCTCACGAGACACCTGATCTTCAGCGGGCGTACCAGGAGGCCCAAGAGCGTCTTGCAGCCCAGGCCCACGAGCTGAACGACTTACGCAACACCGTAGGCGACCTCGGAGCGGTCAGTCGCTCGGCAGCGGAAAAAGCCGAAGCTGACCGGTTCATGGCCGCAGTCAGCGATGTCTACTCCCAAAACCCAATCATCGCGATGGACCTCATGGTGCGACGCTGCCGGGAACAAATCCTCGAAGAAGTCGAGTCCCGCTTGTCCGCTTCAACGGCGCTGGAAAACTCGCTCACGGAGGCGCTTTCCGACCCGTCCTTCGCCGACCTGCAGGTGTTCAAAGACGAGATCCACGAGCTGGTGCGAAGCAAGGGCTTTCATCCCAAAGAAGCCGCCGCTCTCATCAACGCCCTTCGGCGCAAACACGAACTCAGCTCCGTGAAGCTCGCTTCCGCCGCCTCGGACGTGCGCAACAAATCCGCAACCGAGAGCGACGGCGACGTCATAACCCCACGCGATCCACAAAAGGATTTTAACCGCATCGTGAAAAAGGCCAAAAACCTCGACGAAATGTTTTTAGGACTCCGCAAAGCAGGGTTGTTTTAATACGGATTGATGCCGGAGCATGATCAAAGAAGTAAATATTGGGGAGGACCTTCTTGAAAGAAGGTCCTCCCCAAACCCCCATAGGCGCTAACTTTTAATTTGACCTATTTGTTTTGCGTGTCTATCTTTTATAGAAAATCCTGGAGGG
>JBBRBO010000135.1:0-10349 GCA_038205805.1 Desulfomonilales bacterium
CCCAAACCCCTCTCCAAGAACGTTTGCAATTGCCGAAAGCGGCTTTTCTCAAGGAGAAAACGCCGCTTTCGGCGACTATCACAAATGTCTTAGAAAGAGGTTGGAAAAACCTGCTTTGCAAAAAAAGCTCCGCCGATCTTACTTTTTTGAAAGCACATCGGTATTAGGCAGTAGATGTGCAATTCGGTGAAACTTAAAAGACCCCGAACTTCTTCCAAACGTCAAGTTTACCGGAAATTGGAACCTGTTCTCGCTGCTAATCGGCTCAAGTGAGGCTGAACACGTTGCCCGCGCCGCGACGTGCGAGACCCCCGAGTTCCAGCTCCAGGAGAGCGGAGGAGACACTTGGGGCGGAAAGTCCCGTCGCCTCGCACACCAGGTCAAAATGGAGCGGCTCGTGGGTCAAAACGCCCCGCACACGACCCGCGTCCACAGAGAGGTCAAGATCCAATGTCAAAGCGGTCTGTTCTACCCTGTGGGTCGTTTTGAACTTTGATCCTTCTCCGAAGAGAGCCGCTAGCACGTCGCTCCCGTTCTCCACCAAACCCGCACCCTGCTTGAGCAAGAAGTGCGGGCCTTCGGAGCGCTTGTCCAGCGTGGCGCCCGGGACCGCCAGGACATCACGGTTCTGGTCCAGTGCGTGCTTTGCCGTAATAAGCGATCCGCTGCCGAGAGCCGCCTGCACAACCACAATTCCTTTGGAAAGCCCCGAAATAATTCTGTTTCGGCGGTAGAAATGCGTCGCAAGCGGCGGAGTTCCGGGGCGAAATTCGCTGATCACGGCCCCGTTCTCCGTCATACGATCCATGAGGGCCTTGTTTTCTCGGGGATACACCACATCGACTCCGCACCCCAAAACGCCGATGGTGCGGCCGCCCTCCCGAACCACCGTGGCGTGGCATTCGGTGTCCACGCCTCTTGCGAGGCCGCTAACCAGGGTAATACCCGCCTGGGTCAGATCCCGAGAGAGCACGCGCGTCATTTCCAATCCGTACGCCGTGGGATTACGCGTGCCGACTATGGCGACCGCTCGCGCATCCTCGGGCAGCAGGGTTCCCCGCACAAAAAGGAGGGAAGGGGGGTCGTAAATATGTGTGAGGTTGACGGGATACTCGGCGTCCCACCGTGAGATTACGCGGGCGCTGAAGCGGTTCAGGGTATCCATGTCGCGGGCGATTTCTTTCCAAGGGGGTGAATATTCCGCGATTAATGAGGCGATCTTCTCGCCGACGCCGGTTCGAGCCCGCAATTGCCCTGCTGAAGCCGCAAGAATAGCTGAGGGTGAGCCGAATGATTCGATGAGTTTTGCGATGGTGACGGGACCAACGCGCGGGATGCGTTCCAGCGCAAGCCAGTCCGCAGTGGTATCACGTGCGCTCATATAGTCTCTACCGGGAACTTTGTCGGGTAATGGTTCACCAAACCCGAAATCGGCATAAGCCCGATCAAGCCGCATCGCTATGCCGAGCGGTTGGTTTCCGGTGAACGGTTTTTCTTTGTATGGTGGAGGGTAAATACCACGGCAGGACGTTCGGTTCAATACCATTTTTGCCGGAACAGGGCTTACAGGGCGAGATACTCAACCGGCGAAGCAGGCTCACGACGTGGAGGAAATCTTCTAAGCGCGGCCGCGGTCGTCATTTCCCCGAGCGATAGGGCCGCCGTTCACCGGAAAACATCGCCGCCCGCAACCCGGTGAACCGTTGCAGAATGAGAGAGAAGGCGTGGGCGCAGGTGACCCGCTTAGACCGATCCGTTTTTAAAGAAGTAATACCGATGTGCTTTCACTAAAGTAAGATCGGCGCAGCTTTTGATGCAAAGAAAGTTCTCCCCGTTTAATACCTTGAGTACGCATTGGTATTAATCGGACACCGTTTTGATAATGAGCCCCGGCGTTATCTCTTCTTTGGATAACGTAACGATAACCGTGGAATTCTTATCAAATACCTTCAACACCATTCCTTCACCGATAAAGACATCCGGCGTCAAGATGCGTCTGCCGAAGTGCGGGTCCGCAATAGGATGCGCCGGTCGGTAGAAGTTCAGCAGCGTCCCTTCCTTCATGCCGTCGCATTCACCCCTGTCGATGAACACGAGATCATTCTCGAGGGCATAATTCGTTCCGAAAGTTATGTCCGGCCGCGCCGGCACGAGCACCGTCCCGGTAAGCAAACGATGTGTCTTGGACGGCACGATTTCTCGGCTGCGTGGAGTGAAGAGGCAGATGGAATCACCCTTGGTTATTTCTATGTAGGATTCTAAAACAACGGCGGAAATCAGGTCGGCGCCCGTGCTGACCACCTCGATCTCGCCGATGATGTCGGATTGATAACCAATTGTCTTATCGGGATTCAGCGGGTGCGGCAAAGGACCACGTTCTCTAAATATGCCGAAACGATCTCCTACGAGAATGGCCTGTTTCTTGGATGGGCGGAACCTGATGTAGACCATGTCCCGCTCGAGATAATGACCCTTGTGCTCGTCCGGCGAGCCGACTATATAGCCCCACACCTGCGTAGGTCGCAGCGTCAGCTTGTGGGAAAAGAATTTCTTGTCGTAGGGAATACCGCTGTAACTCACCGAATCGATAAGGAGATTCTCCAGCTCCTTGGGTAAGCCGGTCGGACGCTTATGCTGTTGCCTGAACACAATATATGGGTTTAACGTGTCATAAAGGTCAACGCGTGTCCCTGCAGGTAAGGGCTGGTCCCCCAGGGATGTTGAGGAGCCTGGTAATCGAAGGGCGGGATTCTGATTCATTAAAAAAGGCCATAGGTCTCGGTTTCCGTAATAGATTTGAGCGAGATCGGCCAAGGTGTCGTTTTTGGGACCCCGGGTGATCTGATTATCACTGCGACGGACCACGTGGGGTTCACCGTCCGGCCTGGGAAACAGCTCGAATGCGGGCGCTTCGGTCTGGAAGGCAAGGCATCCGGTGAGAATGGCCGATATAATCAGCAATCCATATTTTCTAATCATCTACGGCCTCCGCAACCTATTTCCAATATAATGGTTTAAGGTTACTTTATAACGTCTCATTGTTTATACAAATTTGAGACCAAGATGTCAAGGTGTTTCGTGGGTCGCCATAGAAAGGCCCACGCTTCGGCAAAGCGTCACACGCTGTTGAGGGCCTGTTCGGCCGGCTCGATCTCTAGTTGTAGCTCCTCCCAGCGGCTTTCCAGGGTTTTAATGCGCTGCGTGACGATATGGGACTCTTCCACAAGGGGTTTGATCCGTTCACGATCCGAATAGCTTTCCGGGTCTGCCAAGATCCCCTCGATTTCACTCTTTCGAGCCTCTTGAAGCGCCAGATCCCTCTCTATTGTCTGTAGTTCCTTTCGGATAGGCGCCTGGCTCTTGTTGAGGGCGGCCCTCGCTTCAGCCTCACGTCTCTTGCGTTCCTTGCGTGATTCACGGCTCTCGATTGGGGTAGGTGCTCGGGGAGCTTCAACCGACGCCTCGGGTTCAGCGTCCTGCCCGCTTTCCATGAGGCGCTTCTTGTAGAGGTAATCTTCGTACCCGCCGAGATAGGCTTCAGCGGTTCCGTGTTCGATTTCCAAGATCCCGGTGCAAACGGAATTCATGAGCCGTCGGTCGTGTGTTATCAAGAGTAACGTGCCGGAGAATTTCTTGAGTCCTTCCTCGAGGATCTCGCACGAAGAAATATCCAAGTGGTTCGTGGGCTCATCCATGAGCAGCAAATTGGGCGGGTTAAGGAGGATCTTCACGAGAGCCAGCCTACTCTTTTCTCCGCCTGAGAGAACCTTCACCTTCTTGTGCACATCGTCGCCGGAAAAGAGGAACGCCCCGAGGAGGTTGCGAGCGTCCTGTTCCGTGATGTTGGAGGCCGAGGTATACGCCTCCAAGAGCACGGTGAGTTCGGAATTGAGGGTTTCCGACTGGTGCTGCGCAAAATACCCTTTGGTGACTTGGTGACCGTAGCGCAGCTCCCCGGAATCATACGGTATGACGTCGGCGATAATCTTCAGAAGTGTGGATTTTCCCGCGCCGTTGGGGCCTACGAAGCCGATGCGCTCACCCCGTTCTACGGCCCAGTTGAACCCGTCGTAGACTACATTGTCGCCGTAGCGCTTCGCCAGGTTTGTAATCTCGAGGGATCGTCTCCCGGACGGAGGAGGCTGGGGAAAGGTGAATTTCACGGTGCGCGCTTGCGTGGGTGGTTGCACGATTTCCATTTTATCCAACATCTTCAACCGGCTTTGCGCTCGGCTGGCGGACCGTGCTTTTACCCTGTTTTGGGCCACAAACTTCTCGATCTTCTTGATCTTTTCCTGTTGATTCTTGTATGCGGAAACGAGGACGTCGTCCTGCATTTGTTTGTTGCGCTCGAACTCGTCGTAGTCGCCGGTGTACGAGGTGACTTTTCCCCGATCTATCTCGATAATCCGCGTAACCAGACGATTGAGAAAGGCCCTATCATGGGAAACCAACACTAGGGCGCCCTTGAACCCGGCCAAATATTCTTCCACCCAGAGGAGACTATCCAGGTCCAAGTGGTTTGTTGGTTCGTCCAGGAGGAGCACATCAGGTTCAGCCAGGAGGATCTTGGCAAGAGCGACCCTCATGCGCCAGCCGCCGGAAAACTCGCTCCAGCGCCGATCCATGTCTTCGGGTCGGAAGCCCAGCCCCTGAAGGATTTTGCGACCACGAGCCTCAAGCGTATATCCTTCGTAGCGTTCGAACTCATGTAAGAGGCGACCGTGTTCTTCCACGACAACGGCGATTTGCTCAGGCGAATCTGCAAAACGAGCCATTTCGATCTCGAGTTCGGCCAAGCGCTCGCGGGTGCGTTGCAGATCATCGGAGATATTCATAACTTCTTCGAGAATGGGATTGTCCCGCCCCTGAATCAGCTCCTGATGGAGCACACCCATTCGCGCCTTCTTCTCGACGGAGACCTCGCCTTGGTCGGTCGTAACCGTGCCTTCCATCATCCCGAGTATGGTGGACTTCCCTGCGCCGTTAGGGCCGATCAATCCTATTTTGTCCCCGCGGGTGACGCTGACGTTTGCTTCGTGAAAAAGAGGCTTTCCATTGTAAAATTTGGCTACATTTGTAAGAAATATCAAAAGCGGCTCCGTGGAGGGGATATATGCGCGTGTATGCAGGCGCTTCGTGGGTCGTAGACATTCACAAGATAACATAATAGTATAGCAAATAGTCTTAAAACGCAAAAGCTTGAATCGCGAATCAAGAATGGTTCAGCGGGCTTGCGACGACTCCAGTCTCGCAGAATATCTCAGCGGAGCCTCATCTTTCCTCGCAAGAACCCTCTGGTGATTCCAAGCGCTTGGGTCATTCCTTGTGAACGGTTACCACATCAATAATGAAGTCAACACCTAAGATATTTCACAAGATTACTCGACTGGCCGGCAAGGCCATTGGTGAATACAATCTCGTTGAGGAAGGGGATCGCATCCTCGTGGCGCTTTCCGGCGGCAAAGACTCCTGGACGCTGCTCTATGCCCTGCGAGCCCTGCAACAAAGGGCGCCCATTCGCTTCCAGTTGGCGGCGGTCACCGTGAACCCGGGCTTCGAGGCCGCTGCATTCACCCGCTTGACCGATCACCTCATTGCAAACGGGTTCGCCTACAACACGATCCCCGCGGACATTGTGCCGGTGGTGAACGACAATCTCTCGGCAGGCACAAATCCGTGCTCATTTTGTTCACGGCTGCGTCGGGGGATCTTGTACACACACGCCATGCGACACGGCTGGAACAAAATTGCCCTGGGTCACCACCTGGACGACTTCGTGGAGACCTTATTTCTCAACCTCTTCTACAACGCCGCAATCAAAGGGATGAGCCCCAAACTATTTGCGGATAACGGCGTGGTCACGGTGATCCGGCCACTGCTGTATGTTCACGAGGCGATGACACGAGACTTTGCTCACGAGGTTGGCTTACCCGTATTCGGATGCTCGTGCGCCTATCAGGGCATGAGTTCATCCCGGCGAGGATGGATAAAGGGATTGCTCCGGGACCTCGAAAAAGACATCCCCAACGTCCGTACGAACGTGCTGCACGCTATGAAGAGAGTCGAACATAGGCATCTGTTGACGCCTGATACCAAAGTGCTTTCCAACGAGTAACATTGGTGAAGACTCTTTTTGGGAAGGTAGGTTTTTTCGACGTCTATCTGAGAATGTTTAATTTGCCGAAAGCGGCCTTTTTTTCTTGAGAAAAGGCCGCTTTCGGCATATTAAAAGTTCTTGGAGAGGGGTTCGAGGAGAAGCCTTCTTTCAAGAAGGATCTCCCCGATATTACTTATTTGGCTGCGCATTGGTATGAGCCGGAGTCGGAATAAAAGGAGTAGGATAGGCTCAAAAAAAGTCGCTTTGTCCCAGTGCGTCGATGCTTTCGCCAAGGACGGACGCAGCGCTTGGCCGGTCAAAAAGACATCACCGGCCCATTGGCCCATCTCAGTCGAATCACGTATGGTAGTCCCAATAATTCATCTATTCGTGATGAACGAAAATTGCCGGGGTCAATCCACTCACATACGGATTGCGGCCGACGTAAAAATATTTTTGTAACTATGGGGGCTCGGGTGTATACTACTCAGATTGCCTACGCCCCGGCAGATAGTTGTAAACTCCCGGACGGCCTTATTTCCTACAAATTGTTCGGAAATGTCATAGCCGAACCGAACGCGGGCGAGGCAAAAACATCGGCCGCGTATGAGGCGGGAAGGTCCACATGTTCACCGGCATCATTGAAGATCGAGGAAAAGTCACCGCAATTGAACGAAGGGCGGAATTTATACGTATTGGTATTAGTACGGATTTGGATTTGTCCGATGTGCGGGAAGGCGATTCCATTGCAGTTGACGGCTCATGTCTCACCGCCACGGAGGTCCATGCCGGAACGGGCGAATTTGCTGCGGACGTTTCTCCCGAGACCATGCGTGTCACCACCTTGGGGTATCTCAAGATCGGCGCCATGGTGAACCTGGAAAAGGCTATGCGTCTTGGTGAACGCCTGGGCGGTCATCTCGTATCGGGCCACGTGGATTGTGTCGGCCGTGTCCTCGAAAAACGTCCCACAGGTCCCGGCTACCTCTTGGGATTCGCTGTGGATTCCCGCAAGTACCTGGTGGAGAAAGGGTCCGTGACCGTGGACGGCGTGAGTCTCACCGTGAACAAGGTGACGAAAGGCCGCTTTTGGGTGATGATTATCCCCCATACGTCCTCGGAGACGGGATTGACGACAAAATTGGTGAATGATAGGGTCAACATAGAATACGATATTATAGGCAAGTATGTGGAGAACTTCGTCAGGTTGCGGAACCACGGGTCTGAACTCGACGAAGAAAAGCTTAGACGCCACGGATTTGTATGAAGGAGGATCCCTTAAATGGGTGCGCTTGTTGGAATAGAGGAAGCATTAGCAGCAATTAGAAACGGCGAAATGGTAATACTCGCCGACGACGAAGATCGGGAAAACGAAGGCGACCTAACCATGGCCGCCGAAAAAGTGACTCCCGAAGCGATAAATTTCATGACAAAGCACGGAAGAGGCTTGGTTTGTTTGTCGATGACCGCGGACATGGTGGACAGACTCGAATTGCCTATGATGACCACTAATAACAAGTCTCCTTTCGGCACGGCTTTCACCGTTTCCATCGAAGCGGCTCGGGGCGTGACCACGGGGATTTCCGCCCATGATCGTGCAATCACTATTCTCACCGCCATCGACAGGGACGCCGGACCCAAGGACATTATTTCTCCGGGCCATGTCTTTCCTATTCGTGCGCGGCGAGGCGGCACACTTGTGAGGGCCGGACAAACGGAAGGCAGCGTGGATCTTGCTCGCATGGCGGGACTCACTCCGGCCGGCGTCATCTGTGAAGTAATGAATGACGACGGCACTATGGCGAGAATGCCCCAGCTCATGGAACTCGCCGAGCGCCACAACATCAAGATCTGCACCGTCAAGGACATCATTCAGCACAGAATGCGTCACGAGCGGCTAGTGCGTCGCGGAGCAGAAACGGTGCTGCCCACCGACTTCGGTGGTGATTTCAGGCTCATCGTCTATGAGAATGACGTGGACAAGCACAATCACGTGGCCTTGGTGAAGGGGCAAATCGACCCCAATGAGCCCATCCTTGTTCGTGTGCATTCTGAGTGCTTGACCGGCGACGTTTTCGGTTCCAAGCGGTGTGATTGCGGCAGTCAGTTGGAAAAGGCCATGCACATCGTGGAAGAGGCCGGTAAGGGAGTTATCCTCTACATGCAGCAGGAAGGCCGAGGCATAGGGTTGCTGAACAAAATCAAGGCCTACGCCTTGCAAGATCAAGGATGCGATACCGTGGAAGCAAACCTGAGACTCGGTTTCAAACCCGATCTGCGGGACTATGGCCTGGGCGCGCAAATGCTCGCCGACCTCGGTGTGCGCAAGATGCGCCTCATGACAAATAATCCCACCAAGATAGTCGGTTTAGAAGGCTATGGTCTGGAAGTCGTCGAACAGGTTGCCATATTCGTTGAGCCCTGCGCCACCAACTTGCGCTACATGGAGACGAAAAAGGAAAAAATGGGACATCTCTACGAGATCAACAACAACAACGGCGTTTGAGCCCGACACCCATTACCAAAAAATTATGATAGAGTAATACGGAGGGGAGAAGAGTATTCCCTCCGCTTTTAATTGGGTGCGGAGGCGTCTCAAGCCCCGTGAACGACTACAGAGAATCAGGAGGCCGGATGATACATACAATTGAGGGCGACTATGACGCTAAAGGTATGAAAATTGCTCTTGTGGCCGCTAGATTTAACGACTTTATCGTTGGCCGCTTGATTGAAGGGGCCGTAGACACTTTGGTTCGTCACGGCGCTCAGGAATCGGATATAACTCTCATGCGCGTACCGGGAGCGTTCGAGATCCCCCAAATAGTGGGCAAGGCGGTGCAGTCCGGCGCGTATGACATGGTCATCGCATTGGGCGCCGTGATCCGCGGTTCCACTCCGCATTTTGACTATGTGGCCGCCGAGGTGTCCAAGGGTGTGGCCCATGTGGCCATGGACGCGCCGGTAGCGGTAGCCTTCGGCGTCCTCACGACGGACACTATCGAGCAAGCGGTGGAACGAGCGGGTACAAAAGCCGGCAACAAAGGCTCCGATGCGGCTATGACCGGAATAGAAATGGCTAACTTGCTTCGTCAAGTAAAGGCTGGAGCGTAGCCTGGAGTCTCAATCACGAAAGTAAGACGTCTTAGGAAATCGAGAGACCTGCCGGTTTCCGGCGCTGCCTTGTATTACTCCCCTCGTATGCGTAATCTGTGGATAAGCAATATTCATGCGCCGATTTTACCGGTGGGCCGTTCGACGAAACCGTTATAATTGTCCGTATAATCTCAAGTGCCCGAATCCGTGGTCTGGACCGGTCTTCTCCTGTAGGTCTTTTTTAATCTGCGTCCATCTGCGTAATCTGTGGATAACCGCTGTTTATTTGGTGATGTGAGGGGCGAGAGCGTCTGTTCTGAGCAGTCGCAGTTTGCTTATTCTTATCTGCCGTTATTCTGGGTAATCTGTGGATACTGAATATGTATCCGCCCATGTCACGGATGTACGCAGATGAAACCGCTATAATTGTCCGTATAATCTCAAGTGCCCGAATCCGTAGTCTGGACCGGTCTTTTCCTGTAGGTCTTTTTTAATCTGCGTCCAATCTGTGGATAAGCAATATTCATCCGCCGATGTTATCGGTGGTCCGTTCGACTAAAACGCCGCTGAATGGCTCCCATAGACCTTTTGCTTTTTTGACTTGACAACTGAATTAGTTAATATACCATAGAATATAGGGCTGAGAGAATCTTTATTTCAAGAAATTGCCGGAATAACTTTTTTTGGAAGGATTCAGAACGTTCAATGCGGTTCTTTGCCCAGGAAAGCCGCCTAAGCGCCATTCGTCTCCCGTACTCAATCACGCAGGCGACCGCTCACCTATTGTGCGTAGTGGGGACCGCACGGACTAAGCCGTCGGACCATCTACAACCAACTCAAGATAGCGCTTCGACGCGAAACTCCGCTTAAAGGGCAATCATGAGGTATTGGCGCAACCAAGCTTAGGCGACTGCTATTATGAGGAAGCTCGGCATTCCTGCTCCTATAGAAAACAGATATTCGTCATACGGGGACCCGAAGATTGCAAGTGAAACCGGCGGGTAACCGTTCACCAGGAACAGGACAACTATTTGGAATTGCGCCCGGTGGAAGGCCGGGGGGGGGTGTGGTTACCCACCCGCGTGGACCGGGGGGGGAGCCGGCACCAACCCCGGGGACGCGTACACCGGGGGGGGGGGTGCCGGTGCCACCTTTA
>JBBRBO010000136.1:0-10048 GCA_038205805.1 Desulfomonilales bacterium
ACAATCGGTATTTCAAAACCGCAAAAAAACTGGCTGGAGAACTCTTTCGGAGGTTCAACCGATTTCAAGGCAATCCAGCTTCTCTCAGAGACACTATCGCCGGGTTCCTATGACCGCTACTTTTAAAGACCAGAACTATAGAAACCGGACAATTCCTCACAGCGTCCCACGATACGACCGTTGAACTTCTTCGTACCCCCGGATACCCTATCTTTCTGTTTACTGGTGTACTACTTGGAAAAGTCGAAACAGTAACCGTTTTACTGCAAATCCTTGTCAGTTCCGGCTCCTGCTACCTTATCTATAAGATTGCGCTTTTGTTGTTCAAAGAGCAGTGGTGCGCCGTCATCTGTTCCCTCTTGTATGCTGTTGAGCCGATGTCCATAATTTTTTCAACTCTACTTATGACGGAAACGTTCTTCACAGCTACATTACTCATTTTTCTTTTATATTGTCTACGCTTCCTGGAGCGCTGTGTATTGAGAGATCTCGTTGTTTCCGGTCTCTTTTTATCAGCGCTGGTGTTCATACGGCCTATCTCCTATTACTTACCGGTATGGATGACTGTAATCCTCCTGCTATGGACGTGCGCCCAGAGAGTAGACCGCGTGAAGAGAATCGCTTACGCTGCAATCTTTCTTATTGTGTCCTCAGCCCCTCTGCTGGCCTGGCAGGCGAGGAATTATGTAGAAACCGGGTATTCGGGTTTCTCCACGGCTCAGGATTTCAATTTGCATTGGTATGTCACGGCATCTATAGTTGCTGATAGAACGAAAAAAACAGTAATGCAGCAGCAATGGGAAATGAAAGACATCAAACTCAGTGAGCAGCGAACAAAAGCCGTGAATACCGTCCTGGAACACCCGTATACTTTTCTTAAGATCTATGTAAAAGGACAACTGAAGTTTTGGTTACACCCCGGTTCTTTACATGCAATGAGATTGCTGAAGGGGTATAGATATGATTGGATCCCGTCGTTTGCCGTGAATATGGATAGTTTGATAGGCGGTAAAAGCATTCTGGGTCGCCAGATGGTTTATCTTCATCATAGTCCCTTCTTCTTTTGGACAGGTGTGATTCTTGAGCTGGTTATGATCGTGTATCTTTCTTTGGCTGCCGGCTTTTTTCTGTTCGGAAGGTTTATGAGTAAAAGTGTATTGGTAGTAGTAGGTGTTGCGATCTATTTTTCTATTACGTATTTCGATATAGGAGACGCTGCACGATTTAGGCTACCTATTATGCCCCTAATCTGCTTATTCTCAGGTTATGCAGCTTGGTTGCTGTTGACGAAGCATCCCAGAGCGGCGACCTGAAGAACGGTGACGGCGCCGGAAACGTGACCTCACCGATCACCAGGAAAGGTTAATAGCTGGAATGCACGATGACGTAGCCCAGAGAGAAGATGTGGCTCTTTTCCTGCCTTTACTGGTTTGAGCGGGCTCTACGCCTGGCTGAACCATTGCTAATCTTCTGTCATGGAGCCTGAACCTCTGCTCTATTGACTTATGCGTCCGCGGATTCACAGCGACCTAGGGAGACAAAAGCGCTTCATGGGAACGGAAATTGTTACCCATCCGTACCAGCGGACGCAGTCGAGATTCTCTCTTCAAGAGCCGCAAGAATACGGGTGAGCGTATCGCCGGCGCTGCCCAGCAACAGAAGGTCCGTCACTTGGTCGTAGAGGAAGGATGGTTCCATATTGACCTCGATGACCGTGGCCGGAGGATGTTTCATCTTCACCGTAAGTGGGATTTGCGCGGCCGGAAACACTTGCAAAGACGTGCCCACCACCAGCAGGACGTCGCATTTGGCAGATTGCGCCTGGGAGATCATGAGCGCCTTCGGAGGAATGGCTTCTCCAAAGAATACGGCGTCGGGCTTGAGCAAACCGTGGCACTTGGTACAGCGAGGTATTTCCTCTGCGCCCGCCAGCAAACGGGCCTCCACTTCTTCGATGGGCTCGATGCTTCTACACTTCAAGCAGACCGTTCGCAGCAGATTACCGTGAAACTCGACCACTTCCACGGAGCCGGCCCGCTGGTGTAGGTTGTCCACATTTTGAGTGATGACGCACTTGAGGATTTCCATGCGTTCAAAGGCGGCAAGGGCGCGGTGTGCAGCGTTGGGGTTTGCTGCCGCAAGATTGAAATCACCGGAGGTCTTCATCTCCAGGTGAATCCGCCAGAAGCGAGCAGGGTTTTGCAAGAACCTATCGATGGAGAACTCAGCCGGATCCACACGTGACCACAAACCACCGGGGCTGCGAAAATCGGGTATCCCCGATTCCGTACTCGCTCCGGCGCCTGTGAGAGCCACCACGTGCTTTGCGGTAAGCAATGCTTGAACGGCTTGTTCCAACTGGGCTTCCATGTTCTCGCTCCTTGGCTGCTTGCCGATAGTTTGGCCTATCAGACGGTTTTCTCTGGGACGCCGAAGGGCACTTATCTTTTATCCAATCACCGCACAGGACCTATTACGGCCGCCGTGATTGATCCCCGTTTGAACCGAGCGCAGGTCACGTGCAGTCCAAACGGGGATCTCTTGGGCGTTAATATCGAGTGTATTTGAGGCAATCCTGCCTAAATTGGTCTATGATGTTCTCGTCAAGGGACGCTCGCACCTTTCCGATGGTTTCCAGAAACAACTCGGTGGTGAGTTTATAGTCCTTTCCCAAGGTCAGCTCCTTCTCAAAGGCGATCTGAGCCGTTTTCTGGAAAAGGTATTCTATGTCGGCAGGCGTGAAAAATGGAATCCGCCTGATGATCTCTTCCACATCAATGTCCCCTGCGTTGGTCTTGCTCAGGTAGTATTCGAAGATCGTTCGTCTCCCCTGGTCATCCAAACCGCCCACGGGAATAATACAATCAAATCGCCCCGGTCTCAACAGAGCCGAGTCCAGTTCCTCTATATAGTTTGTGGCGCACACGAGAAGCACCTTGCGATTTTGTCGTTTCAAAAGAGGCACTTGCTTCAAGAACTCGTTCGTGATGGATTTGTCGAGGCGTGACGCCTGTTCTCGGCTGCCCGCTATTTCCTCGAACTCGTCGATGAAGAGCACAACCTCATCCAGTGTTGATACCTTTTCCATCAATTGTTTGAGATTCACGCCGATGCGCTCGGAGCCCTCGGCCATGAGAATGCTTGGGCTAATCTCCACATACCACCACTGCAGCACGCCGGCTATCGCCCGCACAAAGTGCGTCTTGCCCGTCCCCGGAGGCCCGAAAAAGATGATGGTCCGCGGCGGGGTTACGCCATGCTTGGCCGCCAGCTCAGTTTCCGTGAGCGGCAAGATGATGCGCTTATCCACGATTTGCTTCGGCGGTTGCGAATCGGCGATGGTGTCCCAGATGTCCCGCTGCACCATCTGTGCGCCCAAATCCCTGAGCACTCGCACCCGTTCCGCCTCGTCGATTTCGTCGCGAATCACGTCGATGTTTTCCACGAAGTCTATGCAGGCGACCCTGACCCCCACGTCTCTGCCGAGCTTTTCCGAAAGAAACCACTTATGTTGGAGGATTTTAACCCACAATTCGCCTGCGGTTTCCGGCTCGAACTTCCGGCCGCTGTAATCCAGTATTCTGGTGGCGCACTCTTCCACGCTGGGGATGTCTGCCACTACTTCCATTATTCCTCCGTTGTCGGTAGTCATTCACCGGTTTAGAACAGCCTTCACTCCATTGTGATTCCAGACCGTTGGGTAGCTCTCAATGAACGATTCCGCTTTTGTCCTCTACTAAAAACAAATACGGAGATTCTCGAAAGAATCACCGTATTCGTCAGCATTATAACTTCGAGCTTGGGATGTCAAGCGAGCGCACGGTTAGTTATTTGTGAGCGCAGTTTTACGAGGTTCGCTGTATAATGTGTGGATCGGCCGGTTCACGCTGAACCCTTTGCTTTCGATCAAACGATGGAACACTGGACCTCAAAAGGTGTCGGTCCATGATATGCCGGATGCTCTCTGTCGCAATGGAGCGCTCTCACGACAGAGCGTATTCGGCCGAATGGAGAGTCCTTAAAGCAGGCTGCGGCAATCACTGAAAACACCTCAACCGGCTTGAATCATCCATGAATACATCGGAGGCCGCGATATCATGACGCCCGCAATCATCTTGGAAGAAGTGGGGCCTAGAGACGGTCTCCAGAATGAACCCCGGATTCTGTCCGCAACGCAACGGGCGGACTTGGTTCAGCGGCTTCAAGAAGCCGGTTTACGGCGCATCGAAATAGGCTCCTTCGTGAGCCCGAAGCTTGTTCCGCAAATGGCCCACTCGGACGAGGTATGGCGCCTCGTGAAGAAAACTCCCGATGTGAGACTGAGCGTGCTCACGCTGTCCCGAGGCGGCTTGGAACAGGCCATCGCCGCAGGGATCTCCCACGTAGCCATGTTTGTTTCCGCGTCGGATACCCACAGCCGCAAGAATGTGGGTAAGCCCCTTGATGAGGCGGTGGACTCCACACGCAATATGCTCGCCCGTGCGAAAGAGGCCGGTGTAACCGTGTCCCTGGGGATTAGTTGCGCATTCGGGTGTTTCTATGAGGACTCGGTTTCGCCCAAATCCGTGCTTACACTGATAGAACGACTGCCCCTGGATGACGCCGTGGATTTTGTGCTCGCCGACACCACCGGCATGGGAACACCGGAAGGTCTGCGTGAGACATTGACCTCCCTAACTCGCATCGTACCCCTTCCGAGGCTCGTCTTGCACCTGCACGACACGTATCATCGAGGCTACGATAACCTCAAGGCCGGCCTTGACATGGGAGTCACTCAGTTCGATACGGCCATAGGCGGCTTGGGAGGCTGCCCCTTCGTGCCGGGAGCCGCAGGAAATATCTCCACGGAGAAGACGGTCGAGCTTCTGGAAAGATGGGGAGTTTCCACGAACATCGACCTTGAGGAACTCAAAGACACCCGGCGTTGGCTCTATGAGTTACTTGGGCGAACCGATCTGTAACGTTCCGGCGTCCGGTGATCGGTAACAAAGTAGCGCAGTTTGAGCTGTTTAATGTATGAAAATTAAGGAGGACAGCGTGCCGACGAAATCGAGTATGTTCAAAGAATTCAAAGAATTCGCAGCCAGAGGCAACGTCGTAGATATGGCTGTGGGTATCATCATCGGCGGCGCCTTCGGCAAAATCGTGAGTTCACTGGTGAATGATGTCGTCATGCCGCCCATAGGGTTGCTTCTGGGGAAGGTGAACTTCTCCAGCCTGTTTGTAACGCTTTCCGACAAGCATTATCCTTCGCTCGAGGCGGCCAAAGCCGCAGGCGCCCCCACCATCAATTACGGGGTATTCATCAATAATGTCATCGACTTTCTTGTTGTGGCGTTCGTAATTTTCCTGGTAATACGCCAAATTAACAGGATGAAAAAGACACCTCCGCCCACAATGAAAGAATGCCCATACTGCAAGTCGAAGATTGCGCTGAACGCCACTCGATGCCCGGAATGCACGTCGGAACTGGAGGGCGCCAAGGCGTAGCGACTAAACGTACGGGTTCAGCCTAGCTGATATTTTACCGCAACGAGCGCTCTAGCTGACGCTGATAATCAGCTTCGTCCCTTCCATGCGGCTTGGATAAACAATGAGGTCGCCCTTTGCCGGCCCGCTTACCTTGGCGCCGTCGTGGTCGAAGACGGAATGGCTCACGCTGCAACATCGCAAGGTTTCGTCGGAGTCCCCGGGGTCCAGCTTGCGACCCATGTGGGTGCAGCGATTTTTCACACAGAGAAAACCCCCGTCCGGTTTGTGGACCACCAACACCGAGTTGGGAAGTCCCATGCCTTCCAGACGCACTGCGCCTGAGGGGCCGCGAAGCTCCGGCACGCTTTCCACGTCCAGTGACACCTCGGAGCCCCTTAGTTCCCAAACTTCGGGTGAAGCGACCGGTGTTTTGCATATGCCGGCCAGGGCCTTCACGAAATCCATAAATGACGACATGGCGCCTCCCGTTCTGATGTTCTCTCCATGATAGCGTGTCGGGGGTAAAGAAGTAAGGCCCAGTGGAAAGAAGTCGCATAGAAGATGCCTTAGTCGCTCTAGCGCATCGTCGAATCATGGTTCCTTGAACCTACCTCGAATGTACCTTTCGGAGGTATTCCAATTTAGGAAGAATTTTGGTGTTGATATGATCTATGTCCTTCCGGATGGCTCCAGCAGGGATTTTACTTTTTTGACTTGACAAGAACAACAAAGTTTTCTATTCTGGATAGTAGACGCTCATCCGGCGTCTACACCACCCCTATCGAACTCAGAACCATACGTAGATCTGCTCTCGTTCATCGAGGCTATCGATTCCGCGTCACATTACCTAGACATTCACTACCGGAGCCTCTTCACGTCCGGTAAACCACTTTGCGTCCGGTGAATTACTTACTCTCCTTGGGGGCGCTCACATCCGGAGATTTTTCACCGCCATGCTTGTATCTCGTGAGTCGATCAACCGCTACGTAATTCCTTCATACACAACTAAATAACCTCGAAGTATTGACCTGATTTGACACTTTCGCGTGCTACTCTGAAACTCTGGGACATTCCAAACGCGTACATCTTCAAGCGCTTGCAAATGGTGGGATTCCCTCCGTGAACCCGCAAAGCGCCATAATTTTTGCCGACGAAAGGAGGAGGTATGGGACAAAGGAACACCTACAACCTATTGGATGATGATTCAGCCTGGATACCCGTGCTCTACGCCGACAGGGAGTTCAAGAGTGTAGGAATCAAGCGAGTCATACGAGACGTAAACGCAACCCGAGCCATATACACGTTGTAAGAAACAAGGGAAAACACCATGAACGCAAAGATGAATGGAGTTCGAGGCGCGGAAATTCCGCCATACCGCCGGCTCTGGGCGAAAACTTATCGGGAAAAGATGGCGCAAAAAGGCACAAATCGCCGCTATCATCCCTTGTTGAACCACATGCTCGATGTGGCCGCAGTAGCGGAGCGCGTTTGGGATGAATGCTTCGCTCCGTGTATGCGAAACAGAATAGAAGGATTCCTCGGAAGCGATGCGCGCAGTTTACTCGTTTTTCTGGCAGGCGCTCATGACATCGGAAAGGCTTCGCCGGGATTTCAAAAGAGAGACTCCGACTTGTGTAAAGACTCCGGGTTGCCGTTTTCTCTCAACGATCAAAGCCGTCCTCACGGGCATATCAGCGCGCATATCTTGAACAAAGCGCTGAAGTCATGCGCTGCTTCCGCCACATTCGCCCAAATTGCCGGAGGACACCACGGAGTTTTTCCGAGGGCCGCCGAACTTTGCATGGGGGCTGATTCACTTGGAAATAAAGACTGGAATGCAGCCCGCGATTCCCTCCTGCAGGAATTCGCCCAAACCATAGGCTTCAATCTAAGCCAACCGACTAAGACTCTGAACGAACCGGAGGACCCGGCCCTTGTCCCAATACTCGCCGGGTTTATCTCGGTAGTGGACTGGATCGGCAGCAATCAGGAGTTTTTCCCCTGTATTGCCGACTACGGAAGCCTTTCACAAATATCCGCATCGGACTATTGGAAGCAGGCGAAAGAAAAAGCTCACAAAGCTCTTGAACAACTGGGCTGGGTCCCTGCCGTGGAATTCGGGCAAAAAAAGAGCTTTGGAGATGTGTTTAAAGGTTATACCCCCAACGAGATACAATCAGTCGCTGTTAGCCTGGTCGAGCGCCAAAACTCCCCGTATTTCATGATTGTCGAAGCGCCTATGGGCCAAGGCAAGACCGAAGCCGCTCTTTATGGGGCGGACATGGCCATGTGCAGGGGTTTTGCAAGAGGCATGTACATTGCCATGCCCACGCAGGCCACCGGAAATGCCATGTTCAAGAGAGTTGTGGATGATTACCTGAAAGATCGGGGTCATAAAGGAAAGCTCAATGTGCAACTCGTGCACGGCGACGCTTTGCTTGCCGCGGCGCAAGCAGCTTCGGTTTTGGCAGGTGAGATTGCGGAGTTCAACCCTCAGAGCATCGAGGAACACGATGATACGGAAGAGAGCGTATCGGACAAGGGCGATGTGGAAGCCCAGTCGTGGTTCACGGCGAAAAAACGACCACTCCTTGCGCCTTTCGGCATCGGTACTATAGACCAAAGTCTATTGAGCGTCCTGCAAACCAAGCACTGGTTCGTGCGACTCTTCGGGTTGGCCGGCAAAGTGGTGATCTTCGACGAAGTTCACGCATACGACGCCTATATGAGCACCATCCTCGAACGATTGCTCCACTGGTTGGCGGAAGTCGGCTGCACGGTTATTCTACTTTCGGCTACGCTTCCGGACGCCAAGCGAAAAGGGCTCGCCCAAGCCTATTCCGGCTGCGAGGACAGGGCGGAGCAGGCCCAAGGCTTTGATACTGTCCATGAGAGCGGTCAGGTCGCCGAGGTAACGTCTGAACCTGTTCTCAACCCGAATGAGTTCGATGGCAATGAGTGGCATCTGTAGGACTCCCAACCGAGAAACGCTCTGAGCATTATTACCACACAGGAACTGCGGCGAGAAGGATGGTTGTCTTTGGCGTACAGGGCGTTGCCTGTCGGTGTACGACTCGTGTAGGAATTGAGGAACGATTCGAGGGGCGTTAGATTGGTAGAGGTCTGGCCCTTCATAAACTGGCTACCGCACTTCTGGAGCGGTAGTCCGTCTGAGTTCTCTTGTACAGGCAGGATAAGCTCAGGATCACATCTTCTTGTAGGCTCACGTATTTCAGGCTGGTATAGAATTTCAGGCTTGAACCCTGACACTCATGTGGAATATTGAAGAGAGCAATGGTATAGGTCATTCTGGTTATGCAGGTTATCTAGGGTTGTGTATTGGGATAGGTAGAGGCGGGCATTGAAGGGTAAAGAGTCAGGTAGTATCATACTATACTCTTAATAGGTATGTCCTTGCACATCTTCCCGTACCCGCCTTCAAGAAGTCTCTCATACCACCAAGTTGAAGTATGGAAGCGGTAATTCTCGTCCCTGCCATGAATCTGATGCCAAATTCGTCAGAACACGCTCATGCTCAATAGCGACATCTTCACAGGATGTCGAATCTCAGATTGTACCAACTGAAAAGAAGTTTTTCTTGGTTCGACCTGAATTGACCTAAGGGCGCGCAAGATTGAAGTAAAGGAACAGAAAAAGGGCAGAGGCAGAAGGACCCATGAAGGCGCTCCCCAGTATAAATGAAACCTTTACCACGCGACCGCATCTATATGAGTATCAACAGGTGACGCACCGAGAGGTGGCAAATGAATCGAGTATATTTACTCATCACGGCGCTACTTGTATTTATCACCTTCAGCCTATCAGATGGTGGGACTGTGAGACCAAGCGCCACAGAATCAATCGGACCACCTTCTTGGAGTGTAACAATTCCTGCGAAGAACAAGCCGAGCACAATGGTACGAATCGCTTGGATCGATGTAAGGGACTCCTTCGGACCACAGGTTTCTACGACTCGGGGGAAGTTCACAGACTCCAACGACGCTTTGGGAGCCGTTTCCACAACCCGAGGGAAGAAAGATGAAACCAACGACACTTTGGCAGGCGTTTCTACGACTCGGGGGAAGTTCACAGACTCCAACAGCGCCTTGGGAGACGTTTCTACGACCCGAGGGAGGAAAACAGAACCCGTACAACCAATTAATCCAGGCACAATTTTCGATAGATGGGGCAAGAATAAGGGCAGAAATTAATCGTCCGAATTGGCGAATGGTGGTGAGATTGGGGCTCAGCAGGTGAAGCAACAACGCCGCCTTCGTATCAAACTTTTCTTCCGAGCCGCTTCCTAATCAGGAGTGGCTCTCACCCAAAAATGACCCCTCATGCTACACTATATAGCCCTTGCCTAAAGTTCTGTCCTTATAGAGCAAGTCTTTTTATTGGCGTCTTGCCTGTCAATGACCCAGTTTAACGCCTCACAAAGGCGGTCAGTCAATTGCACGGATGTTTTTGCGATGAAGTCCGAAAACCATTCTCCTTTCATGAGCAGCCACAGCTCTTCAATGGGATTGAGGTCCGGCGAATACTCAGGGAGAAATAGGGGCTCGAATGGACCCCA
>JBBRBO010000137.1:0-10038 GCA_038205805.1 Desulfomonilales bacterium
GTCCCGCTTTTTTGCGCGCCACCCTTTGGGCTCGTGTGGATTCGACTTTTTTTATGGATTCCATTAAATCCGGCGTATATCCCATTATTCTCTCCATTCTTAAGCGTTCGCCGAAAGGTCAAGCGGTTCAACGGCTCCGGCCGCTGATCGGATGCCGGCCCATTTGGGGCTCATCGTAGTTCACAAAGCTTAAGCGACCCTGCGCCCGGTGAACCATTGCGAGTTAGATGAATTTCTTATCCTGGGGCTCCCACATTTCGTCGGCGTTGTAGGGCTCCGATTCTCTGTTGACGTAGAGATCCCGTAGTGTCTGAAGATCGGTGGTCATCAGCTCATCGAGGGGTTTTTCGTATCGCTCGCTCTTGACCTTCTCGACGGTCACCGCTACGTGTTCGGCCTTGGGACGGATATATTTTCCCGTGAGGCGACGACACAGCATGGCTATGTGGTACTGGGCCAGTTCCGCAGGGCAGCGGGAGGTGCAGATACCGCACATGACGCACGACATGGAAAGCTCGGCCGCTTTCTCGATGTCGCCACGGAGCGCCGCAGAGATATATTCCATCACCGGGATTTCCATGGGGCACGATTTCGTGCAGGTATTGCAGCCCATGCACTTTTGCAGTTCCGGATACAGTTTCAATATGGTCTGAGCGTCGGGCTTAATCTCATCGAGGTTGAAGACCGCTCGGTTCGCGGGGAAAAAGGGCACCATAGCCAAATACATATTCGGTTGCACGACGGTTTGGCATGCGAGTCCCACATGTATTTTCGGGCTGCCGGGCATACGATACACCGTAGCGCAGGCGCCGCATATACCGCCGCGACACCCACAGCCGCGAATGAGTTGATACCCCGCGAATTCAAAGGCCTTTTGAATGGTGAGGGTACTGGGCACATCGTACTGTTTACCCATGATGAAAATGGGTACCAGATCCGTTCTTTCCTGTGCTTGAACGGCAGTTTGATCTACGGACGGCATCTTTCAATCCTTTGCTCAACGGAATACGTTCCAGGCGGGCGAGGAACGGGTCCGGTTATAAGCTTTTTGCCTCTACCGGGCAAAGAAAACTCCAATGACTATACCGAGTATCAGCGCCATAATCGCCATGAAGTAATTATCCAAGGCGGTGATTCTGGGGGCGGGCTCGATGTTCTCCGGGACCACTTCATCAACGATGTAGTCCTTGTATGCCGTATCCACTTGAGGACAGGCGAGCACGCATGAGTAACATTGTTCGCAATCCTCACCCACGCACGCCTCGAGTGCGAACGATGTTCGCTGGTCGGTTAGGTCGGTGCGTTTGGGATCGCGGCGAATGACGGGACACGAGTCTACACAGTTTCCACAAGCCAAGCAGCCTTTATCTCCTGTTATCTCGCTATTCTCATCGGCGATGAAGAGACGGTGATACGCCTCCATACCTTTGGACAGCAGCCGAAAGCGGGCGACGGGCGGTTCTTTTGTCTTGAGAATCACATTCGCCACTTCTTTATTCACGTTTTCTTTTGAATGGTCCTTAATGCCGGACATTGCCGCTCCTAATTCATAGCTTTTTGCGCGGGGGATGACGACGTTGCATGAGGGCCGCCGCCGGCGGAGGTTGTCCCAACGGAACGGGGCTCGGACCGGCTTTCCACGCGTTGAGCCTCGACCGCTCTGTCTTTCTTGTATTGTTCGAAAAATTCCTTGGTCATAAGGGGATGGCACTTTTGGCAGGTGGACAAGTCATTGCCCGTCCTGCAATTGGCCTCAAAGATGATCGTCTTATAATGCACCTTGCCGTTGTGGCACCGATAACACGACAGTTCCGTCGGGAAGGCGATGGCCCAGCGTGGATTCGTGCTCACGCGTTTCCAGGCGTCGCCTTTGGCCTCGGAGAATTCCTGAGCCGTCATGGGTTGCAATGTCCCCGTGCGATAGGCGTGGGATGCCGCGGTATGACAGGCGTCGCAGGCCATGTGATTCACTTCCGAGTAGGCGACCATCCTATTAGCTTGGGGAGAATTGTTGTCGTTCACGAAGCGTTCGTGACACTTGGCGCATGTGTCTTCCCTGGCGAGAACGTGCTTCCTGTGGTCCATGACAAGCCCGATCTTCTTGAGCCTTTCGGGGAGATTCTTTACGAGCACCGCTTGGTTATGCACGGACCCAAGATGACAATGACGGCAGTTCTCGGTGGGAATCCTGGTGCGATGAAACATGCCGGATGTTTGCGGTCTGCGTGGGTCGAGTTGCATGACGGTGTATTGCACGACGTGGCCCAGACCTCTCAGGCGTGAGGCGGCCGTCTTTTGAGGGCTCCCGGCAATGTGGCAATCGGCGCATGCGATGAGTTCATGACTGAAACCTTTTTTCTCAGCGATGAGCTTCGTGCGCATGAAGTCCACATACGCTCCTTGCTGCTGATGACAGGCCGTACAGGTTGCCGACTGGAGAGAGACTTCTCCCGCGCCGAAGACAACCGCTACCAGGACCACGAGAATACCTACATAGATAAACATGCGAGCCATTAGGCGGTCTCCGGTGACGATTTTTTCTTGCCGGCTTCTTGTCGCTTGCGTTCAGCGTCGGCTTGGAATGCCGCTGAGATGACCATTGGGCCGGAATTACCGATGGGACACTTAATGGCGCATTTACCGCATCCCACGCAGTATTTTGAGAGTTCCTTCACCCGTTCGTAGTCACCCAATCGCGTGAGCAAGATGAGTCCCATAGGCATCTGCACGCCTTCGACTTCCTTGACGGGGCAGGCGCCCACGCATGAAGCGCAGTTGTAGCAGTTGATGGCCCTGCCCGTGCCCGGGTTGAGCATGGACTGAAGGGTGTACTCGAACACCATGAATACGGCAAAGAGTATTGCAAGCGCATTCAGGGTGACGGCGTTGGGGGAGGCGCCCAGGAACGTCGAGAGATATACCTTCGAAAAGGGGCTATACATCGGATAGTCGGGGATGCCTCGAATGAGCGCCGTTTCTACGGCGTTTACGTACCCGGTGAGGGTTTCTCCCGCGCCGCGATACATCTGCGGTTGCGCCGGTCGCACGAGTTTACCACCGGTCACAAGGGTATTCTTATATTGAGCGAGATCGTTGTCGAGCACGGAAATGAGATCATAGTAGTCAAGTGTCTTTACATCGGTGATCCGGTGGTCCTTTACGGTGACCGCGACTCGGATAGGACCGCGGAAGCCTTGGCCCGCGCCTTGGTACGTCCCGTCCTGCACCATTTGTACGCCGTCGCCCCACGGGCTTTTGGATATTCTCTGGGACTCTACATTGATGACATTGTAGTAAACGGCGGCGTACCCGATGACGATAATCCCCAGGACGCCTAGGAGATAGAAGAACTTCTTTGAACCGACACGGCGATAGTCGCGAAACCACACCACGGAAAAGGCTAATACCACCACGAGAAACAGAATGAATCTACTGGAAGGAAACAGCGCCGCGACAATAAGAACATACAACATGAATCGAACACTGCGCGTGTTTATCGCAATCCAGAGAAAATCCAGAGGATTACGCAAGAGCATTGACCACGACATCTATGTATTCCTTTCCTACCAATCCTTGGTCCATGGCTCTTTTCAAAGCATATTGAGGAACGATTCCGGCCTTGATGGCGGAGACGGTGTCTTCTTGCATGACGGCGAACATCTTGGGGAGCGGCAGGTATTGCACGCAAAAGCTCTGACAGTTACCGCACCTGATGCACTTGAGGCCGCCGTTTCGTATGAACCTGTCGTAGTCCGTGACGCGGCCCGCCACCACCAGTTCCGCCTGGAACATAATGCCTACGGGACAGCGATCTTGGGTAGCGTAGCAGGCCCGACATTCGTAGCAATAGATCGTGGCGGGGTTGCCGCGCTTCACCGCTTTGACCACGGTTGCGGCAAGGGCGGTCACGATTCCGAAGATGGCGACACGGTCCAGGTTTCGCGTCCAGCCGCGGTCCTTCAGGTTCGTGAAGAACTGATACCGGTGGATACCCGGCAGTATTAAAGGCTGTTCGGTGTCTGAGCGCTTATGCGGTTTTGGACGATCTTCGGCCATTCGACTTTATTCCTATTAGTGAGGCAGCATGGCGGACATTAAGAAACCGGCGATCAATCCACCGATAGCGCCTTGTAGTAGTTCCTTTGGGGAATACATATCCAGAGCAAAGGCGATTATTACCCCTGAAATCGTCCCGGCGAAGAGAAAAATCAGCCAAGTAAGCAAGGGTCACATCCTCTTTCGTAGTGGTTCATCGGCCTGGTGAACGGTTGGTTTCTTTCGGGAGAGCGCCTGTTATCGTACAGCCGATTCAAAGCCGACTCGATTACGCCGCCCGTGATTCCTTCATCATCTGGCGACCGCCCAACTGGTCGGTCATACCCCGTGAGAGTCGTTTGGGAACCATGAGGGCTATGAGCGCAGCCGCTATAACTCCGCCGGTCATTCCGTGGATTATGGCGGCTTGATTCCACTCGAAGACCGCAAAGCTGAACACGCCGCCCGATAAGGCGCCCGCTATGAGAAACATCACGAGCTGCTTCCAGAAGTCGGTGGAGGAGTCACCGCCGATAATCCGATTGAGGAGCAGGATAAATACCAGGTTGGCCGCAATAATGACGGCGGCGAACTCCATGATCGAGGTGATGTCTCGAACAAAGGTCGGGTCTGATGGGCTGAACACCGAAAGGTTCAGGAACTTCATGTAGATCCCGGCTAGGGGCGCCATGATCGCCATGCTCCCGAAGGTGTATGCGCCTTTAATGAACCCGGTTTCCGCTCGCATTGCGCCTTCGCCCATCATGCCGCCGCCGCCGAGAGGAGACGGCCCGCAGGACGTCGTAGCGTTCACCATGTAGGCCGCCATGACGACCGCCAATTGGGGCCACGTGACAAACCCGAACTTGGCCGGCCCAAAGAGATACAGCACGGGCACAAGGGCCGCGGTAAGAATACGAGCGCATGAGAGGGGCAGAATCGTCTGAAATTGCACGAAGATTGCGAGCATCCCCGCCACCCCGAGGAAGGGGATATTTACGATGCTGTTCAAGATGGCGCCGAGGGCGTCGAATCCCCCTGTTGCGGCTAAGGCTCCGGCTGCGAGAAAGCCTGCGGCCATGGCGGTCACGGGGAGCAAAATAATGCCTTCCAGGAGATCCTTGAGGTGAATGCGGCACACGACGATCATCAGGATAGCGCCGGCCACCAGGACCGACTGCACGGGCATCTTGCCGAAGGGTTGAAATATCGCGACGAGCAGGGACACCACGAAGATGATCAGCGCCAAATACCCTTTCATGGGGGCGTCAATTGCGGGCGTTTTGTGCTCCTCGGCTTGATAGACCGTTACATCTCGGAGGCTCACGTCCTCAGGATAGAGCTTGCGGCTGATAAGCTTCAGGAAGAGCGCCACCATTGCAGTCCCGAACATGATGCCGAAGGCTTGTGGGGCTCTGAGGATGCCGTCCGAGGCCGTGGAGAAGAAGCTGCCGAGAAAACCCTCACCTATTTGACCCACACCGCCGATAGGGGAGGGGCCGCATGAGCCCATGGCGTTGCGTGTAAATGCGCCGATGAGCACGATAACTTGGGATTTAGAGAGTATACCCATGCCGCCTTCAAAGCTGAAGGTGAAGAGCAATGGGAGAAGCGCCGCCGCCAGGATGCGTCCGCAGGGCAAGGACGAAATCACCGGCAGGTTAATGAGTATCACCAGCGTGCCCACCAGACCTATAGGACTGCGACGGAGCTGCGCTATGATCGCCTTGAGCGCCTCGAAGCCACCGGACGCCTTGAGGCCGCCGGCTAAGAACAACCCCGTGAGCAAAGCGGTTATCGGATGGAGTATGATGCCGCCTATGAACTCATTGGGCATCAACATGACGGCGTTCCAGCCCTGGAAGAGGCCGCGGAAGACCCCCCCGACAAGGAGACACAAGACCGTGGAGGTAACAAGCACGGTTTGAACCGGAGTCCGAATGTAGCCGAACAAGGTCGCAAGCATCAGACCGATAAATATAAAGAGGGTTATATATCCTAAGATCTCCAAAACCTTACTCCAGTCGGCCCTTCATTCGGCAAGCGCCTCGGCTTTCCTTGGAAACGATGGAACCGTTCACCGGGAACGACAACCACTTGCCGCTTCGATAGAGTGACAGCCGTCTTATGCCCGTTAAACCGTTACGAAACCATGAGTCGCTTGTGGAAACCGCGACCGGCGTTCTCATGAACGTCTCGCCGACGACGCGCATTCGGTCGTGTTCACGGCGCATGTGGAACGCTTTCCCACACGAAACCACGGCAGGAAGACGTTATACCCGTCTTGACACTTCAGGACACGCACTTCCGATCCGACGCCGATTCTTCCCATGCAACCGGTGCAGGCGTCCATTGTGGCGGACGTTTCTTCTCCATTCATGAGGCGCACCCGGATCTTGCCGTGGATTAGGGAAGTCAAAGAGCCCTCGTTTTCAACGGCGATAACGGTCGCGGGTAGTCCCCTGGTGATTCGGTATATTTCTGCCGAGGCGAAGAGGAGAAGCAAGAAGATGGTGGTTATGGTGTCGATGCTCATTGTCTCGACGTTTCCCGAGCCTTTGGGTCCGGTTCGCCCACGGCTCTTTGTCTGTGATTGTTCACCGTGTTCAAGAGGCTTTGCGCCCGCTGAAATCCGAAGGAGAGACTCGTCTCTCTTCCAGACCACCCTATGGTGATTTCAAGCGGTCGGCCCGATCGTGGTGAACGGTTTGGACCCTATAAAAGAAAGAACGTAGGCATTAAGAAGCCGGTTTTCTTGGAGGAAGGACCGATTCCCAATTAAGCCGACGTGGTTTTGATTACTTGAATGCGACCGTTACCGTTGTCCGCCACATACAGGAGATCCCCGCGCACGGCGACCCCTGTAGGAGTTCTAAACCGCCCCGGTTCCGAGCCCATCCCGCCCAAGGCCTTCAGGAGTTGCCCTTGCGGTGAAAACTGAAGGATCTTGTGAGCCGAGGTGTCCGCCACCCAGAGGTTGTCCTTGTCGTCGATGGCCATACCCTGGGGCATGTTGAGGGCGCCTTGCGTCCTATCCGGAAATTCCGATGTAAACCTCAGGTTCTTGTCGAACACTTTGACCACGCCGTGTTTGCTGTCGAGCACGAGATATTCACCGGTGGATTTGGCGACACAGGCCGTGGGCAGCCTAAACTGGTCCGGATCGTCTCCCAAATCACCGAAAATGGCGATGGTCTTCTTGTTTTCGATTATGTGGACCCTGTGGTTTCTCGTGTCCGCCAGGAGTATACGGCCGGCGCCGTCAAAGGCGATACCTTGGGGCGTCGCGAAAGAGCCGCCCATAGTTCCGACACTGCCGATAGTGTATTCCAAGCGACCATTGATATCGAATACTTGGATGCGGCAGTTATTGGAATCGACCACATAGAGCCCGTCAGGGCCGGTGGCGATACCCTTCGGGAAATTCAGTCTACCGGGTTGACTTCCCGGCGCGCCGAAAGTCTTTTGCATCTGGAGAGAGGAGCTGAGCTTCACCAGGCAATAGCGAGACGGGTCGCTCACCCATAAGGCGCCGTCCTGCTCGAGGGCGACTCCAAAGGGGCCGATCATGTCCGTTGTCGCGAAATTCGGTGGGGGCGCAGCGGAACCGATGTTTACGCTCGCCACAAGCGAAAAAGCGCCTGCGGCGCCCACAATACGTATAAATTCACGCCTATTCATGGCGTTGGTGTCTCCACGATGATGCTCTTTAGGATTCCGAAAATGCCTTGGTAATACGGGGTGTGGGAGGCATCATAGCTTTCCTCATGCGTAGAGTCAATAGTGGACGCAAAATTTTCTCTGCGCTCATGCGGTTTTTTTCACGGTGCGGTGACGCTTCGAAGTAACCCCGCGTTCAGAGGCGGTTCTGCTCGCATCGAGGAGCGAGGCCGCAGAATCAGTTACGTACGCGCTCTCATGGGCCGGATCGAAGGCCCGCGTTATCCTGAAAGGGACGCTGTAAGTTCACCGAGCGAAGAACCGCCGCTATCTCGGTGAACTATCGTAGGAGAAACTTACAAACCGGCGGAGCCCATCAGACGAACTTGAGGATCGCGTCCACGGGCTCACGTTCGCTCCGAAAGGTTGCAGCAGGCACGGAAGGGTCCGGGTACCCTACGGCAATCCCTACAACGATCTTCTTGTCCTCAGGGATGTCCAATTCTTGGCGTATGAGATTGGGAAAATGCGCGGCCGAGGCCAAGAGAATCGTCCCCAGCCCTTCGGCGACGGCGGCGTAGCACAGGGTTGAACCGATGGCGCCCAGGTCGAAGGCGCCGTAGGGTTCGCTGATTTGCGCATCCATGCAGAGATAAACTACGGTTGGCGCGCCAAAGAATCTATACATATTGAGGTAATGCTCGATTCGCGCCTCTTTGTCCTCGCGACTCACTCCCATATGGGTGAGCAAGGATTTGCCGACGTTCATGTAACGCTGCTTGTACACGCCGGAAAACTCCATGGGCATGGTTACGTCCGGGCGCGGCGCAGCGGCTTTGCGGCCTTCGGCGTAAAGGGCGTCGGCCAAGGACTTGAGCTTTTCGCCGTCCGCGACAACCAGCTCCCACGGTTGGATGTTTCCCCATGAAGGCGTCCATCTCGCCGTGTCTACGATGCTGCGGATTACGTCTCTTGGGATGGGTTTGGGTAAAAAGGCGCGTACGCTCCGTCGGGCATGAACGGCTTCTCTCATATCCATGATATAACCTCGTGAGATATTTCGACGCGTATTGGAAGAATGCGTGGCCGATGACCATACTATGAATATATCCGGCAAAAATCAAACATCGGAGTGCCCAATGGACGGAGCTGATCACAAGACGGCAAGAAGCGGCTTTACGTGCGAATTTCGAGAAGACGATATTGCGCCTCTCCACGAAAACAGGATACGGGACGCCATTAAGCTCGTGGTGCAGTCATGTCATGACGAAGGTGCCGTGAGTCACGTGGGTGCAAGCTTTATACCCTCGAAGACCGAGATCATTCACATTCTGGATACCTTGCAGGACATTCTCTTTCCGGGATTCTTCGGCAAGCAGGAATTAAGCCCGTCCACGCTCGAGTATCATATCGGCAATGAGATCATGAACGTCTTTGATTCACTCTCAGCGCAAATATCCCGCAGCATTCAGCACGAATGTCGTCGCTTGGACAGTCTTTGTGTGGAGTGCGTTCACAAGGGGAGAGAAGACGCCGCACGATTCATCGAAACGCTCCCCAGACTGCGCAAGGTGTTGGCCCTGGACGTTAAGTCCCATTACGACGGTGATCCCGCCTCGAAGAGCCTGGACGAAATCGTGTTCTGCTATCCCGGGCTCTACGCCATCTTCGTCTACCGCGTAGCCCATGAGCTTTTCGAGCGCGGGGTTCCATTAATGCCGAGGATCATGTCCGAACACGCCCATTCGCTCACGGGGATAGATATTCATCCAGGCGCCAAAATCGGCGCAGAGTTCTTCATAGACCACGGTACGGGTGTAGTTATCGGAGAGACCACGGATATAGGCGACAACGTGCGGATCTACCAAGGGGTGACCTTGGGGGCGCTTTCCGTGCCCCGCGGCTCGGAAGGCGGAGATTACCTCCGAGGTAAGAAACGGCATCCCACCATAGAAAACGACGTCACCATTTACGCTCAAGCGACCATTTTGGGCGGAGAAACGGTGATAGGTTCCGGGTGCGTCATAGGAGGTAACGTGTGGCTCACCTCATCCGTTCCGCCGGATACAACGGTGCTCATCGAACCGCCCCGGCATGTGTTCAAGGGCGAAAACGGGGAACACCGATAGGTGTCAAAAGCAATCTTGGGGAGAAAGTTTTTGAACGAGGGATTCTCCCCAAGCCCCTCTCCAAGTACTTCTAATACCAATGCGCAGCCAAAGAAGTAATATCGGGGAGAACCTTCTTGAAAGAAGGCTTCTCCCCGAACCCCTCTCCAAGAACTGTTAAATTGCCGAAACCGGCTTTTCTCAAGGATAAAAGGCCGCTTTCGGCATATTAAAC
>JBBRBO010000138.1:0-9901 GCA_038205805.1 Desulfomonilales bacterium
CGCCTACTCGCGATAAGCGAGTCGTTTTGTCTTTTCATGTATCTCCGGCGCACGTACGTGAAGCATATTGGTGAAGCCTTGTTGTAAAGAATGTTGTCTTGACTCCATTCTAACAATGTTGAACTTTTGCCGATAGTTGTATTTCTCCTTGAGAAATGCGACTATCGGCAATTTTAGACGTTTTTGGAAAGGGGTTTGGGGAGAAACCTTTTTTCAAAAAGGTTCTCTCCAATATTCTCTTCTCTTCTTCTTTTTTTTATTCTTGCGTTTACACGCCAAGGCGGCCGGCGTGGTAAGCTTTTATGTATTCCATGCAGAAGCGGTCTTTATTCATGAGGGCTTCTGCGGCGTAGACAAGAGCAATGAGATTTTTGTCCAAGGGGTCGGCTATGACGGCGTCCAGGCCGTTTGCGACGCTCATCACCATGAAGGCTCGGTTCAGGTGGCGGCGCTCGGGTAGCCCATAGGACACGTTGCTCAGACCGCTGACGAAATGGAGTTCCGGGAACCTGCTCGATAGCTCCCTCATGATGTCGAGGGTATCCACGACGGTTTCGGGGCTGGTGGCCAGCGTTCTCACAAGGGGATCGAGGTAGATCGACCCCAGGGAAACGCCGTCGCCCACGAGACGCTGAACAAGGGCGTCACCCACTTCCAGGGCCATTTCGTTCGATGTAGGCAAGCCGCGGTCATCGTTACACAATGCGATGACGCGAGCGTTGTAGTGTTTCACTAGGGGCAAAACAGCTTCGTACCGAGCGTTTTCGCCGCTTATGGAATTAATGACCGCTTGGCCTTTATGGACGGCAAGTCCCGCTTCGAGGGCCGCCACATTGGGGCTGTCAATACATAAAGGGAGTTCCGTTACGGCCTGAACCGTTTCCACGAGCCACTTCATGGCCTCGGGTTCTTCGTCCTTGGACAAGACGCCGCAATTCACATCAAGGGAATGGGCGCCGGCGTCCTCCTGAGTCTTTGCCGATTCTTGGATAGCCGCCGCATCCCTCGCCTTAACAGCGGCTTCTATGGATTTTCGTGTGGCGTTTATCTTTTCGCCTATTATGAACATGGTGTTCTCCGGTTCGGCTTTCGTATGTAAGTGTCTGTACTTTTCTGTTCGTTACGGCGTCTTCACCATAGACCTTAGCAAGAAATCCTCTTGTCTCGATGCGTTTTTAAAAAGCTGATAGTAGTGAAGATCGTTTTGTAATTAAGGTTTTTCCAACCTCGTTCTAAGAAACTTGTCATAATCGTTGAAAGCGGTATTTTCTCCTTGAGAAAAGCCGGTTTCGGCACATTGAAAGTTTTTGGGGAGGGGTTTGGGGAGGACCATTTTTCAAAAAGGTCCTCCCCAATATTCCTTCTTTGATAGGCTTTGCAGCGCTAGGCGTAAATTTCTTTGCAGATATTTACCCCTGCTACGGCGTCTTTGGCGTAATAATCGGCGCCGGTGTATTCGCGGACTTGTTCGTTGACCGGGGTTCCGCCCACGATGATTTTCACCTGGTCGCGTAGGCCCTCGGCGTTGATGGCGTCAACCACTTCCTTCATTACGGGATAGGTGAAGTTCAAGAGGGCGCTGAGACCGACCGCTTTCGCGCCCGTGTCCTTAATGGCGGCGATAAACTTTTCGGCGGGCACATCAACGCCCAGGTCGATGACGTTGAACCCCGAGCCCTTGAGGAGCGTAACGACGATGTTTTTGCCGATGTCGTGAATGTCCCCTTTCACCGTGCCGACAATCACTTTACCGCCGGCGTTCGCGTCTTGTGCGCCTTTGGTGAGGAACGGATCGAGCCGCTTCATCACTTCTTTCAAGATTTCGGCGGAATAGATGAGCTGGCTGATGAAGTACTTTTGTTCCGAGAACAGCTCGCCCACGCGAATCATGCCTTCGTTGCATTCGCTTATGATTTTAAGGGGATCTGTACCCTCGGCGAGCTTTTGATCTAGTAATTCGTATACTTTTTTTTCTTCAAGGTTTGCGATAGCTTGAGCTAAAGCTTCCATGCCGTTTTCTCCTTATCGATTTGAGTTCACCGGTGGAGGAACTTATCTCCTTCGGAAAGTCACTATCGTCAATCCCAGGTGTGGGGGATTATTTAAGGACTTTGTTCGGTCGATCTTATGTCAATTCGCCTTTCAAAAGAGTAAGTTTGGTGAAATCGTTTTTGTAAAGAAGGTTCTCCCCAATCTTACTTCTTCGATTTCGAACGGGTATTAAAGCGTCCACTGCCATATAAAGGCGTGGGCTCTGGTTTCCAACTGTTCCCAGTTGTTCTTGATGATCGCTTCATCGCCCAGGATGGGGTCCATTTCGGCTTTCTTAGTTTCCCAGGGAGTAACCACGCTTCTGGGCTTGAGATCCGGGTGGCGTTTGGCTTCCGGCGCGGATTAGGGCTTGGCCTTTATTGACTTGTCGTGCCAACCGTACTCCATGACCGTTTCAACCATAGCGCGGAAGTTCTCGGGCTTGGTATCATATGGGAAGGAGCATCCGGCGCTGACCATGTAGCCGCCGCCTTTTCCCGCTCGTTCACACAGCTCTTTGACATGAACGCGAATCTGATCAGGGGTCCCGAGTATGAGCATCGGGTCTTGCACGCCGCCGGCTATGCACTGGTAGCCCCCAAGGTCCTCTTTAGCCTTGTAGATGTCTCCTTGGGTGTCGATGTCGCACAGGACGCGCCCCTTGGGCAGCTCACGCATGTGATGCCAATGCAATCCCCAATCCCCTTCCAGGTAGGCGCGGATATTGTACCCGGCGTCAATAAGGATCTCCATGACCTTTTTGAACGACGGCCAGTAGAAGGTGTCGAACTGCTCCGGCGACATGAAGATCGCCTTGTGGGTGGGGACGAATATGGGGTAGCGCTTCAGGGGATCGGCGAAGGCAAGGGCCATATTCGCCATTTCGTGGACCAAGACGTCGCATGCCGCCAATACCTTGTCCGGCTGTCGGAACATGTCCATGAACGTGCCGGTCAAGCCGCGGAGCGAGTCGGCAATGGCGTCAAAGGGCGCCAGGAAAAAACCCGCCATCGGCTGGGGCATACCGCATTGCTCCTGGAGCACCATGCCCCGCTTGTGCATCAATCCGCCGAAGGTGGCCTGCGCCATACCGGCCTTGAACATGGCCATAGATGAGCGCCGGCGGTTTTCGTGGCCGTATTCGCCCAGGATGCGAGGCAGGAGAATATCCAGCATAAACCCCGTAGGATCATTGATGAGATCGTCGTACTCGTCGGCCTTCATGTAATCTTCTTCAACGAACTGAAATTGCGTGTCCGGCGGCAGGTCTCGACCGGGAAGCTTGTATGTCCTGACGTTCAAGGCGTCAAAAAGAGGTCCGTAGATGCGGCTGTCACGGAGCACATCCACCTCGGGGAAATCTTCACAGAACTTGACCTCGGCCTGGAGCCATTTATCCATATCATAGATGGTGTCTTGCTTGGTGTTGCCCGAGTACACTTCAGCGAAGTAATTGCTTCCCGTTGCGATGGGTATTCTATCGTGCGGCGCCAAAGCTATGGCCGCTTGGTAGCGTCCCAGTCTCTCTTCAAACAGCTTTTTGGTTTCTTCGGACATGTGTCCTCCATCAGGTGATAAGTGATTGTATTGATGGTATATTTTCCGATGCGTCGTAATACTAATGTATAATCAAAGAGTAATTTTGAGGAGGACCTTATTGCGAAAAGGTTCTCTCCGATATTACTTATGTGATTGGGCATTGGTACTAGTCCCGTTTGTTCTCCGGATTCACCGGGAGCATAAACAAAATTCCCAAGACCGGGCCGGCGGCCATGATCCACCAGACCCAATCGTAGGTTCCGGTCCAGTCGATTGAAAGCCCCACAACCCAGGGGCAGATCATGGAAGCGAGCTGGAAAAAGAAATTCGAGGCGCCGTTCGCTGTGGCAGCCCACGCCTTGCCGGCGAATTCCGAAATCATGATGGTAAGATGCGGGTTTGCCGCCAAAGAGAAGAACCCGAAGAGGAACCCCGAAACACTGAGCATATACAGCGAATCCCGTGACCCGAAATAGATTGTCAGGGGAGCGATAATGGCCAAACACACGATGTAGATGAGCTTACGGTATCCGATCTTGTCGGACAACCACCCGGAAATGAACGGAGCGAGCAGGCCGCCCAGCCCATACCACATAAGGATCATGCTCGCTTCTTTGAGACCGAAACCGAGCTTCTTGACGTGAGCGATAGTCCAGGTTGCCGTGCCCAGCTCCACCCACAAAAGGCAAAAACCGGATAAAGAGGTAAGGATGAGGTCCTTATTTCCGAAAACGACCTTGAACCCTTGCCACATATTGCCGCCCACAACCGTAGTGGAGGTCGGCACTAAAAAGAAGATGGCGATACCCGTGAGGATTGTGGCCACACCCACGATCTGGAAGGCCACTTGCCAACCGAACGCCCCATTGAGTTGCGGCACAATGAAGCTCGAAAGCACGATACCGCCGCTCATGGCGGCGAGCATTATACCGAAAGCGGTCCCACGCTCTTGGGGCGGGAACCATTCCATGAGGGATCTCGCTGCCGCTCCGTAGACGGCGCCTGCGCCCACACCCGTGGCGACCCGCAGCCAAAAGCCCATGTCGAAGGTGGTGATATACCCCATCAAGAAAGTGGTGATCCCCTCGACGATCAAGCTGAGCGCCAACAGGGTGCGGACTCCGAAGCGGTCGGCAAGCAGGCCCGCGGGTATTTGCGTAAGGATATACCCGACGTAAAAGGCGCTCATGAAGGCCCCGGCCTGACTCATCTTCATATTGAGGGCCGGAACCACCACCGGAATCAGGGGCGGCCATGTGAATCGCACGATGAAGGTGAACAGAAAACAAGCGAACATCAGCGCCAGGATCACCCACCTATACGGGGCGGGCGCCGCGGCAGGAGCAGCGGGAGCGGACATAGTATATTCCTCCGTTCAAGAATGGGCGGCATCCCGGACGCAGGTGTCCTTACGAGCGAAGGGAACATCGCCGGAGAGCAAATATTTCACGAATGCCGAGGTGTTTTCAAAGGAGTAAAATTCGTGAAATCTCGTTGAAAGCAGGTCTTTCCAACTTCTTTTTAAACACATTCACTTTTGGCCGAAAGCGGGCTTTTCTCCTTGAGAAAAGGCGCTTTCGGCAATATCGAAAGTTTTTGGAGAGGGGTTTGAGGAGGACCTTATTGCGAAAAGGTTCTCTCCAATAGTCTTTCCTTCCTTCTTTGCTCGTTACTTCTTTGCTTGCGCATTGACCACCGCGGGCGGTCTCACCTTCGAGGAAGGCGCGGTTGAAGGTGAGAGCCGCGGAATATCGGTAAGCGTTCACGAGTAAATTGGCCGCAGCCTGTGAAACGCTCCTTCTCAGGAGCATATTTCGTGCCAAGGAGGTCCGATCATGAGGAAAGTGGCAAGAGTGGTATGTGGAGCCGATTCATGCAGAGATTACGCTATGGGAGCGAGTCAAGCTTCGCTAGGGGAAACAGTGCGGCTTCCGCCCACACATGGAGACAAAATGCAACATACTGATAATATAAGCTATATAGTGTGCGGAACCCGCACTGAAGCCCAAACCGCGTGTGCGGGTTCCGCTCGCCGCCCTACACCGGCAATCGGTCAACGGTATGAGATTACACCCAGGCCCGCTTGCGCAAACATCCGGCCGCCTCGAGTCGGCAAACCGATTACTTCCGCTCAAGGAGCCCCACAGCCAGCATCCGGCGCCGAAGCGCATAGCGCGACACCCCCAGGATACGCGCCGCCTCCTGCTTGTTCCCCGAGCACCGAGAGAGCGCCTCCAGGATGATGTTTCGTTTCAGGTCCGTCATTACCTCCACCAAAGAGGGTTTCGGGGGAAAGCACACCGTCCAGGAGCCCATTTCGCACTCAGTGGTCCGGCCATCCAAGAAGTCGAACCTGAGGAGAGGGCCTTCCGACACGATGAGGGATCGCTCCAAGACGTTGCGCAGCTCCCTGACGTTCCCGGGCCACTTGTATGCGCACAGCTTCGCCATGTCGTCGTCGTGTATCCCCGGCGGTCTCGGGAGCTGAAGCTCACCGGCCAACTGATGGAGTATTTGCTCCACCAGCGTGGGGATGTCTTCAGAGCGGTCCCGAAGAGGCGGAACCCTGATCGAGAGCACGTTCAGTCGATAATAGAGATCGAGCCGAAAGCGGCCTTGCGCAACTTCCTCGTTGAGATCACGGTTTGTTGCGGCTATGAGGCGAGCGCTTACGGTGATGGATTTCTCACCGCCAACCCTGGTGAAGGATCGCGTATCGAGAAACGTGAGCAACTTCGCCTGAATATGATTGGGTAACTCACCGATTTCATTGAGGAGCAACGTACCGCCTTCGGCGAGTTCGAGCAGACCTCTCTTGCGCCGATTTGCGCCCGTGAACGCCCCGGATTCATGGCCGAAGAGTTCGGATTCCGCCAACTCCGGAGGGATTGCAGCGCAATTGATGGCGTAAAACGGCCCGCCCGCTCTGCGCGATCGCTTGTGAATGAAGCTCGCCAGGTGGTCTTTGCCGGCGCCGCTTTCGCCCGTGAGCAGGATAATGATGTCGGTTTTAGCCGCCATGAGGGCTTCCGCGAACGTCGAGCGCATCACCGGGGATTGCGATTCCTGCATGGTAAGCGCCCTGTGCGGGACGTCCTTGCGTTCCGTGATATTGCGGGAGATCCCGCAGATACCGATGATGCGGTCGCTCTCGTCCTTCATGGGGGCGCGAATGTCCAGGAAGGTCATGGGTATGCCGCGAATGGTCCTGGTGTGCTCCGTCTCGATGCTTTCCCCTGTGAGCACTCGCATATCCAGGCGATGCAGGTAATCCCCATCCTCCATGCCGTACAGTTCGATATCCCGCAGCCTCATGATCTCCGCGGCGGGTAGTTCCAGGAGGCTTTCCATTGCGGGATTGACCAGGGTGTATTGGAGGCTTCTGTTCTTGATGAAGATACAGTCCTTTGCGGTCTCAAAGATCGCACGGAACCGTTCTTCACTGAGTTTAAGCGCTTCTTGGGCTCGCGCTCGTTCGGCTATCTCATTGATGAGTTCCTGGTTGGCGATAGCCAGCTCTTTCGTGCGTTCGGCGACCCCGGTTTCCAGGGCGTCGTGGGATCGCTGAAGCTCTTCTTGCGCCTGCTTTCGGTTGCTGATGTCCACGATTACGGCTACCGCGGCGCCCACGGTCCTATCCAGCGTGCGCACGGGCGTGCATGTGAGATCGCCCCAGAAAACCGAGCCGTCCTTGCGGACATAGCGCTTTTCGAGCCGGTAGGAGTCAAGATCCCCACGCACAACGGCCTGGAGCTTTTCATTCGAGACGTCCACGTCGTCGGGATGGGTTATATCTAAGTGGGTGAGATTTTTCGCCTCCTCGGCGGTGTAGCCCATCATCTTTTCCCAGGCGGCGTTGACGTGGGTGAACTTACCGTTTGCGTCCGTGAGGGTCACGGTTTGCGCCAGGTTGTCCAAGGTGGCTCGGAAGCGGGCTTCGCTCTCGCGCAGGGCTTCTTCGGCGCGTTTGCGCTCGGTGATATCGCCTATAACCCCGACCGCCGCTCCCACCCTGCGATCAAGGGAGCGCACCGGCGTCACGCTCAGGTCGCCCCAGAAAACCGATTCGTCCTTGCGAACGTACTGTTTCTCCATGCGGTAGCATTGGAGATCGCCCTGAACGATGGATTGCAGCTTATCTCGTGATGTGTCCACAAAATCCGGGTGAGTGACATCTAAGTGAGTCAGCTGGAAGGCTTCTTCAGCCGTGTAGCCGAACATCTCCTCGAATGCGGGATTAACCAGGGTGAAGGCGCCGTTGTCATCCGTGAGCACTATGGCTTGGGCGGCGTTATCTATGATGGCCGTAAGCTTCGCCTCACTATCACGGAGGGCGTCTTTGGTCTGATGGATCTCGCTCACATCCTTGAGGATCGTCAACGTAGCGAAGGTGTTGTTCAGCCACGGGATTTTGGCCGCGCTGCTCTGAAACCAAGCGCCGGCCGCGGTCTGGAACTCGTCGGCTGCCGGCCCCGATTGCGTTTGATGGATTGCGGGTTCCTCGAGCAGACCGTCGAGTTCCCGGAGCGTAAGTTTGCCCGTCTTTAGGAACTCCATCATGGCGCGATTGCGGAAGAGACCCCCTTGCGAGGGATTGTGTATCACTACGCCGGAATAAAGGCCGTCCAGGATCGTGAGCAAGGTTTCGCGCACTGCCGCGCCGCCTTCCGGGCACGTTACCGCGTGGAGGAACGCGGCCTCCGACTCGGCTGTGAACGCAACGGGCGCGGTTTTACCCCTCTCGTCCGCTTGCGTGGCGCCTTCAGACGGCGCACACGAGGGCTTGGGAGGAGAATTATCAAATGTAGTCATGTGTTCATGCTGGTCGGCGCTCTCTTCAGCCGGGGCAAGGCAGTCGTGTGGACCACCGGTGGTTTGGTGAAATACGTGCTTGAAGCGGCGTTCATCCGCCTGCCGGGAAACCAAAATACAACGCGGCGTTTTTGCCGGGGCGCCGATTACCCAGCATAACGACCGGATCGGGGAAAGGCAAGTTGAGCGCTCTCTTGTTCGTTTTAGTGGACGGTTCAATTCTCGTAAACATGGTACACCCTCAGCGCCTCATAGCGGTAGTGGTTGATGATTTTCACGGCTATTTTGCCTTTTTCCGGTCGCTCGAAGGGGTGGCTCTTGGTTCGATACACCTGTTCCCGGAGTTCATATGAAGGTCTCGCGTCCGGGATGCGACGTACAACGACAAGCGAGATTTTCATGCTTCGTTGTGACGAAACAATGGTCGTTTCCAGTATGGGAGTTGAAGAACTCTCTAACCTTCCTTGTCAGGGGGCGGAAGTCGGCTCCGAGTTAAAGGGTTGTCGGGCAATATCCGTGTATCCCCCCGACAAGGGGGATACAGGGGGTTAATCCGAAAGCTTCCTAAATAGTGGATACTTTCATCCTTCGTTGTGACCATACCTCATGGTCGTTCTTGGAATGGGCCATACTTTTTATTCCTCCGGCGGCACAATGGCTTCGAGGGCTGAAATGAGTAACGGAATGTGCCGCACGGCCACTTCCCAAAGAATATCGTAGTCCACTCCCATGTAGTCATGGACGATGCGGTGACGAATACCGACAATGTTCTTCCATACTATTTCCGGATGCGCATTTTGCGTCGGCGTCGAGACTCGGGCTGCGGCCTCACCGATAGTTTGAATCAGATGAGCCGTAACGAAACGGAGGTCCTCATCTGCGTCATATTCGGCCTTTGACCGTCCCGACACCCGAACCAACACCTTGCGTGCCATGTCGAGCATGTGGCCGAAATATACGGTGTCATCCTTCCGCATAAAGGACCTCCGCTTCGGACAACACCTGATCTCTCAATCTATGGTTGAGGAATTTGGGATTAATGACATCCACCTTCCTGCCGCCGAATAGGGCGGACAGGTCTTCCTCTATATCGACGATTTCCAAACCGGGGGTATGGTCCGGGGCAAATTCCACGAGAACGTCCACGTCGCTTTCCGGGCCAAAATCATTCCGAAGCACCGAACCAAAGGCGGCCATCCATCGAATATGACGACGGCGGCACAATGCCGTGAGCTTTTCCTTGGGCACATCTATGCGTATCATATTCATAGCTCGCATGTTGTAATCGTTCACCGGGCTTGAGACCAATGCGTAATCAAAAAAGTAATATTGGGGAGACCCTTCTTGAAAGAAGTTTCTCCCCAAACCCCCCCAAAAACCCTCTCCAAGAACGACCATGACTTATCGTCACAACGAAGGATGAAAGTCTTGTCTTGATATTGTGGGGAGTTATGGCATCCTAGACGTTATTCAATTACCAATGGAGGTTGCCATGTCCCCACGAACAGATAATACCAGT
>JBBRBO010000139.1:0-9848 GCA_038205805.1 Desulfomonilales bacterium
CAGATTTCTGCCCTTCTATTCTATATGGATTAATAGAATTCACCAAGGTGATTGGGTATGCGCCGGAAATATCTCTCACGAGTCTAAGCGCTTCATCAAAGTTCCCAAGTATTTTTATGACTATGGCCCCGTGAATCATAGCTTGAGCGAGCTTGCCCAAGGCGATCTTTCCATCAGGGATGAGCACGTAGGCCTTCATACCGGCCCGAGCCGCATAAGCGGCCGCTGCTGCTGAGGTGTTTCCGGTGGATGCGCAAATCACGGACTGCGAGCCCGCCTCATGTGCCCGCGACACCGCCATTGTCATCCCTCTATCCTTGAAGGAGGCTGTGGGATTGAGTCCTTCGTACTTCAAATATAGAGTAATTTTGGGATTGACGATGGCTGCAAGCCGCGGCGCGGGAATAAGCGGTGTGTTTCCTTCGCAAATGGAGACGATATGTCGCTCATCAGCAAAGTGATAGAAATCGCGAAACTCCCTAATTATGCCTTTCCACATAGAAGCTATCCTTTATTATTCGTCTATAGCCGTGAACCGCCAACGATCCGGCGCGTATATCTCAGAGCCGGAAGAAAATCACTACGGCCTCAGATGTTTGTGGGGCTAAGTCAGACTATCGTCTTCCACTCGCACAATCTTTATAGGAGGCTGCACGCCTTCGAGCTCAGCTATACGCGCGCAAGCTGAGCGCATGTCCGCTTCCGCAGCTTTGTGGGTGAGAAACACCACCGGAACGGTTGAACTCGTGTTACGACCTTTCTGTACGACACTGTGGATACTAATACCATGTTCCGCCATGATGCCGGAAATATGCGATAAAACTCCCGGTTGATCTTTCGCTTGTATGCGCAAGTAGTAGTTAGTAGCCACTTCTGAGATATCGAGTACCCGCCCTGGGGCTCTCCATGATTCAGGATAACCCAGTGGAGGCACACACCCCACGTCTCCGCTCATGATGTTGCGAGCGGTTTCTATAACATCGCCCACTACCGCGGAAGCCGTGGGCTCTCGGCCGGCGCCGCGGCCGTAAAACAGCAATTCTCCCACCATGTCGCCATTTAAGTAAATTCCATTGAATACGTCGTTCACTGCTGCAAGGGGATGCCGTTCCGGAATCATCGTGGGATGCACCCGCGCTTCGACATCATCGCCGTGGCCGATAATAATGGCGAGCAGCTTGATCTTGTAGGAGAATTCTTTTGCCATGACAATATCAAACGGATCAATATCTCGGATGCCCTGAGTAAATATTCGGCTGACGGGAATACGTATGCCGTGAGTCAACGAAAGCACCAACGCCAGTTTATGCGCCGAGTCCCAGCCGTCAATATCGAGACCGGGATCAGCCTCAGCATAGCCAAGTTGCTGCGCTTGCATGAGTGTTTCCTCGAAGGAAACGCCGGGGCAATCATTCATGGCGGTGAGAATAAAATTGCAAGTTCCATTGAGTATGGCGAGGACCTTTAGGAATCTATTCGCCACTAAGCCCTCTCGTAGTGAACGCAGGATAGGAATACCGCCGGCCACAGCCGCTTCAAAGCCGATATTAACCTTTGCCTCGTGCGCGGCGCGAAACAGCTCAGGCCCATGCTCCGCCAGCAATGCCTTGTTTGCCGTTATGACGTGCTTGCCGTTGCGAAAAGCCTCGAGAATGAAAGTTTTCGCAGGCTCAAAGCCCCCAATCAGCTCCACCACGACGCTGATCTCCGGATCCCGCAACACTTCCATAGCATCGGTGGTAAGCAGGGACGGATCGATAGTAATCCCTCTGTTCGTTGTGATATCGAGATCCGCAATCTTTTTCAGGCGGAGCGGCAAACCTACTCTTGCTTCCAGGATGTCTCTATTCTCCAACAGGATCTTGACCACACCTACCCCGACGGTGCCCAGTCCGATGATCCCGATACATACCTGCTTCATAAACGCTCCCATATCGCACGACGGAGGCTGACGAGAGGACGGTGTCCTCCCGTCTAGTGTAAAGTCGGCATTAGACTGAGGCCGAAACAGCGCCGCTCGTTTGCTTACCCGCCGACGGTAACTCCCCTTTGTTCAGGAACTGTCGTATTCCGCGTATGGCTTGGTTGATCCGCATTTTATTTTCAACCAACGCAAAGCGCACATACTCGTCACCGTACGGGCCGAAACCGATGCCGGGACTCACGGCAACTCTCGCTTGCTCCGTCATGGCCTTCGAGAACTCAAGCGAACCCATGTGACGGTATTGTTCGGGAATTTTGGCCCACAGGAACATGGTGCCTTTAGGCGGTGTTACACTCCAGCCTAAATCATTGAGGCCATGACACAGGGCGTCACGCCTGCCCTTATACTCCTTTACTATGTCCTGAACACATTCCTGATCTTCATTCAAAGCAATTATCGAGGCAATCTGCAGTGGTTGAAAAATCCCGTAATCAATGTAGCTCTTGAGCCTGCGGAGCGCCTCAACCATCTGGGGATTGCCTGCTGCGCACCCCACGCGCCAGCCCGCCATTGAATAGCTCTTGGACAGCGACAAGATTTCCACCCCAACGTCCTTCGCTCCTGGAACAGACAAAAAGCTCGGAGCCCGATAACCGTCAAATGTGAGATCTGCGTAGGCAAAATCATGAACAACCATAATCTTGTATTCCTTGGCGAATTCAACGATTCGACGGAAAAAATCCTCGTCTACCACCATTGTAGTCGGGTTATGGGGAAAGGAAATAATCAACATTTTGGGTAAAGGCCACGTAAGACGCACTGCGTCTTTAAGATCTTCCAGAAAATTGAAGTCCGGATCTATGGGAATGTGTCTTAGGTCCCCTCCGGCGATAACCACGGAGTAAGGGTGTATTGGATAAGTCGGCGACGGTACGAACACAACATCGCCCGGTGTTATGGTAGCCAATACAAGATGCGCTAGAGCGTCCTTGGCCCCCATGGTAGCTACGACTTCGGTGTTGGGGTCCAGCTCCACATTGTAGCGCCTGCGCCACCAATCGGCGAACGCCAGACGAAGCTTCGGAATACCCATTGAGGCGCTGTATCTATGATTGCGGCAGTTCTGAATAGCCTCCATCGCCTTATTTACAATGTGGTCAGGTGTTGGAATATCGGGATTTCCCATACCTAAATCGATTATATCCTCGCCGGAGCGGCGTAATCTCATCTTAAGCTCATTCACGACCTGGAAAACGTAAGGCGGAAGTCGCTTAATTCGTCCGAATTCTTCCATATCAACCTCGTTGCCACGCGGCTAAGTTAAAGCGTCGGCGTCATGTCGAAACATTGGGGGTTGAGATGAACCTCACGGTCACGTAAACCGCGACCAGAATAGGATCATCTGATCATCATATCCCTTAGCATGCCTTGTTTCTATGCGGAGTTGTGTTTAGGGCGCGGGTGGGGCGCCCCCGCAGGGTCGAAAGCGCTACTGGTAAGGCCTAATAACGGCATTGCTTTTCTCTGGAAAGTTTGTAATCAGCCGCTCTCCATATTTGAGTATGGCGGCGCCGAGAGTGCTCGTAAAGGGTTATACAAAACCCACGGTTAAACGTAAAGCGCCAATGCATACCGGCGCTAAGAATTTTCTTGCAACCGGGCAGAGCATGTTCGATTCATGGCTTTACTTCTGAACATTCACCCGAAAGAATGGCGTCGGCTATGCGGCTCCGCCTGCCGGGGCCGTCGTACAATATAAGTTCGCCTTCCCGTAATGGTTCCGCCACGATCGTCCGCTGCGCCTCCAGACATACCAGGCCCGGCTCACTACTCTTTTGAGAATGGATCCAGAGCAAACGAGACGCTTTAAAGTCAGTTTCCGCCATAGCACGAGTTATGCGATCCATACCGGAAACCGGGTAGATAAGGGTGAGACGTCCACTGATCTTGAGAAGAATACGAGATACTTTGAAAAGCTCCTCCACGGGCATCAGCATTTGATGCCGAGATAACGCCTTCTCCTCATGCACACTAATTCTACCGCGCGCCGGCTCATAGTACGGCGGATTGGAAACCACTCCATCGAAAGAAGTCGCTTTGAAAAAGGTATTAGCGGTACGCAGGTCACCTCTCACGATAAGCACTCGGGCTTCCAGCCCGTTGAGACGCACCCCTCTACCGGCCCTAATCGCGGGTCCTTGCTGCAGTTCAAGACCGATTACTTTTACTCCCGGCCACTTTATCGTAAGACCGAACGCTATGGCTCCGCAGCCCGCACCTGCATCCAGCAATATGTCCCCAGGTCGCGGGGAAGCAAACCATGTCAACAATACGGCGTCCTCAGACACACGATAACCTGAACGAGTCTGAATCACCTGAATTTTATTACGCAAAAGACCGTCTATGGTTTCCCCGGGCAGATTCACGGCTCTCCAGAATGTCCCCTTCGATACGACGCATGACCTGCGCATACAGCGCCGGCAGCTAGGAGGCGAATCTCCATCGAGTAGGCTGCGATTCATTTGATGCGCAAAGTCGTTCGGGCGCGTGAACGTCAACAGCTTCGACTACCGCCATGCGGAAATAGCATCACCGGTCAAAAACGTTCATTACCATACCCGAGCAGATTTTTGGAAAAAAGTACGTGGACTTATGCGGTAGTTTATGCCCCAGTTCAGCGGCGATGCGCATCTGATCCACGCGGGTGGAGTTCAGTATGAAACTTACCTGAACCTCGCCCCTTAACGCCTTGGATAATGCTTCCGCCACATTCGGGGTATACTCTACGTGGCCTTCTGAGTTTTCCATATCCATTCCTAGGCCGCGCGTCATAATGACTTCCCTCAAGATCGTCACATCCAAACCCCGTAGACTGGAGGGTATACTCTTGTCCATAAGAGGGTCTATAAGTGAAAAATCCCGCAAGCGCAGAAGCCGAAAACAGTCTTCACCGTGCACGACCATGCCGAACTTACCGCCTACATTAGAGTAAGACCGAATGCGCTCCAGTAACTTCGCTGAAACTGCTTCTTTGTCTGAATCAGTGAAACACAGCCGTTCCACGTCAAAGTAAGGCGCCAAAGCTTTGTCGATCTCTGCGGCGTCGATAGTGGGCAAGCCTTTCACCATACGATGTGCGGGCAAGATAGTTAATCCGGGGTGAGACATGCTGGTCAAGTACATCATTACATGGCCGTGTCCGTCATCCTCTACGGATTGACCGTAGTACTCCATTTCCTTCTTGTAGGCCAGCGCGGTCTCATAGCGGTGATGACCGTCGGCGATGAAGAGTGTTTTGGGAGCCATGGTCTCCTGAAAGGAGCGGATTACGTCTTCATCACTAATGACCCACATCTTATGAACGGCGCCGTCAGCTTCTTTTGCCTGAAAATCAGGCTGTTGTTCCATTAACGACTTGTAAAGGGCGATAACCTCACCGGGTTCATCATGATAAAGAACATGCACCGGGGTAAAGTGGGCTTTGCACGCTCTCAAGAGTTGCAACTGGTCCTGCTTGGGTCCCTTATACGTCTTTTCGTGCGGGAGCACTCTTCCCTGGCCGTATTCATCCACTTCAACAAGCGCCACTATGCCGTCCAGGGCATCTTTCCCACCGTCCGGGAGCTCAAACTCCATTCGGTAAACCACCAAAGAAGGATGTGCGTCATGGACCAATGTACCCTCTTGCAGCCACTCTGCTAAAATGGCGGCTGCACGGGTATAACGATTGTCCGCCGCGCTGTCGGTGGCATACTGCTTGCCTAGAACCAAACGAATGATGTTGGCGGGATGCGCTTTGTAGAACTGCTCTTGTCCGGCAGGTGAAATCACATCATACGGCGGCGTGATCAACTGATCGAGTTGATCTGACATTTTATCGCTATAGTGAACGGACCGAAACGGTCGAACCTTTGCCATAATCTTACCTTACACTCCAGAATGGGGAGACGCCTATACGTGTCCCCAAAATGCTACAAGAATAAATTTTGTAAACGACCTAAGGCGGACATTTTCAAAGGCCCTTTGACCGATTTTCCGCTAGAATGTCGTTGTTGCGCCAAAGCAATACCGAAAGCGGCTGGAGCTAAAGGCAACAAGCCGCATAAAAAGATCAGCGTAGAATAGCACCGGCTCGACATTCGGTCAAGTTCCGGAAGCGCTCCCGTGCTCCCTCAAGGAGATGCTATGCGCCACCTGTAATGTACGCAAGGCTCGCGGTTCGAGGCCGCGGAATTGCTCCATCGGGCGCTTAGGTCTTAGCGCTCCCCTAGACTTACATGCGCTCAGGTTACCTGGAGCTTTACTAAATCGAGTGAAGCCGTCGCTCCATCACGCTAAAACGCAGCTTACGTATGTACCTGCCAGCAACCTGGAATTACCACAGCCCTCTAGAACGACTATTCCCGGGAATACCCTCAGGCTTACTTACGGCGTCGGCCTGTTGCAGCAACTGTTCCATCCATTTATCTATGCGCCCGCGCCATTGGACGTCGTTCTCTTGTTCCATCGCCTTTTGAAAGTACGTCATGGCTTCCATTTTCCGGCCCGAAAGCATACATGCTATTCCCATGTTTTCCAGCGCTTCTAAGTGGTTAGGCCGGACTCTGAGTATCCATTGATAATCCTTGATAGCTTGGTCATACTGCTGCAAACCCACATAGGCCAGACCGCGCCCCATATGCGCCGCCACACTGGTTGAGTTCGTACCCATGACCGCATTGTAATCGGCTATTGCGCTTTCGTGGTCCTGGTTGAAGTTGCGAGCATCGCCGCGTGCAAGATAGGCGGCGGTATCTTTCGGATTGAGGCGTATACTCTTGGAGAAATCAGCGATTGCAGCGGGAATCATTCCCATGCGTTCATAACATTTACCACGCAGCAGCAGTATCTCCGAGCCGCCGGCGCCCTTTTGAAGAGCTTGAGTGAATGACCGGGCTGCCGTCGCGTATTGCCGAGCTTCGTACTGGGTCTTCCCCTGCTTCAAGAGCTCGGCGGACGTCTGTACGCGTGTGCTTTTCGTGCGGGCCTCACACCTACAGTCGGAAACAAAACTCACCGTAAAAGCAGCGATGCATAGAACCACCCCTCGCACCATCCACTGAGAAAATGCGAACGTTTCAAGCGCATATATAAAGAATGGCATGCCGTCTCCAATTTCTACTTGGCTAGTCTTTCCCAGCTATATATTATGTGTTTTCGCTTGAGAACCGTCTGCTTTGACAATATAGTAGGCGCTGAGTCACACTGTAGCCAACATCACACATTTTTTCGACTTTTTGTCCAAGGGGGTCACATGACGTTTAACGATATTCTAGTCGAGACACAGAATGAGATCGGAATGTTAACGCTTAACTCACCCGCAACCATTAACGCGCTCTCCCGGAATATGATTCGGGAAATCACCGAGGGACTCGAAGACCTGAGCGCCCTTCCAGCATGCAAGGTCATCATCATTCGGGCTAACGGCAAGCACTTCTGTTCAGGACACAACTTAAAAGAAATGTCGAGTGTGAATCAAGACGAGTACAAGGGCATCTTCGCCGCATGCTCCGACATGATGACATTGATCCACCACGTGCCGCAAATTGTGATTGCCCAGGTGCATGGGATTGCGACGGCGGCAGGTTGCCAACTCGTAGCTACATGCGATTTGGCGGTTGCCGAGGAAACGGCTCGGTTCGGCACACCGGGTGTGAAAATAGGACTCTTCTGCACCACGCCCATGGTAGCCTTATCAAGAACCGTTGGACGCAAGCGAGCCCTGGAAATGCTCATGACCGGTGAACTCATCAGCGCAGCGCAAGCGGAAGCATGGGGATTAATCAACAAAGTTGTCCCCGCAGATCAATTGGCGAGTTCCACCGAGGAGCTTGCCGCTAAAATCGCCAAATCCAGCCCTGTGGTGCTCGCATTGGGGAAAAAAGCCTTTTATCACCAGATCGAATCCACAGAAGCAAGCGCGTACGAATATGCCGTTAACGTTATGACGCTTAACCTCATGGAGGAGGACGCTCGGGAAGGTATTGACGCTTTCCTCGGCAAGCGACAACCGCAGTGGAAAAGCCGATAGCAGGCGTGCCGACGCTCGAACCCGCAAGGTTACAGCTTTAGCCGCAATGTCGCCATCCCGGGCTATGGATACTGTCAAAAAACACCGATTACTCTGATGAACGAAAGGAATTTGCCCGGGTGAAAGAGCGTCTCGAGCAGTCACCCTGAACTTTCAGCCAAGCGCCTACGACAAGTGAAGCAATCCTAGACGAGAGACGAGGGAGCGCATATCTCCCTCGCTCATCCCACTAGGACTCTATGCTCGATCCTTGTGAATTGAATACATCATCTACCCAGCCCCATGCTGCCATCATGGCGGGAAATCCCACAATCGTCATAGACAAGAGCACCGCCTGCGCTACCTCCTCCTGAGTAGCTCCCGCTTCCATGGCTCGTCGAGCGTGCGAACGCACCCCACCTTTCGATCCTGCTCCGATACATACGCCAAGTTGCGCCAAATGCTGCGTCTTCAAATCCAACGGCCCCGCTGCGGCACAAAGATCTCCCACTTTGCGGTATGCTTCAGCTATATCGGCATGTTTATCGAGAAAGCGCTTAAAAATATCCGGTAAGTACATGTGTGCTCCTTGGATAAAAAAACGTTCGATCACAAAAATGTTTGACACACGGCTGGTCGGCGCGTGCAACGGGACCTACGTCGTTGTTCGAATTCAACCCATCGACTGGAAAAAGCCAAACTGCGCAACCCTGGATAAGCGCGCCGCTAAAGGCGGAAATAGTTTCACGCAGTGTCTTAACCTCAGGAAGCGCTATCCGTCTCAAGGCGAATAAAGCAGTAGGATCTAAAGAGTCGTTTCATGATCATCTTTGCATCCGGACCATTCATGCGCGATTCCCGCGCCCGTTTGAAAAGGTCTTCACCGCAATTCTAATTGCGAATTGCTTTACTAGTTCTTCTGCTGAGCAGGCTGTTTGGAAGTTTCGTCCGGCTGCTCTTGCGCTCCGAGTTTTTGTTGAAGCTTTTCGGCTCTTTCTATAAACTTCTGAGCTTCGGCCTTATTTCCCAATTGTTCATTCACTTCAGCCAAATTCTGCAGTATGTCTAATACTTCAGGATGCTCCGGACCAAAGCTCTTTTCATAAATCTGAAGCGCCGCTTTGAAATCGGGTTCCGCCTCCTTGAATTTGCCCTGAGCCGCTTTGATGTTACCTAGATTGTTGAGGGCAACACCAGTATCCGGGTGGTCTTTACCCAAAGCTTTCTTGTAGATTTCTAATGCCTCAACGGAAAGCTTTTCCGCTTCGGCGAACTTATCCTGGGACGCGTACGCGCCGGCCATATTTATATAGGCCGTAGCTGTTTCCGGGTTGTCTTTGCCGTAGGCCACCTCTGAAATATCCAGCACGCGTTTGTACAATTTCTCCGCTTCGGCAATTTTGCCTTCGGAAGCGTATACTCCCGCTAAGTTATTCATAATGGGTAGGAGTTGTTTATCGTCCTTTGTAGTCTTTTCCGCAGTGGACAGCGCGTCATTCAAAAGCTTTTCAGCTTCCTGAAACTTGCCCTGGGCTGCATTTATGAATCCGAGATTTACCAACGTTTGCGCGTATTTAGGATCACTCTTATCCACCATGGTGAGAGCTTTCTTGAAATTCGCTTCCGCCACCTTAAAATTACCCTCATTTAACGCCTTGGCGCCGTCCTCCATAACCTTATCCCAGGCAGCGGTATCCGCTGCATAGGTATAAAGAGTTCCGCAAAGAAATAGCCCCGCAACAGCGAGAATAAACAAACTTCGCATGATAACCTCCAATAGGTGTATAGATCGCCGAGCTGTCGTCCCGTTCATAGTCTCTAAACTGAACATGCGATTTACCGGCGCCCACAATTTAAAGGACAGCGGATTACGGC
>JBBRBO010000140.1:0-9784 GCA_038205805.1 Desulfomonilales bacterium
AATATTGGATATAACCTTATTTAAAGAAGTTTCTCCCCAACCCCCACCAACCACATCTCCAAGAAATTTCAAAATAGCAACATGTGCCTTTTCTCAAGGAGAAAAGGCACTTGCGGTGCATTTAAACATTCTTTCATAGTACTTAGAGAAACCTGCTCTTATAAAAAAATATCCTTCACCTATATTCCTCGTTCGACAGCACATTGGTATCAAACGTAAATCCCACGTATCAGAGCGCATAGTCTTTAGGATCAAGGTTCACGGTGGGGTTTTCGGGATCCGCTTCGAGGTTACGGCATACATCGGCAAATTCTTTAGTCTGGCCGAGCATTTCCCACCAGCCGGAGGCGCTGAGGATGAAATTGCCCGCCTGCAGTTGGCCGCTGCGCACCAGAACCTTTATTTCCGCCTCCGTCTGTGTGCAAAGCTTTTCCCCATCGCAGGAGACGTCCCAACTTTGCTTTTCTCGTATTTCGGCTTCAGCGGGTTTCTGGAGACGAAGTTTGATCTTATTCCCGCAGCGGCATGTAACAATGAAAGCGTTGTTATGCTCCGGGGCCGGAAACACCAGTCTTTCTCGGCACTTTGGACAAACGTGTTGTAGCTTCCGTGTCGCTACCGCCATGTAAATCCCCCTGCTCAAGCATTATCCGTGGTCGGACCATTCCACCGCATAACCGGCGCATACACTATCCGAATCCCTTAGCGTGCTGGTTCACCGAGTCTGAAACGCCTCCAGCTCGCTGAAAGCCGAGAAGAGACTCATCTCTCCTCCGGATCACCTCATAGGTGATTGCAAATGGCGGCAGTGATGCTGGTGAACGGTAAGTGTTTGACATTTATACGCGGTGAAAAGAGTATTTTCCACTAAAAAGACGACGAATACCCATAGACTATGAAATTAGTGAGATTGAGGCGCGCTTTTCTCACGAGAATCTTCCCCACCCTTGTCCTTTCTCTTTCAAAGGCGCCAAGTAGTTGCGCACCGCGGCCGCGTGTTCATGGATCTTGCGGATTGCGCGGCAGATCCCCACGACTACGCTCTCATTCATGTGCGACCACGCGGGCAGGCTGAGACATTCCATTGCGAGTCGCTCGGTTACCTGCAAGGTAGATGTGTCTCTCGTGTATTTTGCGAAAGCGGTCTGCTTGTGGCACGGCGGATTATAATACGCCCGCGAGTCGATGTTTTCCGCCCTGAGAGCGGTCGCCAGATCGTCACGCGTCATACCGAATTCAGAGGTGACCTTCACGGAAACATCTTTATAGGATGATCGGTCGCCTTTTCTGATGACTTGAAAGCCGATACCAGGCGTGTTGCTCAATTCCCGACGAAAGACCTCAGCGAGACAATTCCGGCGCTCCACCGCCTCGTGAAGCATTGTGAGACTATGGATCCCGAGGATAGCGCTGAATTCCGGCATACGACCATTGGGTCCGGGGAAGAGACAGTCATACCCGCTGAAGTGCCCGTACTCCCTACCTATACGGATTCGCTCGGCGAGATCAGGGTCATTGCAGGCCACGAGTCCCCCTTCGCCGGCTGTGGCGGTCTTTGTGGGGCTGAGGCTGAAGATCTGCGCGTCACCTTGGCCCCCCACAGGTTCGCCTTGATAGACCGACCCTAAGCCGTGAGCCGCGTCAAAGATGAGCCTGAGTTCGTGACGGTCGGCGATTTCCTGAATACGCCGTATGTCGCAGGGCGCGCCGTGGTTGTGAACCGCCACGATAGCGGACGTCTTTTCCGTGATCGCAGCTTCGATTCGCTCCGGGTCTATATTAGCGTCGCCATAGAGCGCGTCGGCGAACACCGGGGTGAGGCCGGCCAACACAATTGACCCCACGGTCGCCATGAACGTGAAGCTCGGCACGATCACCTCACCGGTCAAACCCAGACACAAGTACGCCAGGGAAAGGCCCGTGGTGCAGCTCGACACCGCCGTGACATACCGCGTCTGCAAAAGGTCCGCAGCGTGAGCCTCGAATTGCTCGAGGTAAGGCCCCTTCGTGAGAATACCGGTTTCCAGGCAGCGCTCCAGGTCCGGCGCCAGCTGATCGAACCGCGGCGTCCACGGTCTTGTGATGGGTAAAAACTCAGCAAATTCCGGCTTACCTGAGAGAATCGCCGGTGAAACAATCATTGGAGCCTCCAGTTACGTGCGCTGGTCCCAGCCGTATATTTACGTGTTTTTGCGGGAAAGAAAAGCTCTTGCTACGCGCTTGCTCATAGTAACCCTCGTGCAGCGAGGCGCCTCTTCATTCTTCGCTGCTGAACATGTATAACCATCACATGACCGAGCATCGGATCTCACTTTACATCCCCTGCTATAACGCGGCTCACTATATCAAGGACACCCTTGAAGCCGTCCTCGGGCAGTCTCGACCTCCGGATGAAATCATCGTTATCGACGACGGCGGATCCGATAACATCAGCGCCGTTCTTGAGGGCTTTCCGGTGCGGCTGCTCGCCCACGACGGTAACAAGGGCCTCTCGGCGGCGCGCAACACAGGCGTTCAAGGATCGAAGCACGACTGGGTGGTCTGTCTTGACGCGGATTGCACTCCCCGCGAAGACTGGCTCGAAACACTAGCGCGGCGGCTTTCTACGGAAGACGTCGCCGGCGTGGGCGGGCAACTCCTCGAGCTGTTCACTGAAACGCCCCCGGACGCGTGGCGAGCGCTCCATTTGGGGCAAAGCCTGGGGCCTGAGGAACTGCGCAATCCCCCATACCTTTTCGGACACGGAGCCTTGTTCCGCAAATCCTCTCTCACTGCCGTGGGATTGTATGACGAACGCCTCAGAACCAACGCTGAGGATTGCTATATATCCGAGCGGCTGAAGCAGGCGGGGTATCAGCTCCTGTATGATCCCGAGGCCGTGGTGTTTCACAGAAAACAAGATACTTGGGGGTCCGTGATCCGCACCTCATGGAAGTGGAACTTCTTTGGCTATTTCCATGAGATAACGCTGTTCAACACCCTGAGGCGCTGTGCATATGAGATCCTCGTCGGCCTGCCCAAGATGCTCAAGGTCGATTTTGTGAACCGCCGCCCCAATTGCGCCGTGATCTCCGTGCTTGCCGTGTTCTATAGCGTGGGGAAAAACGTAGCCCACTACTTCCGCCATCGTGGGGAAGAGCCAATCTTCGCGCCGAAATAACGACGGGCGTATTCCCGCGCCGGGGTTCTCACATGTCCGGCGCTCAAGGCCGCGGCAGCCAGGGAAAGCGTCCACGCGATCCCCACAAACACGAGTCCCCACAGCCGTGATACCGTCACGGGCGCAAGCAGGCGCATAACGCCCGCCACGGCAGTTCCCGCAAGTACAGGCGCGGCGACATCGCTAACCCACCAATCCCTTTGCTCGGATCGCAATATTCTCGAGTGCATAGCCGGCACGACAATCACAAGCCCCAGGGTGTTCACCGCAATCCATGCCCATGCGGCGCCCATCGGTCCGTACGCGGAAGCCAGCCCCACAAGCAGCGGCAAGAGCAGCGCCAGTGACCCGATGTTCATCACCAGCAGCAGCGAACTCCACCCGTAGGCCATCTGCGCGGCGGCCGGCGTTTGCCCCAACGAGCTTATCCCCATACCGATCACCAATGCGGCGAACAGGCCCGCTGTGTTCATTGTGAGCGCCGCGTTCCCACTCCATGCGAAGATAATCTCGCGGGAAAACAAGGCCGCAGTAGCCACCGTCGCGGCCAAGAGCACACTCACCAACTGCGACGCCTGATGGTACAACCGTGCAAAAGCGGCGTGGTCCCGTGCGGCCAAGGCCGCCAAATGGGGAGACAACGCCGTGGTGATCGGATACACAAGGCCCCTGAGGGCTCCTGCCGCAGTCTGAGCAAACACGTAATACCCAAAGAGCTTGAGGTCGAGCATTTTGCTCAGGGTGAGCCTATCCAGTTGGTTGATGAGCACATAGACGACGCCGGCCAGCGACACGCCCAAGGCAAATCCCTTGATGGATTGCAGGATGTCACGGCGGAACCTCAGGGGCCGACGGAGGCCGCTGCGGCACAGGAAAGCGGCCCCAAGGGTCTGGAGGAGTTCCACGCCCGCCAGCCACAGGAGAAAGGCCTCCGCGGTAGCGGCAACCTGCCTGAGGACAAGAACGGCGCCCACTGCCCGCAGACCGGCGCATACGATCATGAGGCCGTTCAGCTCGACCTGCTTGTCCCGCCCGCGCATAGCAGCGGAATACAAGGAAAACGGCCACCGAAAGAGCAGGATCAACCCCGCGATGATGATCGCGTTCGAGATCACGCCGGCAGGTAGTTCGCCGGGCTTGAGCCAATACGTGGATACCAGCGGCGCCGCCGCCATGCACAGCGCGCCCGACACCACCGCTACGGGCCAGTAGACCCACTCGAGTGTACGAATCACGTCCCCTTGAGTACGGATATCACCGGCGCTGCGGGCGGTTTCCCGCAAGACTGCCGCGTTCAAGCCTGCATCCAGGGCCGTGAACAACCCCGTGATGGACGCCGTAAACCCCACCAGCCCGAAGACCTCGATACCCAAATACTTCACGTAGAGCGGCGCGAAGATGAAGCCCATGAGCGACATCCAAAACTGGCCGGCGTAATTGGCGATTACATTGATTTTCTTGGACGTGCGAAATGCTGTGGTTTCACTCACCGTGGGTATACCAATTTGCAGTCAAAGAAATATTATCGGAGAGACCCTTCTTGAAAGAAGGATTATCACCGAACCTCTCTCCAAGACCTTTTAAAATTGCCGAAATCGGCTTTTCTGAGGAGAAAATGCCGCTTTCGGCGAATGGTAAACATTCTCAGAAAGAAGTCCGAAAAACCTACCTTGCTGAAAGAGGTTTCACCAATCTTATACGAATGTGCAATAAAAAAAGTAATATTGGAGAGAACCTTCTTGAAAGAAGTTTCTCCCCAAACCCCTCTCCAAGAACTTTCAAAATAGCCGCAAGTGCTTTTTCTCAAGGAGAAAAAGCCACTTGCGGTGTATTTAACATTCTTTGATAGTAGCTAGGGAAACCTGCTCTTACAAAAATGTCCTTCACCTATATTCCTCGTTCGACAGCACATTGGTATTACGCGTTTGAAAGCGCATTGGTATTACTCGCCGGTGAATGAGAGAAATTGGTGGAAGCTTCTTGGAAATGTGCGGTCCACTCATCTCTCTTCAAAAAATTTGAGCAATCGCCGCAACCCACAATTTTCGATAAAAAAATAGGGTTCCGGCAATGCTGCAAGTTTCTGGGAGGAAGCTTGTGGGAACACTCTTTTCAAAGAGGGTTACCCCAATATTATTCTTACAGCGCCTCTTTGAGGCGAGAGATCATGGCGTTCCAGTGGGAGTCGTCATGGAAGATGGTGAATCTCCCATCCAGCGCCACGAGGGGGTCTTTTTTCTTTTCCTTGCGAATCTTGAATTTTTCAGCGAGCAGCGCCGCGTGTTCCGCGGGTTTCTTCATGTGGACCGTGCCCACGATCTTCATCTTGGGGTTGTTCTCCAGGAGCGACGGGATTGTCGTAAGAACCCTCTTGTCGAACCAGCAATCAAAGTAGACGATCTTGGCCAGCTTCGTCCGGAACATACGCGCATACGGATCATCCGCGTCCGCCTTTGCCAGCCAATTGGTCACGGAATCCAGGACTTTGCCCCCTCCGGAAAAGGCCGTCAAGGTGATGTGAGTCTTCTCCTTGCGGATGTTCGGGTAGCGCAGTTTCATGGCCTTGTAGACATGGTTGACTATGGTGAAAAGCTTCTCCGGCCGACCGTTCGCCTCGCAGAGCATGGAGTTCCATCGGTCCTTGGATTGCGCTGCATAATTCACGTACGGAGTGTCCACAAGCCCCACGAACACGAAGGGATTACGGGGCCGCTTCTTCACGAGCGCATCCAACTCCCGGCGGAAATCCCTATAATAATCCTTGGAGTGCATCCCGTGGAAGTACAGCACAAGCTCCACGTTGTCGTGCTTGCGGAAGTCGTAATCCCCCACAATCCACACATAGCGCATTTCGTCGTCCCAGGGCTTGATGCGCCATCGCTGGTAGGGAAGATTGCCGGCCCGGTCCGTGATGAGCCCCTGCTTCTCGCCGAGGAGCGGCACCTTCGTGCGTTGCGCCAAATGCGGCGAATGCGCCAGCAACGTGCAGGAGGACATGAGAAACACCAGCGCCAATGGAGCGAAAACAAGCGTCCCTCGGGACAGAATGCGCCGGAAAAGCCGAACCTTTCGAGATGTAGTGAACTTCAACATGAGGCGAAATCCCTTCTTTGGGATTTCCCTCCCCGGTTATGTAACTCTATCGTGATCTAACCCATTGTGTCAACAATATCGCGAACAAATCTCGAATAGCGACCCAACCTCCTTAATATATTGCGGCGTTTATCTCCGTCACGGTCCAATGTTGATCCCATAACCTGAATGTGATACGAAACGTAACGGGGAACTATGCGGAGCTCTTGATACCAATTTGCTTTCAAAAAGTTAAGATCGGTGAAAATCTTTTTGCAAAGTAGGTCTTCCTAACCGCTTTCTAAGCACATTTATTCTTTGCCGAAACAAAGCATTTCTCCTAAAGAAATGCTCGTTTCGGCCATGGTAAAGTTCCCATGAAAGTCTCACGTCCGGGATGTGCCGAACAACGATAATATGGAAGATTTTTCGGTATGGGCGTTGAAAACCCCCCTCGCCCCCTTGTTAGGGCGTGGACGTCGGCTCCGAGTCAAAGGGTCGTCGGGCAGTATCCTTATGTCCCCCTGACAAGGGGGATACAGGGGGTTTGATCCTAAAAAAGCTTCCCAAATGTTTGGCTACTTTCAGACTTCGTTGTGAAGATAAGGTATGGTCATTTTTGAAGATAATTACTTCTTTGATTGCTCATTCGTATGAGTTTCCACGCCGTGCAAAGGAGGCGATCCATGATAACTGCATTCGTCCAGTTTAAACTTCCGGCGCCCATCAGCCTGAAACAGGCGCAGGAGATCTTCGAGAGCACCGCGCCCAAGTACAAGGGTATGCAGGGCCTCATCCGTAAATATTATCTGCTCTCGGAAGACGGCGGCACGGGCGGGGGCGTGTATTTGTGGGAGTCCCGGGAGGACGCTGAGCGGATTTACACGGGTGAATGGAAGCAGTTCGTGACGGAAAAGTATGGGACGGCGCCGTTGGTGACCTACTTCGACACGCCGGTGATCGTGGACAACCTCAGCGGCCACATCATCAAGGCCGAGTAAAGCCCGTAGCCCCGGCGCTTAAGGACGCTTCGTGAGCGACTGCGGCGGGGAGGTCTCACTCGTCGGGAAGATGCGCCTCCTGGGGCGTCAAGGGCTGCGGCCTTGTCCGAGGAGGCGTGCGCTGCGCTGTGATGCAGCATAATTCTCAGGAACATCACGAGCTTGTTCCCTGCGAGGGGTTTATAGGGCGATCCTTGCAGCAGGCCGTAGTCCGTGGCCGCGGAAATCGCCGTAGCAGTGTCGCCGGTGAGGTAAATAACCGGGATGTTGAAGAGCAATCTCATCTCCTCAGCAGCCGCGTAGCCGTCGCCCTTTTTTCCGAGGGTCGCAGCGGTTACAATCACATCAGTTTTGATGAGGTTCGCCACGCGGGCCATGCCGATGGCGCTGACGGTCACGAGCACGCAGTAGCCGAGCGCAGCGAGGCGCGGTTTCAAAAACTCGGCTGCCCCGCCGTTCGCGTCGCAAATAAGTATTGTGCCTTTTGTCACTGTGTCCTCCCTCACGAAAATGAGATGTATAACCAACTAGCAATCCATCGTTCCATCCGGTGATAGCGGTTTACAATTCGTGTGCCGGCCAAATGCGGGCGCCGTTTGTCTCGCTTACCGCCTTCAGTTTCAATTACGCAGCGGCAAGAGCAAATGTTTCACCTATGTCGAAGAAATATTTTTGGGGAAGGGGCGACCCAAAGACGGCCGGCTTAAGCCGAACGAATCGTCGCAAAGGCGTGCCCAATACTTCCGGTTGAGATTGCATGAGAAGACGTGAACAAGAAATCACCGACAAGAAGGCCCTGGAAGACATCCTGGTACAAGCCCTTGTGTGTCGAATCGGTCTAGCGGACGGGAACGTCCCCTATATCGTTCCTGTATCCTTTGGGTACAAGGATGATTGCATCTACTTCCATTCCTCCGGTCTGGGGAGGAAAATGGAACTCCTTAAAAAAAACAACGCCGTCTGTTTCGAGGTGGACACCAACGTGGAAATCCTCACAGAGGAAACCGCGTGCAAGTGGTCGGTGCGTTACCTGAGCGTCGTCGGCTTCGGGAAAGCCCACATCGTGGATAGCGACGCCGAGAAGAAAAAAGGGCTGGATGCGCTCATGAAACATTACTCCGGGTCGGCCGATCACGCCTATGATGAAAAATGGCTGAAGCTTGCCGTCGTCATACGAATCGACATCGAGAGCATGACCGGAAAGAAATCCAAGCGGTAAAGTAAACGACCGCACCACTCCACCGGCTTGAGACGAATGCGCAATAAAGTAGTAATATTGGAGAGAACCTGCTTTCAAGACGGTTCTTCCTAGTATTACTTCTTCAATTGGACTATGACACGAGGAGGCGACCGCCGTGCCGAAGAAACGTAATCCCGACTTAAAGCATGGTGAAAAGGTACTGAAGCTTTTCATCAAGTTGCTCTTTGCCAATCGGCCGCTCTCGCTTCAAGAGCTTGAAGAAGCTATTGGTTGTTCGAAGCAGAATGTGTCGCTACTCATCAAGATTCTGGAAGCCTCCCATGAGTTGGAGCTGGAGCGCACACTTCGGGATCGAAAGGCCTACTACGCCATTGTAAGGCCGGCCAAACTCCCCCAAGCTGCGTATCTATCAGGACTTGACCTGGACGCCCTACGGATGTGCAGGGCCTTTGTCGAAGGTCTCATGGGGCAAGATAACCTGGAACGGGTCGAGCGAGCCTACAATGTGGCCGAAAGGAGCTTGTCCGACGGCGGCCAAACAACCGCCGACCCGAGCGCTTTTGCGAGGCTTACCCCCGGCGCCGTCGACTACACCGCCCATCAGGACAAGATTCATACGCTCATTCAGGCCATTAAAGCCCGAAGGGTGTGCAAGACCCTTTACTGGTCCGCCGGCCTTGATATCACCATAGTCCATTACCTAAAGCCCTTGAAACTCTTTTGCCACAGAGACACGCTCTATTTGTATGCGTGGAAGGCGAAGAACCCAAAGGATAAAACCCGTTTCAAAGATGGGCCGTGCTTTCCCCTGCCTATCCATAGGTTCCAGTCCATTGAAATTGCGGCGCATCGTTCCAAGCCGTTTGATCCCCCTAAAGACGACTTCGAGACCTATTTCCGCGAGAAATTCGGAATCATGAAAGGGTGGACGCCCCAAAAGGTGGACGCCGAGTTCACCGACTGGGCCGCAGTCTATGTGTCCGAACGAACTTGGAGCCCCGACCAGAAGATCACCAAACTCCTGAATCGCGGCATTCGCATCGAATTTACCGCCGCATCGTTTCACGAGGTGCTGAACTGGCTTTTGTCCTTCGGCTCCTGCGCCAAGGTGAACGGCCCACCCGAGCTGGTTGAGAAGGTCGTCTCAGAAGCGCAGAAAATGGCCGCCGCTTACCCGACACAACCGCCGTCAGCGCCTGATACCAATGCGCAGCCAAAGAAGTAATATCGGGGAGAACCTTCTTGAAAGAAGGCTTCTCCCCGAACCCCTTTCCAAGAACTTTTAAATGGCCGAAACCGGCTTTTCTCAAGGAGAAAAGGCCGCTTTCGGCATATTAAACATTCTCAGAT
>JBBRBO010000141.1:0-9597 GCA_038205805.1 Desulfomonilales bacterium
ACCGAGCCGTTTCTTGATGTCTACAGCGATCACGGTTTATCCCTCCAATCGGGCGCTCATGCGTCGGCTCAGTAATTCGGACGTCATGATTGCAGCGAGAGCCAGCGCCACCGAGATGACACAGAGGCGAAACGCCGCGGCTTCACCGTCCGGCATCTGCGTAAGCGTATATAATGCAAGGGGAAGCGTCCGTGTTTCTCCCGGAATATTAGACACAAAGGTAATGGTTGCTCCAAACTCGCTGAGGCTGCGGGCGAATGAGAGAATCATACCCGTCAGAACTCCAGGAATAGCTAAGGGCAAGGTGATAGTGAAGAAAACACGCAAGGGATGCGCCCCAGGTGTGCGTGCGGCGGCCTCAAGCCCTTGATCCACATTCTCGATGGAAAGCCTGACGGCCCTCACCAGAAGTGGAAACGCAACAATCGCCGACGCCAAAACCGCTCCCTTCCAGTTGAACGAGAAGTTGACGCCCAGATACTTGTAAAGCGGTTCGCCCAGCAAACCTTTGCGACCGAACACAACTAAGAGCACGTATCCCGTAACCACCGGCGGGAGTACCAACGGCAGGTGTATTAGGCCATCCATGAGGATCTTACCTGGAAAGTTGCGACGGGCCAATCCCCAAGCGCAGAGCACTCCCAGGGGGAGGCTGCCGGCCAGCGCCCATCCGGAGATCCAGAGACTCAAGGAGAGGGCTTCCTTCTCCGCTGCTGTTAGCGCCAGGAAGTCCATTATGGAGCGCTGAATCCGTAGCCGGCCATTATGCGTCGGGCATCGCTGGTTTTCAAAAAGTCTAGGAACATTCTGGATGCGGCTGTTTCGCTGCCTGCCACTATTGCGGCAGGGTATACTATGGGTGGATATGTGTCCTTGGGGAACACACCCACTACCTGGACCTTTTTGCTTAGCATCTGTGGCATACACGATTTCCAGAGGGGCTTCCCCGCGTTCCACGAACGCTAATACCACTTTGCGGTAATTACATTAGAGAGGCTCGCGATTATTACGCGTTTCTGCTACATTACATACGTAATAAAAGGAGGGGTCTTATGGGACGCGTTACGAGAGCTGCAGAGTGGCTGACCTTGGAAGGAGAATGGTTTTGGACTTCAGCGCAAAAACATCCGTGCAATTGACTGACCGCCTCTGTGAGGCGTTAAACTGGGTCATTGACAGGCAAGACGCCAATAAAAAGACTTGCTCTATAAGGACAGAACTGTAGGCAAGGGCTATAAAGCTATCTCCTGCTATATTCTACGCGCCCGGCGCAGGGTTCAGCGATAAAGCCGTTTTACTCTCACCTTCCGGACCATCGGGATAGGAGAAATGCCCCTGACCGACACGTCATCTACAAAAAGTGTAAACATCCGGGCCAGCGCACACTCAAGTTTCGATCAACGGGAGCATTGCGCCAACTTATTGCCAATTAATCACCCATACGGGCTGATATAAGAAAATAGCTACACTTCAGACCAAAACATCATGGACAAACGACGAGAAGCCATCATTTCATGACTCCACGGCAAAAAATGACCCATCTGCTATGATTAGGTGCGCGGAACAGGAAATAAATACCTGGAAATCCTCGACTTTACTCCCGATATTTTTACTCAATTTCTACAACCTCCATTATTATTCCAGACGCCCTGAAGAAATAACACGGAAAACCCGTCCTTTAAGGAGCGTAATGTGAGGCTTAAGGGCGCTCCCTGCAGCTATTCAGTAGTTCCCGTATTGGTTTCTGAACCTGCAGCCGCCTTTCTGGCGGTCTGGGTTGAGGAAGTTCACATCCAGTTGAGCAATAATGACCAACGGCGCAGCTTCGAATCGAAAGTAAACTAAGCTACGTCGGGTGAAGCGTAAATTATGCGGATTCTTTAGCTTGAAGCACTAGATACTCCTGAATAAAGCGGTTTATATCACCATCTAAGACCGCGGTAATGTTGCCCATCTCTACGTTAGTTCTATGATCCTTCACCAGCTGATAAGGTTGCATCACGTATGATCTAATTTGTGAGCCCCAGGCGATTTCCTTCTTGTCTTTGTTTAAACAGTCTTTTTCTTCCTGTTTTTTGGCCAATTCCAAGTCGTAAAGCCTTGAGCGCAATATCTTCATTGCCATGCCTTTGTTCTTGTGTTGTGAACGTTCGTTCTGGCATTGAACCACGATACCTGAGGGTAAATGCGTTATGCGCACGGCTGAGTCGGTATTGTTCACGTGCTGGCCACCTGCGCCTGATGCCCTATAAGTATCGATTTTCAGCTCCGTCTCGTTCACCTCGATCTCGACTTCATCATCGGCGCTTGGGTACACGAACAAAGCCGCAAAAGATGTATGTCGTCGCGCATTGGCGTCAAAAGGTGAGATGCGTACGAGGCGATGTATGCCCACTTCGGCCTTCAGCCTGCCGAAGGCGTAGTCGCCTTCAACAGAGACAGTCGCTGATTTGATACCAGCTTCTTCTCCAGGGAGGGTGTCCAGTATTTCCGCCCTGAATCCTTCTCGCTCAGCCCATCGTAAATACATGCGCAAGAGCATTTCAGCCCAATCCTGGGCTTCCGTGCCCCCGGCACCCGCGTGCACTTCCAGTATAGCGCCGGCAGTATCTTCCGGCCTAGAAAAAAGACGTTGAATTTCAAGGATCTGAAGTTCTTCCTCTAATCGGCAAATCTTTCCTGTTATTTCATCTAGAACCCCTTGGTCATTTTCTTCAAGGGCCAGACCCAATAGAATTTCCGTTTCTTCTATGTCCGCTGTAAGCGCTTTACAGACGTCCACTAAACGTGAGAGTTGCTTTTGTTCCTTCAATATGGCTTGTGCGGCCGCAGGATCCGCCCAGAAAGCCGTGTGTTGTTGCTGTTTCTCGAGTTCTTGAATACGTGCCATCTTGCTCGAGACGTCAAAGATAACCTCGAAGCGCTTCCACTTGGTGACTAATTTCCTTAAGTTTTACTTCAAGGTCCGTCATATTCTATCTCCTCCGGGCTGCCGAGGCCAGCGTAAACCCTACTCCGTAACCATTTGTTGTAAGAGGTAAAGCCTTCTTGATTAGCGCTTTCGAGCGCCTCTTCCATAATTTTCAACTTTGCGTCCAGGTTGTCAACAAGCGAAACCAAAAGCGCTTCTCTCGTCAGGGGCCGCACTGGAGCACCGAATTCCAGTTCCCCATGATGTGAAGCGATGATGTGCTCCAGCTCCGGGAACCATGGCGCTCGATTCATTTCCAACGCATAGGCGGTTTCGCGAAGAATGTCTAATCCGAGAACGATATGTCCTAAAAGCCTTCCCTCTATTGTACTCCCGCCGACAGTATGCTTAAAGGCTCGCAATTTCCCAATGTCGTGGAGAATCGCTCCCGCCAGCGCAAGATTTGGGTTGACAGTAGGATTAAGCGGTAGGAGTGCTTGAACTTTGTGCATTACAGAATGGACATGCTCTATTAAACCACCTTGGTATGCGTGATGTACAGCCTTAGCCGCCGGCGCCGTTTTTAGAACATCGCCGTATTCCTCAAGTATGACGCAAAGCAGTTTCGCAAGACTCTTAGGTTTAACTCTAGACGCCACCTCCATGATTTCGTACATGAGCATGTTAACGTCACACGGAGCAGTCCGAATAAGATGCTCGGCTTCGCTTCTATCCATTAACTGTAGGGTTTCAACAATAATCTGTCTGCTATCTTTATAAACCTGTACTTTACCGGCGATGCGTACACAATCACCCACTTGGAACGCCTGAGCACACCTACTAATCGCATCAGACCACATTTTACCGGTAATGGTCCCATGCGCATCGCCCAATGCAAGATCAAAATAGTCCGCTCCAGATCGTGTCTTTCGGACATCTTTGGCTATAATGACAAATAGCTGCAGAACGGATTCGCCTGCTGAGAGAGCCCGTAGGGAGCGTGTCGTGTATGGGGTATAGGTGAGGGACATGCAAAGGACGTCCTAATAGCGCAATGCCCTGCTTCTGTTGATGGAAGGCACAGGGTGCTGAGTCTTGTGCGTCAAGGCGTCCAGACATTTTTCCATAAAGTCATTGACGTCTATCTGTTTACCTCCATGAAGCAGAGAGTAAATTTCACCGAGAATGGCAGGATGGAATCCGCGTTGAGACGCCATTCGGTTGGCGTATCTCGCCGCCTCAAAACCCTCGACCGCGATACGTTTTTTCCGGTATTGATCCAGCAAAATCCTCGCCGGTTTATACTTACCGCTCTTTTCATCCATTTCAGCCAGATCTCGCCCGAATTTTGCCGAACGCCCTCCTCGACAGGTGGCGAGTAGATCCGCCATCCACACCTGGCTTTCAGCATCAAAAGTCTCAGGCGCTGCGCCCAGAAGCATACCAAACTGGCGTATTTCAGCAGTAACTAATGTGCTGTAGGTCGCAAGAAAGTTTTCAGGAGCTTTTTTCGATCCCTCTAAGATGCCGTAGCCAATAGCGTAAACATTTTTGAGAGCGGCGGATATGGTAGTCCCGATTACATCGCCGGAGTAGACTATCCTGAACAGAGGAGTTTCTATAAGAGGTTTTAATCGTTCAAAGGTTTGAGGGCTGTCGCAAGCGAGCTGAGTTACCCCCGCGCCGCCGACAACTATCTCGTGAGCAAGGTTCGCTCCAGACAGCACGGAAACACGCATTCTATTGCCGAGTCTCTCCATTTCATAGCGGGCTGTCTGGCACGGCAGCAAACCGGTTTCAGGCACAAATCCCTTTGTGGCGATTACTAAATCACTGCCTTCCGGCGCAGACTGCAAAACCTTCAACAAGGTTCCGTAAAAATATTTGCTCGGCGTCACCAAGAGAATCAGCGAGGTGTCTCCCACAGCCGCCAGGAAATCCGACTCCGGTCGTACTGAACGGGGAAGGGCAATATCCTTGAAATGCCAAGGGTGCTTACCTTCCATGGTGAGCTTTTCGATCAGATCTTCTCTAGAATCGTAAAGTATCAACGAGTGTTCTGATAGTTCAGGCTTTTTGACCATGTTTGCACCGATGTGAAGAGCCAGGGTGTAGCCCCAGACTCCCGCATTCACCACGGTCATTGTATTTCGGCCGCTGAGGGGATAAATTCGACGATCACCGTAGTATCCGTAGAACCGTAGAAGAACTGGATTGGACGGTGAGTACGTACGACGAAAAAACGATCTCTTGAGGGCGCCTCGTTGTATCAAGGTGCGTATGCCGGTACGAATAGCTTGTGGTAAATCGCTCTCGATGGTCCCCTGCAAAGGGGGATTTTTGCGATATCGGGTCTTAAAGAAGTCTCGAGTTGTGTCCAGCTCTTTTTCAGCCGCTTGCTTAAGTGTATTAAAATTGACTCGTTCCAGGCCTTGCAGCGCTTTGGCCACCAAGTGGCTGGGATGGATCATTTTGTGTTTGGCAATCTCTTCGATAGCTCTGTGAGAAATACGCTGGAGCGTCAGCGATTTGTCGTCAGTGAGTTCAAAAGGAGCGCCTAAATCGACACTCACGTCGCCGAATGCGCCGTGGAGCTGACTAAAGACTTTCTCAGGCATACCATAGCCCAGCGCTAGACGAGCCAAGAGTGTCCAGCTCTTTGGGGCCATTGATAGCAAAGGAAAAATTGGTGGTGACAGGAGGTTTCGGTCCTCTGGAATTGCTGCGTACGAGATTGCAACGGGAATCACAAGGGCTTTTCCCGCCGCCTTCACCGAGGAGACCACCGCATGGGGAACGTACGGTTCACGTAGTACCCCGTCACGGGATCTAACGGTATAGCGACTGGTTCGTGCTAAAAGCACTTGCGTTTCGTTGCGCTCGGCTAAAGCAGCGGAGAACCATGAATACGCTTTGTGCTGAACCGGAGAAAAGCTCATGGGCAAGAACAACGCTCTGAAGCCTTTAATCCAGTTGCTGACCCAGCCCCGAGTGACGCTGCCGGCAAAATGCGTAACTGGTGTGTCCATTCCGAGACGTCTTATGAGTTCACCGGTAAGCATGTAATCGAAGTAGGAGGTATGTCCTACAAAATAAAATTTAGGGCCATCATAGTCGATAATTCGTGTCCTGACTTCGGCTGGAATGGCATTTGAGACATCTCTAAATAAGATTTGCGCCAGATACGCGCACATTGGCGCAATCGTGGCGTAGCTTTCAGAATCAACCGACACCGCAAGGTCTGCAAGAGTTCGGCGCAATTCTGACTCGTTTGTTACACCGTCGTGCGCCCGCGCCAGCTGAATTGCTCGTTCACGAAGAGGTTGAGCCTCGGGTCGATTAGTAGCCGTAACTACAAAAGACTCTTGAAAGCGTCTATATTCTTCATGAGAGTTGAACAGTTCGACGCCGCGGCTCAGATTCATTGTTGAAGTGCCCTCTCTTCGCTAGGTTCCGTTGCGCTAATTAATGATTCCGGCGCCGGATCTTTCCGGTCCTCGAGCCGGTCCACGGGGCGCTGAAGGCTTTGGTGCAGGAGTTGGAGCCGTGGGCGCTTGCACTTCATCTTGAGCTTCGTCTTCAGGTGCAAGGTCCGTTTCCGGTGGGGCGGAAGGCTGCCTACTCGCTGGACCGGTGGTTTGAGTCGGCGGACCGCTTGGAGCCGTAGGTTTCACTTGAGGTGTTCGTGAAGCTGGAGCAGTCTCTTCTGCTGTGGGTAGCGCTGGGGTTGCTGGCGAACCAGGTTTCGCAGTAGGTAACGTCTGATCGTTAAATCGCACCGATGTGAGCACTTCATTGAACATAGGTTGGAATTTTTCCATGCTCTTCGAGGGAGCAAGACACGAGATGCGCAGAAGTGTTTGTTCGTGCTTGAAAAAAACTATGACGACGTCCATCCAGGTTTTGTCGTATACTTGTAAAAAAAAGTAATACGCTCCCGGCGTTGCGGATTTAAATTCACCCTCATCGAGAATCTGAGCCGCTTTGCTATTACCAGCTTTTTTTTGCAGATCGGCAATTCCTTGTCTCATCTCCTCAAGAAATACATTCATCGGATCTTTGACGGGTCTGTGAGCAGCCACATGTATGCGGTTCCGCACTCCGTCCGTCATGTCGGGAGACTGGAAAACTAAATAATAGTTTCCCGGTTCAACTTTTACCCAATTAGCGGGGTATTTCATAGAGAAGGCATATTCCTCGCTAGTATAGGTCTTAAATTCCTCTCCACACGCGACGGTAACCATCAACAATACCATGAGGAAACAACATGAGAGCAACCGAAGACCCGAACCGACATATGGCCGATGCATCTATAAATCTCCTTTCACGCTAGGGCTCTTGCGGAATGAGAGGTGATCTTAACAGCAAAGCTTGAACACGGTCAATTATTTTTCCGCCCGCAATTATAAGCCTTTATTTCGTTTAAGCTCATTTGTAAAGAGATCCCCGCCATCGAATGCCTCCCCTTGTGAGCACGATTAGCAGTGTTCTTATTGTAACATAAAAACCGATGAGTACACCTATCGGCGCACTTAACCCCCACAACCAATCGCTTTTCTCATGGGCGAGGAGAACACATGAGGGCAGAACACACGCTGCGTTTGCAAGAAACGCAACGGTGAATAGAAGTACCATGAGCGTATTAACGGCTCCGGTGATGATAGCGCCGGTCGCAGACAGCAATATGATGGATACCGTCACCAAAGTAGCATAGGTAAAGAGTCCTTTTACAAGTGTGGGAATGCGCCTTTCCGGGGCGCCGTAGAATGTACGCGTCCAAAATCCCGTTACTTCCGCAAGAGTGCGAAAAGGCCGCGTTTGCACCAGACGGGAATCTTGTATGAGATGATAGTTCATACCCCGCCTCTTGACAGCACGGCTAAGGGCCACATCTTCGGAGATTTCCCGGCGAAATGCGCTCCAACCGCCAAGAGAATTGTATGCTTCGCGGGTGAGCATGATGAAACAGCCGCTGGCAACTCCCGCACGGGTCCCGTGATAATTTACCTCATCTAGAGAGTTGAGATGAGCAAAACCAAGCGCAAGATGCAAATGTGCGCAATTCTCTAAGAAGCCCCGCTCTGTGAATCCCGGTAAAATACTCAGAACGTCGAGTACGTGATGTTCAAAAAAACTGAGCGTTCGGAAAAGAGTATCCTCCGCCCATACAACATCCGCATCGGTAAAGACCAGAATGGCACCCTCGGCAAGTGCCGCGCCGCGCCACATCGCATAAGTTTTTCCGGTCCACCCGGGCGGCTTCTCAGCGATATTTACTATGCGCGCTCGTGGATTATTAAAAGCGATCTTGTACATGCGTTTGAACGTATCGTCTACGCTGCGGTCGTTTACCAGAATGATCTCGGGTTTCACTCCGCGCGATTGCCGAATAGACTGAACAGCTTTCTCTATAGTGGCGGCCTCGTCTTTGGCTGGAATAATCACGGATACTGATCTGCTTGCCTTCACCGACACGAAACTTGCAAAAGAGCTGCGACTCCTCAGCGTCTTGAGAAGCTGCATATTCATTCTGATAAGCAATAAGAATACGGCGAAGCAAAAAGTGACGGCAGCAATGACCAGCCAAGTATGCACAATCATAATATTTGATGCGAGAGCCATAATTCTATACTACACCCGCTTACATACTTAGGAGCAGCGCAGCAGCCTCCAATGAACGTGAAAATATGTGATGTGGCCGGTTGTGCGCTGCGTCTCATATGCTGGTCATAGGCACATTGCAACGATTAAGACAAATGATCACCGGACAGCAGCGTTAAAAACGGGGACCAGGCTGCCTTAAAGAGGATAACTTACGAGATTCTGAGCATTTTTCGGCAGCCACAGTATCTTCGCGTGCTAAATCGTCACGGGCCATTTTTTCATACAGTTTAGCACGTTCGCGGTAGGACTCAGAGTTATATGGATCGAGACGAATTGCCGCGGATAAATACGCTTGCGCTTCACGTAAAGCCCCGGTGTGTGTAAGCTGATTCCCCTTGCTGAGATGACTCAGCGCACGCTTGGGGTCATTATCATACACGACGACAGCGTCCTTGGAGTAATTGCTTTCACCCAAAAGATTCCAGCAGGTTACGGCAAAGCTATACATTTGGCCTGTTTTCAGGCCGGATAGCTGAATGGAAGTATCTGTAAGATCCATCATGCCTAAGTATGCGCCACGCTCATTGCCCCAGAAGAGCGTGTATTTCTTGCATCCGGGAACGTCTTTCCAGGCTAACTCCACGCCCTCCGCAGATACTTTAGCCGTGAACCCCTGCGGGGCTACCGGCTTGGCCTTCGAAACCTCTGTTCCGGATTGAGCGGTGCACGCTCCAAGAAACGCGCAGACTATTATCAAAAGTAAGTAGCGGGGAAAATACATTGTTCGACGCACCCTGAACCGACCCCTTGTGTAATTCGGCAAGTATAAAACCCTCAAGTAATGAAGTCAAGATCGAGAATAGAATTCCGTTTTCGTTGCGTGTCGTCAAACTGACCTGGCCGCCGCTTCATACGCATCGCTTTGCCGCATTAGCGATTTACCTAGGAGGCTGTCGGACTTAATCTGGTCGGGCGCAATTTTAGGGACATTAGATTTGCTCAACATCCTGATATTATGTGATTTAGCGCATTTAGTTCTTGCATTGCACAGCCGTTTGGTGGTATATTCCCAAATAAATCAG
>JBBRBO010000142.1:0-9538 GCA_038205805.1 Desulfomonilales bacterium
AAGGAGCAAACCTCCGGACTGCACATTCACGTGGAGCGCAGTAAGCTCGATGCGCTGGTGCGGCTGCTGAAAAAATTCAAGGTTAAGAAACTGGGAGTCGAAGGCGGTCGCCTCAGCTATCAGTTTGCGCAGGAGATCGAAAAGCGCGCTCAAGTCACGCTCACACCTTTGAAGCCTCAGTTCATTATGAACCTGCGAATTCGGAAGACACCGGAGGAATTGGTTATTATCTCTCAAGCCGCTGCTATAGCTTCAGCCGCATGTGAGGAACTTTTAGGCGAGGGGCTGATAGGCAAGCAGGAAACGGCCGTAGCAAGGCGTTTGGAGGAGTTCTTTATTCGTCATGGCGCCGACGGCGTTGCGTTTGAGACAATAGTGGCTTCCGGGACGCGTAGCGCATTGCCCCACGGCGTTGCTTCGGCAAAGCTGATTCAGAAAGGTGAACTGGTAATTCTCGATTACGGATGCACTTTAAGAGACTATCACAGCGATGAGACGGTTACTGTGAAAACAGGAACCAAACCGACCAACGAACAATCGCGTATGGTCGGAGCGGTGCAGAATGCGCACGACAAGGCCTTGGCCGCTGCTAAACCCGGCGTCAAAGCTGTTGATCTGGATAAAGTCGCTCGTGAAAGCCTTCAGACGGAAGGCTATGGCCGGTATTTTACGCATAGTTTAGGGCATGGTTTGGGCTTGGAAGTTCATGAACCTCCCTCACTCTCTCCACGTGGTAAAGGGGAACTCGAGGAAGGCATGGTGTTCACGATAGAACCGGGCGTATACATAGAGGGTGTCGGGGGCGCACGATTGGAAAGCCTGGTCTACATGGGCGCAGACGGTCCGGAAGTATTATCGAAAATGAAGAAGAAATTACTTAGGGGAATCAATTAAACATTCGGACCAGTAGCGTCTTAGGAAGTATTTAATTCAATTCTCCGATACCGGTAAGCGCCGATACAAACATGTCCGTCATCCACAAGCGACAAATATCTATGGACGCCCGCATCAATAGTATGCAGTCTTCGGCGCTCCACGTGGAACTCAACCATAAAAGCCGTCCTATCTATGCGACACCCCTTGAACCTCCGCACGAACACATGTCCCACCGTGATGAGGCGTAATCTTCCACGCTCATTGTGATTTCCACGTTCGCTTGCCCTAGATCACCAGATTTCAATTCGCCGTCGCGCAAACTCGACTACGATGCGTAGAGCGTAGGCGGCAATCTACAATACGAAAACTGAGGAGAAGCTATGTATTCCACTCCCGACTTTAGAAAAGGCCTCAAAATAGAAATCAACGGTGAACCGTTCACTATGGTTGAATTTCAGCACGTCAAACCGGGAAAAGGCGGCGCTTTCGTCCGTACGACTCTTAAATCACTGATCACGGGATCGGTCCTCGACCGCACCTTCAGATCAGGTGAAAAGGTTGATAGGCCTAATCTCGAAGAAAAAGCGATGCAATTTCTGTATGAAAGTGACAGTGAATTTCACTTTATGGACAACGAAACATACGAGCAGTCTTTTCTTACACAAGAGCAGCTCGGCGACGCCAAGTACTATCTTGAAGAAAACGTCGCGGTTACGGTCCTATTTCACAACGGCAAACCAATTGGAGTGGACGTGCCTATATTTGTTTCCCTGGCCGTGGCCACAACGGATCCCGGTGTTCGGGGCGACACCGCCTCGGGCGGCACGAAGCCGGCTGTTCTCACGACCGGCCTAACGGTGCAAGTGCCTTTATTCATCAATGAAGGCGACGTGCTAAAGATCGATACCCGCACGGGGAAGTATATGGAACGCGTGAAATAGCTCCCGGAATGTCGAAGCGCCTGGGCAGTTCTACGATGGTCTATGGCTGCGCCTCAGTACGACTTGAAGCTATTCGAGATAGCGACGCTGACGGGACGGGAGACTCCACCTATAGAGGAGTAACAGCCTATTGTCTGCTTGCAGAGCGCAGCGCCTACTACAACCTCTGAGGCGCATAGGCACTGATTATGATGATCCGCCTATAGTGGCTGATTGCCGGAATTCACCGTGAGAAGCCCGGAGGAGAGATATGTCTTGTCTCTTTTTCAATGGGGCACGTCAGTATGAAAGTCTACATCATTAAGGAACTCTTATGGATTTCGGTCTCATTCTTCATGAGGAAAAATCGTTTTTCGCTAAAGTTGTCACGCTCGGATCCGAACAGGGTATCTTTACGCGTGACAGGGCGGATGAAGTGATCCGCGTTGGTCTCGCCATGGCGAATAAATACGTGGTGGAAAAGGAAATAGACTTTCGGTCGGCTGAAGAGTTGGAGAAAGTGCAGGCTATTGTGCTCCGGTTGATCGGCGTAGGTCTCGAGCTACGCAGTGAAGGGGATGTAGAGGAAGGGTTAAGACTCCTTATGGTCGAATCACCGGTGAATCTTTTCCGTCTTACGTATACACGTGTCGAAAAACTACGGACTCGTCGGCGCCGACTCCTGACGGATCATATTGTTCCTATTTTAGTGACCAAGGATGAATTCGAGTGCATGGAAGACCTTACATGCAGGCGATTGGCCACCATGAGCGTTTTTACGGATTCGGAGCTCTATACACTCGAATCTATTACCCTGTCCGATGAAATGTTTACGTCCGCGGGGGTTGTCACATACTACGAGGAAGAGACGGATCGCTATGAATTCGTACTAGAACTTCGAAAGTTTCTACCGTTTGAATTGTTGAATAAATCAGTGAATGTTAAAGCGGGGCTACTTGCCGAAGTCGATTCTATTCGGGAAGCCTTGGTAAACACGCTGGTCATTTCCGGTTACCTCGATGCGCCGGACCCGGTGTCCTTGACCATGAGCGATCTACGCGCTTTTTTGGCGGAGGTGGGCGAAGGGCTTGATCAGGACCCGTTTAGCGAAAAAATAGAAGCAGTGGTAGTGGATATCATCCAAGAACTAGGCCACGGGCTGGAGCAAAAAGACGCTACTCTATTTGCACGTGAAGTTATCCGCATTTCTCAAAAACTTATGGGAATGATAGCTACAGAGTGGGACGTGCTGAATTCTACATCCGACGTCACGTTCTTTAAACGTTGGTCGCGCATGGTCGTTCTGTCCGAGGGATTAAATCCCTTACAACGGATTCTTACAGCCGACGAGGCTATAGATGAGCTTGATCTGGAGGTAATGATTACTCAATTGTTACATATGTCGCAAGCCGACGCCGAGGAAACCATATCCCTCATACCATGGGGCCATTTTTCCGGTGAGCAGCTCATTCGCGTATTTCATGAATTGGAACACTGCCACCTACAGCTTGCGTCGTCGGTTTCCCTCGATCAGTGCAACAGCGAGCAGATTATTGAGATCCTGGAAGAACTTGACGCTGAGTCCTTGGATGCCTTCTTGCGCCGGGTTAAACCAGCTCTGCAAAGGCTTAGATTTACTATGGATGAATTGGATTGCATCGCTAAACTTGACGTGGTGGACGTGTGGTCGCTCGTGCGAGCGTCCGGTCCGGTCACAGGCTTGACGCAACAGGACTATGTTTCGGATTTCACAGCTTCTACACAGCAAAGGAGGGCGATTCTGTTCCACAGCACAGTCAACGCTGATTTTTTCCCGTCCTTCTTCGAAGAGGTCGCCGTGGCCTATCCATCCTTCTTACGACAGGAGATGAAGAACATAAGTTCTGCGGATTTCGGACCTTTCTTGGAGGCGGCCAACGCTCGTCAGACGCCGCTGACGATTGGAACCGACGCGAAAGCACCGGTTTTATCGTTTGCACGATCTGCAGTGACGAATTTTTTCAAAAAAGCCCCTGTGGCGAAAAAAAGAGAGGCAGTGAAGTATTTTCTGCATCGACGGACTTAGGTTTCGGAAGGGCACATGCTTCGATCCGGTCTTGACGCCTTAAGCTACCAGACAATGATAAAGCGCTTCAGCACGGTTTGTATCGGCGAATCCCCGCTGCCCGCGTCATGCTGTGCAAAGAACGAATTCTCTACCAGGAGCGGTGCCCCACTCAAGCGGACGTGGATTCTTCCTGCTGAGAGGCAAGTCTCCCTTCTGAATAGATAAGAAATAGATGTGATGCCCTGGCCTAACCACACCTACTTGGTGTTTTGCTTCGCCGCTGTTTGAACATTGTAAGCGGCTATTTCCATCGCTTTATGCAGATCATCCACTGCTTCTTTGGTCCTGCCGGCGTGCGCTAGGGCAATCCCTCGGTTGTTATACGCCAAGGCGTCCGTCGGCGTTACCTTGATAGCGTTATTGTAGTCCTCGATGGCCTTCTCATAATCACCACCGGAAGCGTGTAAGTCACCTCGAAGTCGATGCAGTTCCGCTGTTTTGGGATGGGCGCTTAGTATAGTGTCGGCATCTTCGATGGCCCGAGTGTTTCGGCCGAGAAGGAAATATGCTTTAGCCCTGTAAACGCGACTATTGGCCGAAGCGGGATCCAAATTGAGCGCTTTTGTAAGATCGTTTACGGCCTCTTCATATTTAGTTTCTCTAAACAAAGAGATACCCCGACGCATATAGAAAGGCGCTTGTTGAGGATCCAAAGCTATGGCTTTATTGTAATCGTCTATGGCCGCTTTGTGGTTTTCCGCAACAGCGTAACCAATGCCCCGATAATAATAATACGGCGCGGTCTTAGAGTGAGAAAGCAGGTTGGAAAAAATACGCACCGCTGCATTCGCATCTCCGGATTCCAGAGCGCTAATACCTTTCTCTTCCTGAGCCTTTGCCTCATCCGAAAACGCGGGCTCAGGTTGAATGATACCCACAACTATATAGATTGCCAAAAGAAGACCGACATAGCGAACAACCATAACTCACCTACAAGCTGTGTAGTGGGACCACCCTTCCGGTGATTGACCCGAAACCCATGCGGAGTGCGGCCGGAGTGCGAAAACGGCGTTCATGGGAGGAAACTCGATGTCCCGAGAAAATGGGGCACTGACACATTCACCGGAATGGTTTAAGTTCGCGATTATAGAGGGTCTCGACCGTTAAAAGCAAGATTGCAGTTACGAGCGGGCAGATTACCTGACGTCGGCAGGGTTCTTTACGGAGCAAAACGTCGCTCCGCGTCTGCTTGGAAGGCGCTTTCCGCAGTGTTGTATCTCATGTCTGAGGATCCCCTCGATAACAAACTGGGTGGAAAATGTGGAGCGCTGATTCTGACGGTACGAAAAACCACTTGTTCGTATCACCTTAGTGTTTTGTTCCAACGGCTTATCATTAAAGCTTATTCTACGCTAACCGTAAGTCAGTGGTTAGGTATTCCTAAAGAAATCGTTGATTTTTATCACACTTTCAGTATAATAAAATTACACCATACTATTACTAGGAGACAAGCCATGCGACGCATTTTGATCGCTGTGTTGTCTATCGTTTTGGTTGCGGCCTGGTTAGGCCAATCCCAAGCCGTGGGCCTGTATGTCGTTGGAAAAGAGGATTGCAATTGTTCACCGCTGGTGGCTCGAGGTATCGTACCGGATACACTCAATCTACTAACCGACGCCTTGTTATTCCCGCACATAGCGGTAGCTCTGGACAAAGTTGCGTTGGAGATTCAGTCAGTGCTCTCGGGATTGACCGCGCCTGCCGTCACTACTGTGGCGGAAGCCCGCGAGGAGACCACCGAGGCGGATACGATTACTTCAGATGCGGAAAAAGCTACCCCAAAGGTCGATAAACCCGCCGCACAGGCGCCGGAGAAGAAGGTCACCACTCCGGCAAAGAAAAAGACAGCAAAGGTGAAGAAGAAAAAACGAGTGCGACAGCCACCCAAGACTATGTAAAAAGGCTACGTATCCTGTAAATGGCTGACGGAGGGCGGACTTACTCCGCCCCTCCGTATTTCCGGCTGCATGATGCGCCCGCACCCAGCAGAGACCTTATCCACAAGCAAGCGCCCTTATTCATAAGAGTAGTTACCGCTTGAACCCGGCGTGGACCCTATGAGACCGGCCTTAGATCCACGCATGAGGGAACGCGGCGCGCTCGGCCGCCATCTATCGCACTTCACATTATCTCCCGACTTGCCGCCGCTCTTTCGCTGCCGTTATTCGCAGCGCGAACTCCATGGCGGCTCTTGCAGGTGATTCGGCGCCTACTATCGCAGTTACCACCGCAATACAGTCGGCGCCGGCTGCTATTACGTCTTCTACGTGCTCGATTTTTATGCCGCCGATCGCCACTATGGGGGCCGTGGTCGCTTGACGCGCCCGCTTGAGGCCCTCCAATCCCCAGGGGGCGACCTCCTTAATTTTTGTGGTCGTGGGAAAGATGGAGCCTACTCCCAGGTAGTCTACTATTCGTGTATCAGTTGCTTGTATGTGTTCAAGGCTTGACACGGATATTCCGAGTATTTTGCCCGGTCCAAGCATACGACGCGCAGCGGCTACGGGTATATCGGTTTGACCCAAATGCACTCCGTCGGCGCCCACTGCTAGAGCTATATCCACACGATCATTTACGATGAACGGAATATGTCGCGCTTTGAGAAAATCCCGGACGCTGAGCGCCTCCTCGTAGAACAGTCTTCCTGACAGATCCTTTTCTCTCAGTTGAACTGCCGATACACTTCCGGCGGCCGCTTGTTCCAATATATCGAGTGTGGATCGCCCGTTGCTGAAGCGGCTATCGGTTACTACATACACCGACCAGTCACAAATGTTCATGTTCATCTCCTATGGTGAACGCTCCTCCGAAGATGTTGGATACGCCCACGGGATGTCGGAGCACCACACTCACAATACTACCCCTCTCACTCGGACGGAACGGCGAGGCCGGCGCGTCAAGCAGATTTCCGCTTCGACGTATCAATTTCCACCACCAGTAGACTATAGCCGGCGCACCCTTAGAAAGCGCTTGAACTGTCGCAACACGATCCCCATCAGCATGTTTCCCGCACGTCCGGAACAGTTCACATATATTATGTAAAACAAGTAGTTACATTACTATTTACTGAAATAGTTCACCTTTATGGATGAGACGTCACTATTAGAACTAAGACTTATCAGCTTATTTTCATTGCCGAAAATATCTCTCTCTGATTTTGAGGCGCCGTCATGCGAGTGCTAGGCGCGGGAGACATGTAAAAATTGGCTAAGTCATTGATAATCCGAATCAATAAGACAGGAGAGTCTTCGAAAAGGTGGGACCCCCTCCGGGGCGGCCGGGTAGGACAAGTGGGCGAGATGGAATGGTAGGATTGCAAAGGTAGGCTGATGTAGGTGCGCTTCTTCTAATAGGATAGAATTTGATTGTCAAGCAAATGTTGTCAAAAACAGGTAAATACTAGAAATAACTAATTGCTTCACCGGTAAAGCAGGAATTATAATTTATTACAAGACGTTAGCTTATTACACCCCTAGTGTTACTTAACGATGAAACTTATATTCAGATATAACGATTGGTTATGAATAGTAGTGTATACCACGCCAAGGACAGGGAGCCCTACGTTTTCAGTTGGCCGCGTTCACGGGCAATAATTCCATCTGTTTCAGACAAGCATTTGTAATCTGACTATATTATAGCTTCACACTCGATGCTCTGGAGACACTTCTATTATATGCATGGTAACCTCGGCGCTTGCTGCGACGGACGTAGGCCCCAGCGCAAAGCAAGGGAGCGTTTGCAGGACATGGGACAAGGGCGTCTTCAAACACGCGCGGGCCGCACTGAAGGCGGAGCGCACACATGGAGGTGGTACGCGCCATTACCTGGAGCGCTGTGCTACACACGGTTCGTGATAAGCACTATCGGATTTCCGTCGGCTTTCCCGTCCGTGGCCGGAAAGGAGAAGAGGGTCAGCAGGCGCCGCCGTGTATGGCCCATTTTAATTACTGCAGTGGCTCAGCTAAGTGTTGTCTCCTAGTTTAAGATAACGGTAGTCAACCCATCCGACCTTACCTGACGGCATAATGATTTTGAACCACACTCCGTCGGTGACAAGGCGCTTCTCCGTTACCTTCACTTCCAATCCGGAGGTAAGTTTGTCAATTATAGGAGCTGTAATTTGGGGGGCTTTTCGTACGCGTAAATTGTCGATTGTGGAGTGAGCGGTGCGGCTCAGCCGCATTGTGTATACCTTCTCGTCGTCGTTTTCGGTGGAATCAGCAACTTCGATTGAAGGAGAAGGTTTAACGCTTGCCGCTGAAGCCTTTGCCTCGCGCGCAAAGTTTCGGCCGGCATCCGTCTTAGAGACCTGAGCCGTGACGAGCGCGCTTTCTTTCTCGGGTATGGGGATGACCTTCTTGTCCCCAACGGGTTCGGTTATCTTCGGACCGGATAACCCACCGCATTCCGCGTTTCCGTTCGCGCCGCTTGCGGACATCATCGCCACTTTCGACACGGAATCCATGTCTGCTGCCAGTCGGTCGATCGCTTTGCGCAGATCCTCTATAGTCTTGGTGTGCTGATCGTGTTTCTTGAGAGAAGTTACGACTGCCGCCAGACGTTCGTGCACTGACGCAGACACACGTACGAAATGAATCTGGGCTACGCATGTTACGAGAATTGCGCCCAGAAGAATCCAAGAAAAATAGCGGAAGGGAAACAGCACATTTTCTTCGTCATCTAAATAAAAAGATGTTTCCATCTTCTTCTTGATCCAAAAGTACCACAAAATCAGGAAAGCCGCCAAGGCGGCGCACTGCAGGGAAATGACGAAGAATTGAAATACCATAAAAAACCTCCCGCAAAAAACAGTTGAGCGAGAAGTATCATTATAAACAGCATTTTGCAACTACTAATTAAAGTAAATAGGAGGTCGCCGACGCCCATAGCGGCAGAGAAAATTAGCCTACTTTGACTAAAAAGGCCAATCCGTCCCTCCCCAAACATCCCGCTCACTGTCGCCCGTTCAGGGACTTTTCGGGTGAGACACTGCACACCTCAGCAAAAGTGAAGCCGAAGATGCCAAAGCAGCTAAGGCCGCCGCATGAGGGGTCCTATTCTGAGTGACACGATAATCGGTAAAGACCGCGTTTTTGCGCGTTACGACAATCCACCGGAAGCCCAGGTGGTATATTTCCACCGGCCTCCAGGAGCCGCAATCGGTAGTCGAGGAGTACTTCGAAGGACTCGGTTTCTCATACCCAAGCGCTTACCGGAAAAACAATAGCTGCGGAGCTTTTGCTGGGAAGCAAGTTTTCCCAATCGTGCCTCTTTAATTACCGTTGGTATACGGACGCCGTCTCGAAGCTTTACAACCGCGACGTCCATCTGACCGGCAAGTACAAGTGGAAGAGGGGACACGCGTACATGGCTTTCCACCTGTATAAGCAATACGCGTACGCGCTCCGGCGCGTAAAATTATCGACCTAAGACCAAATCGTCGTAAGAGCGCCTTTGAAAGGCCTTCAGTGCTCCATAATGGAGCAATAACTAACTATAGTTCTGGTCTTTAAAAGTAGCGGTCATAGGAACCCGGCGATAGTGTCTCTGAGAGAAGCTGGATTGCCTTGAAATCGGTTGAACCTCCGAAAGAGTTCTCCAGCCAGTTTTTTTGCGGTTTTGAAATACCGATTGT